>JBGVTO010000273.1:0-11496 GCA_041862635.1 Phycisphaerae bacterium | reverse complement strand
GGACAAATCCCGACAGTTCTCAAACATGCGGTCAACAGGAGCAATTACTCCGCAAGTCTTTTTGTAACTTGTACTCAACGCTATCGACAAGGGCCTGCCAGGATGCCTCGATGATGTTCTCGGAGCAGCCAACGGTGCCCCAGATAGAGCTTTTATCCCGCGACTCAATTATTACACGCACACGCGCGGCAGTTCCGGCAACGGGATTGACTACACGAACCTTGTAATCAATCAGGTGAATATCCTTAATACCGGGATAAAAATTCTCCAGCGACTTTCGCAAAGCAGCATCAAGTGCATTGACCGGGCCGTCACCCTCGCCTACAACATGTTCGGTTACGCCGTCCGGCCGAACGAGTTTGACCGTTGCCTCGGTAACCATATCGCCGGTAGCGCGTTTCTCAACAATTGTATGATACTTCACAAGCTCAAAAGACGGCTTATATGTACCCATAATCTTTTTGACAAGCAGGTCAAAACTGGCGTTAGCGGCCTCGAATTGATAGCCCTGGCTTTCAAGTTCCTGAACACGGTTGAGTATCTTCCGGGCTAATTTTTTATCCTCGGCTATCTTTGCCTTTTCCAGCTCAGCCAAGACCGTTGATTTGCCGCTTAGTTCAGATATAAGAAACCGCCTTTCGTTCCCGACAAGCTCTGGCGCGATGTGCTCATAACTGCGTTTGCTTTTGCGCAGGGCGTCCACATGCAGGCCGCCCTTGTGTGCAAAAGCGCTTTCGCCGACATACGGCATATTCATCACTGGCGTTAGATTGCCTATCTCAAAAACATAGCGAGATACCTCAGTCAGGGTCTGGATTTTTTCCGGGCTAAGAACATCGAAGCCCATCTTAAATGCAAGGTTTGGTATGACCACGCACAAATTTGCGTTTCCGCACCGTTCGCCCAGGCCGTTAATTGTGCCCTGGACGTGTCGGGCACCGGCTCGAACGGCAGCGAGGCAGTTGGCTGTGGCGCAGTCGGTATCATTGTGAGTGTGAATCCCAACCATTACTGTGCTGAGGGACCCCGCAAGGCGGGAACCCAACCGCTCACAAACGGTTTTCGTGATTTCATACACTTCTTCGGCTAAAGAGCCGCCGTTAGTATCGCAAAGCACAAGCACATCGGCACCGGCCTGGGCAGCAGCAGCTAAAACCTTCATCGCGTATTCCGGATTTTTCTTGTAGCCGTCGTAAAAGTGTTCGGCGTCGAAAATAGTCTCGAGGCCATGCTTTTTAAGATACTCGACAGACTCAGCGCAAATAGTAAGGTTCTCATCGAGTGAACAGCCCAGGACGTCCGTTACGTGCATGTCCCAGGCTTTGCCAACCAAAGTAGCAACCTGCGTTTTGCAGGCAAGCATTGCGTTCAGCGAGAGGTCATCTGAGACGTTGTAATCGGCTCTGCGAGTGGTTCCGAACGCTACAACTTTTGAATTTTTTAAACCCAGTTTGGCAGCTTCGGCAAAGAATTGCATCTCCTTTGGATTGGAAACAGCATATCCGCCTTCAATATATTCGAGCCCAAGCTCATCGAGACATTTAGCGATTGCAAGCTTGTCTTCCAGCGAGAAACTGACGCCCTCCGCTTGCATACCATCGCGAAGGGTAGTATCGTAAAGCTTTATTTTTTCCATTCGTTCGTATCTCGTATTTGGACTATTGGTCTGTAACAGGACAAATGCTTGGTGGTTACTGGAGGTTGCTCCAAACCACTAAATTAGATGTTACAGAATACTATTATAAATTAGAAATTTTGCGCTCCATACACCCGCGCATTTCTACGTTTCATTTTATTGGGATAATATCGGAATGTAAAGGATGAAAAGTCAGCAATCAAAAAGATGACGATGAAATGAATATCAAAAAAATGTTCAAAATTTATTGTTAACACCCTTGCAATCATGTCGATAGTTAGATAAAATATTGGTTTTGTGTAAAAATAGATAAGTAGCTTAGTGTATTGGGTGTAATAAATATGATTCTGACACAAATATTGCAACCAAACTGCGTTAAAGTGCCGGTAGAAAACAAAGACAAGGAAGCAGTGATAACTGAACTTGTTGATTTGCTCGATGCGAACGGATTATTGTTAGACAGAGATGTGGCCCTGGACGCGGTCCTGACACGTGAACGAACACGAAGCACCGGAACGGGCGCTGGAATAGCCATCCCTCACGGCAAATGCAATGCCGTTAAGGAACTGGTCATGGCGATTGGAATCGCACATGAGCCGATCGAGTTTGAAAGTGTCGATGGAAAACCGGTAAAAATTCTAATTCTGCTGGTCTCGCCGGCTGACCAGACCGGCCCACATATTCAGGCATTGGCCAGCATAAGCAGACTGATGCTGAATGAAGAATTCAAACAAAAGCTTGAACAAGCCGCCTCCGCTGATGAGGTTTACGAGCTTCTGAACAATACAGAGAACAGATAGGTGTTTACCTGCAGGTCATAGTTCATATATAGAGCACTAATTCGTTGTTTCCCAGAGGATGAGGCCCATTTCATAAGGATTAACCAGGTCGTCGTGCATAGGCAAAACTCTTACAGCCACGCCGTGTCGGCCTGTGTTCCTACAAGGCATCGAGCCAACAAACCAATGTTCGCCTTGCTGCTCGGACGCTTCCTTATAATCCATTCTCACAGCGGAGCCTCGCCTGATATTACCCCAGGTATCAACAGGACCATGATAAAGCTCAACTGAAATATCATCTGGGCTAATCCTGCCGAGCTTAACCAAGGCCCTGATGCACAACTGTGAGCCAACTTTTAATTGGGGCTGTTGGGGATTTAGCTGTTCGTTACCGTTACCGTTGTGAACTTCCATTACCACATCTTTGACGGCGAACTCAGGCCAGGCTTCTCTTATCCGGGCCTTCCACTTTGAAAACTCCCTGGCTCTGCTGCAATCTGTCGCAGTTAGAGAGCTGTATTTTGCCAGAGCGGGATTGTAGAACCTTCGCGTATATTCAGCAACCATTCTGTGCGTATTGAAGCGTGGCGCTATCCACTTGATAGAATTTTTTACTCTGCGTATCCAGGCCCGGGGCAAATTGTCAGCCGAGTGGGTGTAAAACAGTGGAATAACTTCATTTTCCAAAATATTATAAATAGCCCGTGACTCAAACGTATCTCGATAATCCTCATCCTTATAGCTCTGGCCTGCGCCAATGGCCCAGCCCCCCTCAGGTGTGTAGCCCTCGCACCACCAGCCGTCTAAAGTGCTCATATTCAGTCCACCATTGACTGCTACTTTCATACCGCTTGTGCCGCTGGCCTCCATCGGTCTTTTTGGGTTGTTAAGCCAGAGGTCAACACCGCAAAGCAAAACCCTTGCCATATCAATATCGTAGTTTTCCAAAAATATTAAGCGTCGTTTGACATTGTACTGGTCGGCAAAGTGAACAATCTGACGTATAATGTCCTTGCCTTCCGAGTCCTTTGGATGAGCCTTACCTGCAAAAATAATCTGAATAGACCGTTCGGAGTCGGTAAGCAGCTTTACAAGCCGCTTCGGGTCTTTAAGCAGCAGATTGCCCCTTTTATAGCCGGCAAATCTTCTGGCAAAACCGATGGTTAGTACCTCAGGGTCAAGAATCTCCTCGGCGCGGTTCAATTCGGTATGGTAAGTACCTCGGCGTTCCATTTGAGCCTTAAGTTGGTTGCGTACAAAAACAATTAACTGCTCTTTACATCGTTGATGTATTTGCCAGAATTCCTCATCAGGAATTTGCTCGACGTTATTCCAGAGTTGCTTATCCATAGTTTCATCAGCCCAATTCGGACCAAGATACCTTTCATATAAAGAGTTCATCTCACCTGACAACCAGTTTTTGATGTGAATACCGTTCGTAATCGGTATTATAGGGACCTCATCGAGAGGAAGTCCCGGCCAAATGCTGCCCCATATCCCACGTGATATTTGACTATGCAATTTACTTACGCCATTCGTATAACCGCTTAAGCGTAAGGCCAAAATTGTCATTTTAAATGTCTCACTATCATCGTCAGGAAGTATCCTTCCCAATGACAAAAAACGCTCTCTATTTATGCCAAGCTTTGGGAAATAATCACCGAAATATTTATCCATCAACGCCATATGAAATTCATCAAGCCCGGCTCTAACAGAGGTATGCATTGTAAAAACGTTGCCGGCTTTTGTTGTTTCCATAGCCTCATCAAAAGTCATATTTTTGGCGGTTCGCAATTCACAGACTCTCTCTAATGCCATAAAAGCGGCGTGCCCTTCGTTCATATGGCAGACGTTTGGTGTGATATCCATTGCGGAAAGAGCCTTTAAGCCGCCAATTCCCAACATAATCTCCTGGCGAATTCGCAGCTCGCGGTCGCCGCCATAAAGACTACTGGTAATCATACGGTCAGCAGGGGAATTGGAAGGTACGTTTGTGTCCAGCAGATATAACTTCACCCTGCCAACGGAAACACACCAAACTTGTGCCACTACACATCTGCCCGGATACTCAACGCTGATTGTTAAGGGCCGACCGCTTCCTTCGCAAACAAGCTCTATTGGCATACTATAGAAATCATTCTCTATATATTCCTCACGCTGCTCACCTTCGACGCTCAAAAACTGGCGGAAATAACCCTTCTGATACAAAAGACCGACGCCCACCAATGGAACACCGAGGTCAGAAGAACTTTTTAGGTGGTCTCCTGCCAGGACTCCTAAGCCACCTGCATAAATTGGCAAACATTCATGAATGCCAAACTCTGCACTAAAATAGGCAATAATTGGTTTTGGTGATTTTGAACAAACCTTGTCGTACCAGGTCGGTCTATTAAGATATGATTTGAGCTTTTCGGCAGCGTTCTGCAACTGGCCCAAAAAGCCCTGATTTTCAGCCAGTTTGTCAAATTTTTCCTGCGAAATAGTGCCAAGCAGTTTGACCGGATTGTGGCCGCAAGCCGACCATAAATCACTATCAATACGTTTGAATAATTCTGCAAACTCAGGGTTCCAGCACCAAAACATATTCTTAGCGATAACCTCAAGGTTCTTTATAGGCTCGGACAACGCCGGCAAAACGTTGAAGCTTCTGACACCTGGCATTCTTAGTTCTCCACAATGTAACTCTATAAAAGCCCTTACAATTTAGGTCAAATAGGGATCCTCCATTAGTTTCCGTGTAATTTTAATCGACAAATATATTGACTGTCTTAACCCGAAAAAAAGCAAATGGTAAGTTTATCAAATTTGAAATGTCCGATATATCCCCCACTTTATGGAAAAAACAAAAAAAGGCCTGAACAAACAGGCCTTTTATCTTAGTTGCGTGGCCCTCCTCCACGGGTGCCGTAAGAAAGCGTTCGAAAAGAACCCATTACTTCCAAGTGGGCAATCGTTGCTTGTGTCCGAAAGTCCTATCGGGTAGGCATTTCCGATCCATCAAGGCCTGATTTCCCTGAGTACGGGTATCGGTTCTTTCAAACACCTGCTTCCTATACGAACACCGCAGGGGTTAGCCCGCAACATCATTTTTACCAGATTCCAAACGAAAAGTCAATAAAATATCAACAAAATTCAGGAGAATAATTAAAATCTTTAGCCTTTCTCTTTATTGGTTTTTCGGCTTTTAGGGCGTTTTTTCTAAAGTCAAATTCACAGACAAAAAAAACAAAATTTAAATTCTGCCATCTCTGTACGCAAACCAGCCAATAAACGACAAATTCCTGCTCTGTAATATGTGATTTGCACAGTTGTCATAGCGAGAATATGCTTAAGCAAATACCATTTGAAACATTGACCTTTTGGATAATAACCTATTGAATACAACAGATGCACGTAGTACTATTCATTAATGAAAAGTACTACGCGATTAGTAAAAACAAAATCATTTACGTTCGTAAAGCGTAGAGCAAGGACAATCATTTTAGCTATCACGGCGTACTACAAACGACAATTTCTGCGGGATAGGAAGCTTTTAGACCTGGTTTTTGGGTGTTGGCGCTACCGTCCTTACACGGTTCGCAGCACAGCTCCGACAGACTTAGCGAGGCCCTCTACTATATCAGCTTCAAAATTGTCAACTCTCTGGTGGGTAAGTGTGCCGTCTTCATCTCTAAAGCGCAGCGAAAGCGTAACACTTTTTTTGCCGGACCCAATGCCCTTGCCATGGTATATGCCGACAAATTGAACCTCTTCAAGCTCGACGGAGGCCTTGTTTTTAACCGCCTCAATAATATCAGCCCAACGGATATTCTCGTCCACGATAATCGAAAGGTCTCGCTGTATCGCCGGAAATCTTGGTATCGGCTTGACTTTTATGGCGCCGCTTTGAAGAGTCAAAAGCTGTCCAAATTCCAGCTCTGCGGCGCAGGGCGAGAGCTCTTTGAAATCAAATTTTTCTTTCACCGCCTGTGAAACAATCCCTGCGGTACCGATTGTTTTAGAGTTCACGATGATTTGGGCACCGGTTTGCGCCCAGAGAAGGTCCGCAGGAGCAAAAACAATTTGTGCATCTCTATCAATATTTTTTATCAGCCCTTCAATCACGCCACGCAGGTCTCTCAAATCACTGTCACAGACCAGAGCCAGTTTAGTCTTCTGAATCGGCAGCCCACTGCCCTGCTCAGGTATCGGCACAAAAGTATCAGCAATCTCAAATATCCTGCACGGCAAGTTCTTGGCGTTAAGGTTTGTCTTCAAAACTCCCAGCAGAGAGCCGATAAGGGTCTGGCGAAGCAGATTCGCACTTTTTCTGGTTACATCTTTTACCGCTAAATATTCCTTAACACCTGTCTTTGTGAAAAGTTCTGCAATAGAATTGTCAACAAAGCCAACGTTTATCGTTTCATAAAAGCCACAGCCGTTAAGATACATTCCGAGCGATTCGACCAGCTTCTGACGAGTATCGACCGGCACCACTTCGATTTTTATTTTCCGTTCTGTTGGCACTTTGATGTAGCCATATACACGTGCGACTTCTTCAATTAGGTCAACTTCACGGTAAACGTCGCTGCGCCACGAAGGTACCGAGCAAACTATCAAATCATCCTTGCTTTGCGGCTTGAAACTTAAGGCAGAGAGAATTCTCAGCACTTCTTCGCAAGGGACCTCGATACCGAGCAATCTGCTTAAGCGTGAAAGCCGCAACGTTACCTCTTTCTGTTCCGGCTTTTTGGGATAAATATCAACCACTCCTCTGGCCACTTTACCACCTGCTACTTGAGTTATCAATTGTGCAGTACGCTTCGAAGCCCAGTCCACCATCTCGATATCGACGATGCGTTCGAATCGAAAGGCGGCCTCCGAAGGCAGTGCGAGTCTGCGGGACGTTGTGCGGACACTGACAGGGTCAAAGTAGGCATCCTCCAGAAGAATTGTGGTGGTCGTTTCGCTGACCTCGGTATCCAGTCCACCCATAACGCCTGCTACGGCCACAGGCCCTCGTGTATCAGCGATAACCAGCATATCAGTATTAAGATCGCACTGCGTACCATCGATGCTGGTCAGACGTTCGCCGGCAATGGCTTTTCTTACTATTATTTTGCCATCAGCAATCTTGGCGTAATCGAAGGCATGTGGCGGTTGGCCGGTCTCCATCATTGCGTAGTTGGTCGCATCAACCACATTATTGACGCTCCGCAGTCCTACAGCTTCAAGTCGTTTCCTGAGCCAATCCGGCGATGGGGCAACTTTGATGCCGTCAATAATCCGGGCGGTATATCGGCCGCATAAATCCGGCGCAATAATTTCGACACCGGCAAATTCCGTAACGTCTTTGTCCAATTCGTCCAGCTCAACAGCCGGTATCTTTAGTTCTTTGCCGGTCGCAGTAGCTAACTCACGGGCAACGCCGATATAGCCTAAGCAATCACCGCGGTTGCTGGTTATCTCAACGTCGATTACAATCCCGATAAAATCGGGTTCCCCGATAAATCGGGGTCCTATCCCCTCACACGGAAATCCTAAATCGCTCAGTATCTCAGCAATTTGGTCGGTACCAAGACCGGTTTCGATATAATCATTTAACCAATTCAGCGAAATTTTCATAACGATAGCACCATCGAAAAACAAAACCTCAAATTCGGCACCTGTACCTGCGACTACCTGTGCAGGAAAAGCACAGGTGCAGGCAATAACTTAACCGCCAGGGCCACTTCTGTCAACCCCATAAGAAGTAAGCCAGATTTGCATAGTCCCAGCCCTTCGTTTACACCACTCCCAAACAAGCCTTCGACGAACTCGGGCCAGGATTTGAGAGTACCAACCTGGGGTGCTGGGATATATCAAAGTTTAATAACACGGCAACTTTCGGGACAGACCGGATGTCAGGTAAAATGTCAGGTTTTGTTTTTAGCAGTCAGCAAATCCACCGCCTTTTTAATGTTCTCAGCCGTCGAGATTAAGAACAGCTCATCGCCTTCGTTGATGACCTGCTTGCCCCTGGGAATTGAAAATTCTTCAGTTTGCTGATTATATACTGCAATGAAAACACACTGAGAGGGGAAATGGCGGCTTCCCACAATGTCCTGAACGCTCTTACCGGCGACTCTTGCATGCTCAGGCACAATAACCAAAAAGATATCCGCCTTGCCCCCACCTATTGTGGTTATTCTTCGGACCTGAGGGTTCTCGATATCCATCATTATCTGGCTGACCATCAGGTCGGTTACTCGAACAATCGAGTTTACGCCCGCAACTCTATAAGCATTTTTATACGCAGGGTCTCTCATCCTGACTATAATCTGGGGCACCTCAAAACTTTTAGCTAATATTGCGCAAGCAAGATTATCGGCATCATTGCCCGTTGCGGCAACCACTACATCAGCCCTTCCGATGCCGGCTTCATTCAAAGCTTCGATGCTCGTGGCGCTGCCCCTGAGCGCAACAACCCCTGTTTCCGCATACAGCTTGTCACAGATTTCCTTGTTCTGCTCAATCAAAACCACATCATGCTTGTTATCCAATAATCTGCGAACAATTCCTCCCCCAACCATCCCGCCGCCAGCGACTATAATATACATTTTTACTGCCTCCAATTATGAATAATTTCCTATTTGCTTGTCGCTCTGCCCATTTATTTCCAGGCCTTCCTTGAAAACAAAAGCAATACCGGCAATATTTCCAGTCTTCCCGCCAGCATTCCAAAAATATATGTTAATTTCACAACAGGGTGAATATCTATCATATCCCCCCCCGAGATATAACATGGGCCGATATTGCCCATCGCGGAAAACATCCCTGAGAACGATTTCCAAGGACCTTGATTTGAAAACAGAGCTGTAATCGCTCCGCCAACCAGTAATAATGCCATCCAGGTGAAAAATAAAGCAGCTATCCGATGCACTTCGTCTTCGGGAATCATTTTCCTGTCAATAATCAGCCCTGAGGATGCCTTGCTGGAGGTTCTTAGCTTGAAAAGCTCCCTGAACATCAGCCGATTAAGTATGGCGATGCGCAAGACCTTAAAGCCGCCCGCCGTTGACCCGACACAGCCGCCGATAACCATCATAACCAGGAACAATTGCTTAGCCGCGGCATCGAAAAACCCAATATTTTTCGTTGCAAAACCGCTCGTTGTGAGAATAGAAATCACCTGGAATATGCTGTGCCGGAATGAGCGCTCAAATTCGCCGAGGTTGACAGGGGTACCACGTGTGAAGAGGGCTTCAAGAGCACCTGTCTTGTAAAGACGCTCGATTACGATGACTATCACAAAAGCTGCTATCAGCCGCCACCAGTACCGAATCTCGATGTTATCCCAGAGTGCCTTAAAGTCTCTCGCCAAGAGACGGTAATGGACCAGAAAGTTGATTCCGCCTAACATCATTATGAACGCCAGGGTGTATTCTATCAGCCTGTAATTGGGATGTCCCGTCAGGCGGTAAAATTCGATGCTGCTGTCGTGAGGTGAAAAGCCGCCTGTGGACAAGGCGGACAGGGCGTGGCAAACGGCATCGAAAACCGGCATCCTTTCGATGGCAAGAACGGCCGCAGCTAATAACGTAAATATCGCATATATCGCCCAGATTATCCTGAGTGTATGGAACAATCCCGGCGCAGGCCTGCGGGAAGAAATCTTGTGGCCCTCGGCCCCGAAGATATGATGGGCCCCGCCGGCCTGAAAGGTCAGCACCAAGAAAAAGGAAAGTATGCCTATACCGCCCAGCCACTGAGTAAGCGCCCGCCAGAAAAGTATACTCCTCGGCATATCGTCGAGCCCGGAAAAAATTGTGATACCGGTGGTAGTAAAACCACTCATAGCTTCAAAATAGCCGTCAAGGTAGTTCGAAGGAACCGCAATTACGAAGGGCAATGCTCCCACCGCTGAGACAACGAGCCAGCTGAGAGCACATATAAGCATAGAATCGGTGGGATTAAGAGCTGTCGGCTTAAACCTGTGACGCAAAATCATTCCGAGCGAAAACGAGATTAGAGCCGCAACAGCAAAAGCGGTCGCAGTAACCCAGCCGTCACCCTTTTGTCCCCAGTAAATAAGAACGATTATCAGCGGGAACAAAAGAATCAGGCCTAATACCTCCAGCAGATTCCCAATAAAATGGAATATGCAACTGACTCGGCGAAATCCTTTTCTCATTCGCAGCTCCATAGTTCATCGAACACCGCTGTCGGCCTGATTTCTGAATTATATTGACGATGGGGACTATTGCAAGCAATTTAACAGGCCAATATCAAAGCCGACCGGCATAAAAGATTTGTAATGGTCAAATTTGGACTTTTGTTTTTTGGGTTTTTTTATTTATAATGAGGGAAACTAATCCGAGTTAAGCAATTTGAGGAGAACTGTAATGAAGAAACACAATTTAATTGTCCTGCTGGTTCTTTGCATTTTAGCAAGCGTATTCCTTGCCGGCGCTGCCGGCACAGGCGGGGCAAAGAGTGACTTTGCCAGGACCACAATCGACTTAGGAATCGTTGTAAGCGATGTTGAAAAAGCAGCGCAGTTTTACAAAAATGCGCTGGGATTTACCGAGGTGCCGGGCTTCGATGTATCGAAGGAGATGGGAGGCGATTCAGGCCTGAGTGATTACCAGGCCTTCCACGTAAGGGTGCTGGTGTTGGGCGATGAGGCAAGCGCGACCAAAATCAAAATTATGGAATTCCCCAAAGCGACCGGGAAAAAGGTTGATAACAAATTTATCCACTCGAGCTTAGGTTACAGCTACCTGACGATATTTGTCTCGGATACGACCGCAGCAGTGGAGCGAGCCAAAAAAGCCGGGGTGCTTCCGGTAAAAGAGCCTTACAAGCTGGATGGAGGCAATTTCTATCTGACCCTGGTCAGAGACCCCGATGGCAATATTATCGAACTGGTAGGCCCTAAAAAATAACTTGTTTTATAAAATCCGGCAGCTAAATAATTTAAAGATATCCCGATTTGTACGTGTTTAGCCATGTGTGGCTTAAATGGCCATCCCCAAGCTTGGACTCCGCTTTGCTGGAGTCCTGCGCTTGAGGCTGCCACACATTCTTTATTAATTTTATTGGGTGGCAGCCTCATCCCGA
>JBGVTO010000272.1:0-3860 GCA_041862635.1 Phycisphaerae bacterium | reverse complement strand
CAAGAAAATCTCTATGCGATGAGCATACGCCAAAGAGCAAAATTCAGGGCCCAAAACATCGGTTTTGTGTTCCAGATGTTTTATTTGGTGCCATACTTGAGTGTCACTGAAAACGTTGTTCTTGCCGCCGGCGCGATCGATAGCAAAAAAAGATGTGCTCAAGCTGATGAATTGATAGAGAGATTCGGTTTGGCGGACCGAAATTATCATAAACCTTCGGAGCTTAGCGCCGGCGAACAACAACGCACCGCCATAGCCAGAGCATTACTGAATCGTCCGAGAATCATCCTTGCTGATGAACCGACCGGCAACCTGGACCCGGATAATGCCGATACGGTGCTGAGGTTTATAGCTGACTTTCACCGGGACGGTGGCACCGTAATCCTCGCCACCCATGGGCCGGCAGCGCAGCAATTTGCCGACCGAATAATTCATCTGCGAAATGGGAAAAGTGAATTAGTGAATGAGAAATTAGTTCATTGAAATAATTCGCCAATTCACTGATCAACTAACCAGCAAGTCAAACAGTCCCATCGCAGCAGCTCGTTTGACCAGATCGACCAAGTTATCGACGCCCAGCTTGCGCATTATATGACTGCGGTGCACTTCCACAGTTCTTACCGAACGGTGCAGTAAGTTAGCTATCTCCTTGTTGCTCTTACCATCCAGAATCAAACGCAAGACTTTTGTTTCAGTCCTGGTAAGTAATTTGGCTTCACGTGGATTAGCGCGGGTAGATTGTCTTTCACTTAGCAAATCACCCTTTTGTTTGAAGCTGTGTGTGGCTCGCTCAAATTCTGCCACACGCCTGCGCAAGGCGCTCAGCTCCTGGACCAATTCCGATTTGGTCTTCCACTCCTCCGGTATCATTTCCTTTGCTCTCTTAATTAACGCCCCTTATCCCTCGCCCCATGGCGTTTGGAGCGACATTACAATCATATTTGCTTAAGTTAGCTAAACTGACTAAATTGTCACAAAAATACCTAAATAGTGGATATAGCTAAAATAGTCAAGAAAAAATTTAATTCGTCAATCACGAAAAGCTTTATATCTCGTGCAAAGACTATGTTACACATTTACCATTTAAACCAATGTAAGTCTTATGATTTAACGTACTTACGTTATTACAAAGACAACATTGCTCCCGAATCATCTTGTGAGAAAATTTTTTTCTTAATCTCTCTTTATACTTATCATTGCATAAAGAGCCGGTTGAATCGTCGGGCGGGGAGGTTGGCCCAACTTTCGCAGTTAAGGGGTAAAATCTTTATTTTTCGGCTACCAAAGCACAAGGTCTCCACTACACTTTGGCCGACTCAATCGGTAACTGTCGACTGCTTATCCGCGGTGGCGGCTGCTTAGGCAGCCTCAAACCCAGCTTACACAGAATCATCTCATGCTCAATTTCCGGTTGAGTATACCGAGGCATAATTAACCAGCGCCCATCTGTCGTTGGCAGCCAAACATCCACCATCTGAATCGTTGCTAATTTCTCAAAAACCGCCCTGGCTGTTAAACCACCTGCATGAACATTCAAGTATTTTCTTAACGTTACCATCAAGCAATACGCCTGAAAGGCAATAAAAATATGTGCTTCTACACGATGTTCCAACTGATGATAAACAGGACGAACAGCAAGGTCGCTTTTGAGGCACCTAAATGCAGCCTCAATTTGGGTCAGTTGAATATAACGTTCCCAGAGAATACCAGGGTCTTCTTCTATCGAATTACTACGCAATAAATACGACCCATCTCGCCTTTGAGCTGTCCTTATGGCATCCACTTTTAACTTAAATGTGAAGCTCTTTGGTGTTACTTTACTGCCTGATGGAGGTAAACTGATCTCTACAAAACGTGCAGCTCGCCCAGCTTGGTGCTTGAGTGCTCCAAGATTCTGCAATAATCTATCACGGTCTCGGCAGTTGCTTTGCAATCTTACAAGACCTCTGAACAACAGTCTCAACTTATGTCGGCGTATACTCTTTTCCTTTTCGCGTCGTTCTGCACTCTCCGTGAGAATATACAGCTCACCATCTTTTACAAGCAACTTGACCCGCACGTTTTCATGCACCTGCTGCCACGGCAAATCAAGAAGCTCTGCTTCCAGTGTATCTAATCTCGATCGAGTAGTTCCTACAAGATATTGAACTCCTTCTGAACGCATCTCGGCAAGCAACTCTTCAGTTGGAATGCCGCGGTCCATTACCCAAATGCGGCGAGCCTTGCCATACAGCGACTCAATCAATGACAAAAAACTACGCAGTGTTGTCTTGTCTGATGTATTGCCCGGCATCACTTCGTATGCCAGTGGCAAGCCATCCGGCGTTATGATCAGGGCTATTATTACCTGTCGGCAATCAGAACGTCTGTCGCGACTATAACCATGCTTGGCCTTGGGATTTTGTTCACACAGTCCCTCAAAGTAAGTGCTGGTTAAATCATAAAGCAACACATCAAAACTGGCAGAGAATAAACCCTTCCATTGCTCTTGAAGATGTGAAAAAAGTTGCCGTTTGTGTTTGAGAATACGATCTAAACAACGATACAGTCTGTCCTTGGTAGCCGTCTTGAAATCCACAGCCAATAGCTCGTCCATTGCGCTGCGATCGAACCATTGGCGGTGAACTCGAAACTCGCTGCCAGGGTCAATCAGGCGATTGATAACCAACAATTGCAGCACTTTTGACCATGGCAGATCGCTACGAGAGCTTTGAAGTCTGTCTTGCCAGAATTGATCCAGACCCAACTTTTGCCACAACCAGCAGCCAAGCCAACAATCACCGAAGCTGCGAGGCCGACGCAACTGTATTTGGCTGAGTCTGACTGCAATAGCGTCAAGGGCGTCGGGAGGGATTGGCCGATCTTCCGGAAAGAGACTTAGTTGATATTTTTGCTGTGAACTTTCATCAGAAACCTCCAATGTCTTTCGCCAGGCAGCTTCTTGACAATCGTTAATTTCTCCCAAGTAAAGCACAGTTCGTTGAACGACTTTTCCATCGGTTAGCCGACGGTTTTCGACTATGCTGTAGTAACGGTGCCACTTGCCATTCTTCCAACGTTTGTTTGTTCGTAAAAACATATGGAAGAATATCAGAGTTTTATTCTGATTGTGCCAGAGGATAGGTCTACACTACAGAGGCTTTTGAGGTTCTGATGGCGAAATCAAAAAGTTTACGCACTAAAATTACCGAAATTTTTTTATTTTTTACTCGAACTGCGAAAGTTGGGCTAGGGACAACGGAGCGGTTGAAAAAGTGTGTAAAATTTCTCTCTAAGCAGCTATTTTCCTTTGTTTTTAACAGGTAGTTATTGTCTTTAGAATCAAGTATCCAGTATTAAGACTCGAGTATCCACACCCGTGGGTTGTCGGCTGCGCCTATCTCATTGGGTAAATCTCTGAAATGTTGCTTGAAAATTAAACCGTTTTCGGGTATAATATAACATCGTAACGCGTATAGCGTATCGTGTATTGAGTACATAAGAGTATAGCATATCACAGTTCAAACAGAAGACAGATGACGGAGGGCAGAATAGGGAAACCAGGGAACCAGAGTAACATGGTGCAGGCCAGCAAGATAACAGGAAATCAGGTCACAGGAAACTTGTTCTATAATTGTCGAGGATCCTCTACAAATCGCCCCTTTTTTGCAAAACAAAGCCAATCCTTCGACAAGCTCAGGACAAGTTTTTGTAAGGCAGAAATTAACGTAAGATCTTTGATATAAAAAGAATATGAGAAATTTGCCGTTTTCGGGGAATGGAAAAACAAAGCCAATCCTTCGGCTTCGCTCAGAGCCTGCCCCCTCGGCCTTGCTCGGGGCGTGCCTGAGCCTGTCGAAGGGATAGGTTCTACAGCCGAA
>JBGVTO010000271.1:0-17202 GCA_041862635.1 Phycisphaerae bacterium | reverse complement strand
TTATCCCGAACTGGCTGATTTTCTGGGCGGGGTCAAGCTCGAATGTGAAATTGGGCGACCTGCCACATTAGAGGATATCAACCAAAGATTAAACGCCTTGCAATTCAAGCCCGATACGCAAAACCTCAACCGGTATCCCTATGAAATTCTTGGTCCAAATCTCACGATGGTAGAGCCGAACCAGCCTGTAGATTCTTTTGTTTACATAAGCGCAGAACAGGAGGCAGGTTTTCGCGAGCTGACCGAGGATGAAAGGACGCGGTTCGTTGAAAACGAAACGGCCAAAGTTTTGGCTGCTGGAAGACTTGAAGCATCACTGCCTCGAGTAAGGCAATTTGACCCCTCAGTAGGCGCAGAGCAAAAGCAACGGGCTTTGATTGCCATTGTCCTGTCGTTATTTGCAATCGTCACTTATATATGGATTCGATTCGGAAACGTCCGATACGGCATCGCCGCCATTATAGCATTGGTGCATGATGTGTGCATCACGCTCGGCGCTGTTAGCGCCTGCACCTATATCGCAGCGTCACCAATCGGCGAAAAACTTTTAATCGGAGATTTTAAGATCAACCTGGCAATGATAGCCGCTTTCCTGACACTCATCGGGTACTCACTTAACGATACAATTGTCGTCTTCGACCGTATTCGGGAAAACCGCGGCAAGGCCCGCACCCTCAATCCACAGGTAATCACCGACAGCATTAACCAGACTATTTCCAGAACTATTTTGACATCCTTCACAACATTCATAGTTGTGCTGATAATGTACATCTTCGGCGGCTCGGGGCTAAGAGGCTTTACCCTGGCAATCGGCTTCGGCATCATCATAGGCACGTATTCGTCCATCGCAATAGCCGCACCAATATTGCTGCTCGGTACAAGAACAAACAAAGAAAAAAACAAAAAGCGTCATTAATGGAAATTGGCCGAGTGATTGGTATGAATGTCCCGAAGCTTTTGAATTGTATAAAGCAAAAATTAGGGAATTTCGTGCGGGTCAAGCCAAGGCAAGTTTGGATGAGGTTAAACGGATAGCAGAAGCGCAGCCGGAGCAGAAATTTGAGCTTGACAAAAACTTGAAGAACGATCAAAAGAAATACCGCCTGAGTACAGAACCTTACCAATGTCACAGAAAGAGCCGGCAGAGCTTTGGGGGAAACATGCTGCCCAAAAAGATATAGCTGCAATGATTAGAACTGGAGCTCTAAACAGAATAGAAATAAGCCGTCAGAAGTTTATATTCGATAAGCGTGACCTTCCTAAATATGTCATAGAAAAACTTGCAAAGATTGAGCAGGAGTCGTAGTTTAGTCTTCAACTTACTTTAAAGAGCTTTAACCAGCATCTATTATATTGATTATTTGTATGTTACTTTTTATTATCTGACTTTTTTCTTTTTCTTCTTTTTTTCTCGATTTCTCTTGCTATTAATCTGTAAAGCAGCGCAGGAAAACGTGGAATAAATACGAAGATGTCGACAAGAGTAATAAATCTTATTCTAAATAGTTTCCTGATAATCTTATAAAGCTGATAGGGGGTGTAAAAAGCTCGTTTTATATCCTTTTTTATTCGACGTAAATCATCTATGCCGTATCTATCAGAATATACAAAGCCACCTGGACTCAGGTAATAACCTGGTGTCTTTTCTATTATTTCCTTAAGAGGAGAGAACTTTCGTACTTGTAGTCTCATAAAAGAAATCGAGTCGGCACCTATTTCCTTCGCGAATAGGGGGATATATAACATCTCCTCTTTGCTTTCTCCGATGTTGCCATAAATAAAATAGCAGTGATAATAAAAGGCATAATTCCTCAAGACTTTGAAGGCCTCGCGGATATCCTTTGATGTAAATCCCTTATCTAATTGCTTTAGTATCCTGTCATTAGGAGATTCTATACCAATTAACATGATTTTAAGCCCTGCCTTTTCAGCCTTTCTTAACATAGCAGGAGACTTAAATATCTCAAGCCTTGCCTGAGCAATGAATTTCTTATTTATACCCTGTTCAATAATTAAATCACATAGTCTCTCCGACCTTTTAAAGTTAGTAAAGAAATTATCATCTGAGAAAAAGATTACCCCCGCATCTAAACTCTTTATTTCTTCTACAACAGATTCAGGCGTGCGTGCAGAATAATTGCGCTTCTGTCCTAATGGATTAATATTGAAAGTACAAAACTTACAATTATATGGACACCCTCTTGCAGTGAGCACAGAATCAAATTCTGTATTGGATAAATTTACACCTTTTGATTTAATATAGTAGGATGTCCTTCTAAGCCGGCGATTGGGACGACGAAGATTATCTACTGGTGGAAGAGGTCTGTTTTGATTATGAATTATACGGCCATTGTTTTTATAAGAGATACCAAGTATATCTTGAAGGTCAACATCTTGAGCTATTTGCTGTATTGTTTCCTCTCCTTCCCCTCTGACTATTATATCGATATTCGGACACTTTTGAAAGAGATCTTCCACATGGTCTGTAGCATGTTGTCCACCGACAATCAATTTAATGCCATCAGGTAAATAGTTTATTAGATTACACACATCCTTAAAGTAGTAGCTCCAGTTAACACTCACGCACATTAGGTCTATTTTTTTCTTTATAAAATTTCTTAGATCATCGATATTGTGATATTCTCTCTCTTGTCTTAAATCAATTAGTGTTATCTCATTTACATAACCTTCTAATGCTGTAGCCACATACTCTAAGCCTGTAGGAGGAAAGAAGCCCAACGCAGCTGAAGTTTCTCTAAAATATGGATATAAACAAAGTACATTCTTATATTTCATAATGAAAATTCCTCATTCTTGAAGCCTGACTATTGTTTATGCGGTTTCCATATAAACCCCATTCTGTTGCACATTTGCCGTGTAAGCCCCTAACAGTCATGTATTCTACGCAAGGTAAGTATCGAAGGACGGCCATATCATCCATTCTAAACGCACGTAATCAAGGAAAAAATGAGAAAAACATAAACCGGGATTTCCAATTTACACTTCACAGAAACTCTCCTTCACACTTGAAGTCCCCTAATATCAAAATCTCATTGAGATTGCAACAATTTTCTGGCCGCCCCAGCGAGCTGTCTCGCAAAAAACGCCAAAAGAGTTGAACACTTATGTCGAGAAGCTACCTTTTCATACTATTTTTGCACACCGCCACCGTTGCCCTCCATTCCGGAACCTGGTTTTCAACAGTACCACACATCATCCCGACCTCGCAGGTATTGCCAAAAAACGTAACTGCCGGATTCGGTCAAGTATTTCCCGAAAGAGCGTCTGCGGCACTGCCACTTCCGCGATTTGAAATATCACGTAACGGGAATAGTTGACCACTTTGGCTCCTATCTTGATGAGCTTGTCTCTGAGTGTCCGCAGAGACCACTACTTCACTGACTTGGTCAATGCCAACCGCCCAATCTGCTGTATATTGACTGCCTGAGTAAAGCAGCAATGCTGTGCCGAGTGTTTTTTCCCGTTCGGCTGTCACGCAAATCCGCATCAATCATAGTTGTCAGACCAAGTGCTTCATCAAGCTCACAGTAGGCCAGCAGCCCAGCGTCACTGGTGACCTTGGTCCCATGAAATTCAAGCTTCAATTTACGGTCAAAATTGAGCCTCAGAGCGTCCTTGCGTGTTTCACCCATTGGGTTCTCCCGCATCTGATAGTCAAGACTGGTTTGAATGGTCTCCATAGGCTCTATACTATCAAATTCAACTCCATTTGTCACCCAGTACTTGGGAAATCCGGGAATAAACAAAACTGAAAACATAATTTTAATATGGATTTCTCATATAAAGTATTGCGAAAAGTTTGAAATTTGATATTATAGTCCTGCTAAAGTGAATTTTATCAAGTTCTGATAATCAATAACAAAAGAACCTGATGGCTGAAATAAGAGAGGATGCGTCGCTAATTGTAGTATATAGGAAATCCCGGTTGTAGTAAATTTCAAGGATGAAAAACAATGAAAGTCAATATGAATTCAATCTCTAATTCGGCCAGGCAGTGCAGTGAAAATAGAATAAAAAGCACCAACAGAAGGGTGTCTCGTGATATAGGCATTGAAGTTGCTTCTATCTGCAGCCGGTATTTTCTCAAATCCCCACACCTTCATTACGGCTACTGGACAGACGACCTTGAATTGGATATTTCCAATTTACGCATCGCGCAGGAGAACTATGCCCAGCTTATAATCTCGCATATCCCAGATGGTGTCAGAAGAATCCTGGACGTTGGATGCGGCTCCGGCCAAATAGCCAAAACGTTAGTTGACATGGGCCACGAGGTGGACTGCGTTTCCCCGAGCCCCTATCTGAGTAAGCAGGCCCGTGAGCTATTAGGAGAAGCGAGCCATATCTTTGAGTGTTATTATGAAGAACTCCAAACAGAAAAAAGATATGACTTGATTCTGTTCAATGAAAGTTTTCAATATATCAATCTTGAAGAAGCAATCAAAAAGACAGTCGGCCTCCTAAACCAAGGCGGCTATGTGATGATTTGTGATATTTTCAAAAAAGACACTCCGGGCAAAAGTCCTCTTCCGGGTGGACATCCGCTAAGAAGGTTTTACGACATTGTTTCAGAGCATCCCCTTGAAGCCATTACGGACCTGGACATCACCGAAGAAACAGCACCGACACTTGACATTATGAATGATATGCTTAATGAAGTCATCAAGCCCACCGTAGACCTGACGCAGCAGCTTTTAGATAATAGATACCCCGTGATGTCAAATATTGTGAAATTTCTGTACAGGAAGAAAATAAACAAGATTAATGAAAAGTACTTTAGCGGCTTAAAGACCGGCGAAAACTTTAAGAAATTCAAGTCTTATCGTCTTGTTCTTTACAAAAAAAGCGTGGCGAGCGCATGGCAGCTCGATTTCACAAATGCTCATCCCTGTACAGCCGGATCGAAATCTCAGGAAAAAAACAAAGTCGATACAACCTAAAAGCTCGCTAATTCCAATCGGTCTGATCGGATTTTATAATATCTAATTTTGTAGTGGTTATCCCACATATTAAACGCAATCGAGGGATCCGCTTCTAATCCATATGGAAGTAAGACAGATAAGCAAAAGGAATTGAAAAAGGTAGGGTAAAGCTCATTTTCTCTTATACGCTTTTAAGATGCAAAAAGATTTAAAAATAGGAATGCTACTGGGCCTGGTACTTGTAACGGTCGTTATGGTCTGGCTCTCTACCGGCCCAAATCTGAGTCGAAAAGCAGCAAGGCCGGACCCTCGCCCCGTCCCGTCTTCGACGGGCGGGGCTCGCAGTAACCGGCCTCCACAGGAAGGCCCCGCCAGGTCGAATAATTTTTCGACAAACGGCTTAACCGCACTGAATGCAGAAGACAATCAATCAGAGCCGCCGGACTCAACGATATATGAACAAACCGAGAAGATAAAAACCCAAAAATTTCATATCATATGCGAAGGAGAGACTCTTTCCAACATTTCGTACAAATACTACGGCTCAGCAAACAAATGGCAAATGATCCTCGATGCCAACCGAAATGTTATCAAAGATGCGAATAAACTCAGACCCGGAACAAAAATAATCATCCCGGAATAAACTTTAAAAGCAAAAGGAAAATCAAAAAACTCGTATGCGGTCTGTCTATTATCAAATGATGGCTTGCCTTAGCCCCCACCCCGAATCACCAAAATCACAGGGACTTTGCCGCCTCTTTGTCAACGAGCCAGGTAACCTTGTTAAGAATGGGCCAAAGGGCATGAACGGGATACCGCACTTCATCGGGCTCGCTGGTCAAAACCTCTTTCAAAATGCCAGCCTTTTCGGGGCCGGAAACTAAAATAGCTAAATGAGAGGCCGCACGTAAAACCGGATGCGTCAATGTTATCCTGTTAAGCTTCCCATCCATAACATAAACGACGCAAGCCAGATCATCGGTATCAAAAGTTGCATAGGAATTCGGGAACAGCGAGCCGGTATGCCCTTCAGCACCCATCCCAAGTATAATCAAATCAAATTCAGGCCTCTGGTTTTCACCGAGGCCGAAGACCTCTCGAATGGTTTGTTCGTAGCTGTCGGCCGCAGCCTTGAAATCGTCATACTCGGTGGGGATTCGATGAATGTTTTCCTGTGGGATGGCGACTTTGGCCAAAAAGGTATCGGCAGCCAGCTTGTAATTGCTCCATTGAGAATCCGGCTGAACGTATCGCTCGTCAACCCAGAACAACTGTATCTTATCCCAGTGCAGAGAGCTCGCCTGCGGCACTTCGCCGAGCAGCTCAAAAAAACGCTTGGGAGTATGCCCCCCCGATATGGCCACACAAAAGGTACCTTTTGCTTTTATCGCCTTTTGCGCATCTGCAACAAAAAGCTCGACACTTCTTTGCGCAAGAGTCTCAGGGTCGGAAGCAATTTCAACATTCGGTTTATATTTTGCAGTAGTCTCCATAATTTCACCGCCTTTGCCCCCTGTTTTGGCAGGGACTCCATTCCCATTGAAAAGGGAATGCAAAACCTATCTGTAACTACCATCCGCTCTACGAATAGTTCATAAATTTATGTAAAATGCACTACCACACCTACTCCGGTAACTTAGCCCCAGACAAGAAAACGCGCTGTGACTTTGAATCATATACCCACCCCCTTCATTGCACAAACGCAATCTATACTTATTATCTACTTTTAGAGATGTTCTAACCAGAAAATTTTTAAAAAAATCCACTATTTGTTAACTTCCACTCTCAAAACGACTTATGGAGCAATCCGGCACAATCAGGTAATATCATCAATCTCCCACATAAACGCCTTTATGCCTTCGGTGCCCAGTTTCTCACGCAACCGGCGGACATTCTCCATTACTTTTTTGGCCTTGACCTGCTCGATAACAACAAAGGTGCCGCAATTTATACCGGGCCAAACGTCGATATTCAAATGCGGCTCACTTATCTCGCCCTTACCTAAGGTATTAGGAAATTTTGTATAGCAATTAATTCCGACAGACTCCAGAGCTTCGTTCACTTCCTCATCTATCGCAACATTGTGCACAATCAAAACAGCCTTCATAATTATCCTTTTACTCTGAAGTCTTAAGACCTTCAAACACACTGTAAAGAGTCGGCATCAAAACCAGCGTAATGACGGTCCCGACAAACAATCCACCAATTATCGTTACGGCAAACGGCACCCAAATTTCGGAACCTTCTCCTCTTGACAAAGCAAGGGGAGTCAGAGCCAGCATTGTAGTGCAGCTGGTACATACCACAGGGCGTAATCTGCTGCGTCCCCCCTCGATTATTGCCGAATAGACATCAAGTCCACGTCGTCGCAGTATGTTAAGATAACTAATAAGAACAATTCCATCATTAACTACAATGCCGACAAGCATGATGAGCGCAAGAAAGCTGACAACACTCATCGCCTGACCTGCTAAGGCCAATGCGATAATTACGCCGACAATACCAAAGGGTATCGAAAGAAATATAATAAAGGGGTCACGGAACGACTCAAACTGCGAAGCCATCACCATATATACCAATACCATTCCCAAACCCACCGCCGTCACTAACAGCGTGAAAGCCTCTTTCTTTTCTTTTTCAGCTCCGGCAAATTTATAGCCGAAACCCGGTGGTGCGGGAATCTTATCAAGCGCTTTCCTAACGTCCTTCGCCACTGAACCAAGGTCTCTGCCGCTGATTTCTGCGGAAACCGTAATATAGCGAGCCTGGTCTTTTCGCTCAATCTTTGTTGGGCCCAGGCCCTGCTGGATTTCAGCGATATTGGCCAGGCTAACCTGACCGCTACCGGGCATACTTATGGGCACATCTCGCAAATCTTCAATCCTGTCCCGGTCTTTTGGCTGAAGCCGAACTTCTACGTCATATTCATCTCCGCCCTCGCGATATCTCGTCGCGGTGCTGCCGGCAAAAAATGTCTCTACCTGTTTACCGATTGTCCTGGCATTAAGTCCCAATCTGGATGCCTTCTCGCGGTCAATGATAACCTTAACCTCCGGCTTTTCCTCTTTTCGGCTTATCTGCACATCCTCCACACCTTCGATAGCGGCCATTGCTGATTTAGCGGCCTCCGCGTACACCCTCGCTTCATCCATATCGTGGCCATAAAGCTCAACAGCCAATGTTCCGGCGGCACCAAACATGATTGTCATAAGGGGGTCTTCAGCACTGTAGCGAATAGTAGCTCCGGGTACCTTGTCCGTGATTTTACGAAGTCTATTTATCAGGTCTCTTGGCGAAGCATCACGCTGCCTCTTAGGTTTCAAGCTGATAAAGAGAAAACCCTTATAGCTTTCTTCCTCTGAAGCAATGCTCCCCCCGCCGGCCTCACCATAAACACCCCAACGAATAAAACTATCCCGCCTTTCAGGAACATTATTTTCCGTTATTGTCTGCAGCTGCTCCGCGACGACCCCGGTACGCTCATAACGAGTACCGATTGGCAGCTCATAAGATGCCGATACCCGATTTTGGTCCTGCTCGGGGAAAAACTCAGTGCCGATAAACCCAACAATCCCAATGCTCCAAACAAATAAAACAATACAGGAAACAAAAACCGTTTTGCGGTTATTCAGCGACCAGTTCAGGAACTTGACGTAGAGTTGTTCCATTTTCGCGAGAACTTTCTCCCCCAAACGGTAAAATAAGTCTAATATTGACCTCGATGAGTTTGGATTATGAACCCTTAGAAATCTTGAACACAACATTGGCACGAGCATAAGGGCGGTAAACAGCGAAGCCACCAGAGCCATCGTTATAATAGCCGCGAACTGTCCGAATACAATCGCCGCTATTCCGCCAACAAACATAATCGGTGCAAAAATCGAAACGGTCGTCAGTGTTGAAGCAATTACAGCTACGCCTACTTCGTTTGCGCCGAAAACGGCGCCTTCTTTTGGCCGCTGGCCTTTATGACGATGACGATTGATGTTGTCAACAACAACAATGGCATTATCAACCACAAGACCAACTGCAACAGCCAGGCTGGCTAATGAATCGGTATTAATCGTGTAATCAGCCAGGTACATCAACAGAAATGTAATTATCAACGATGTTGGAATTGCAACGGCAACAATAATACTGGCCCGCAGGTCTCGAAGGAAAAAAAGGAGCACTATAAAAACAAAGAAAACGGCCCAAAAAACTGTGTTACGCAAAGTGGCTACAGAGGCCAAAATAAACTCGGAATTATCCATTACCATCTTGGGCTTAACATCAGGCGGCAAATTTTTCTTTATCTCGTCAAGCTTTTGCCTAACCGCCCGCGCTACCTCCACCGTATTTTTGCCGCTCTGCTTTTGAATAAATATCGCCATTGCCTTTTGACTGTTCATGCGCACCTCATACGTACGCTCTTTGAAGAAATCCCTTACTTCGGCAACGTCTTTTAACTTAATAGGTATACCGTTACGGCGGGCAATCACAACTTCAGCAACCTCCCGGGGACTCGAAAATTCCTCAGGTGTGCGTAACAAATAGTCCTTGTAACCGGTCTTTATGTTACCGCCGGGTGTACTAATGTTCTGAGCGGCAAGAGCTAAGCTCATCTCTGTTACTGATAAATTCAAAGCCGCCATTTTGTCCCTGTCGATATCAACCCGAATCTGTCGCTGCAAACCGCCGCCGGCTGTGACTGAAGCCACCCCTTCGACCCGCTTGAGCGGGTCAACTATCTCGTCATCAACGATATCCTGCAAATCCGGATAGCTGTCCTCCGCCGTAAAAGCAATAATTGCAATCGGTATCATTGAAAGGTCAAACTTGAAAATAAGCGGATTTTCCGCCTCCTCTGGTAATCGCTCCCTAATCAAATCAATCCTTTCACGCACATCGTTTACATGTTCATCTATTTTCTCGCCCCAGGCAAATCTCAACGTCACCGCTGACATTCCCTCTTTGGAGACCGAAATGACCTCGTCAACTCCGGAAATAGTGCTCAGAGTATCCTCCATCGGTTCGGTTATCAGTGTCTCCACTTCTTCGGGCCCCGCCCCCTGATACGCTGTTAAAATTGAAACAGCCGGTATTTCGATGTCCGGCATCAAGTCCAGTCCGAGCATTGACATCGATACCAGGCCCAACACTATCATCGCGACAAATATCATCAAGGTGGTTACCGGCCTGTTTACGGAAAGCTGCGCAAGTTTCATTTGATATCCTCTATTCGTACAACCTCGACATCCATCCCGTCGGCTAAATAATTCATCCCGTTAATCACAAGCGTCTCGCCCGCTTTTAATCCATTAGTTATTTCATATCTGTCCGCTTGTTCTATACCAATCTCAACAAAATGTTTACGAGCAATTTTGCCGGCGCTTGCCTCTTCAATCACATACACATAATGCTTATCAATCTTGCCTCCAAGAACAACATCACGCGGGATAACAACTACATTGTCTTTTCGCATTGTAATTAAAGTTACCCTGGCAAACATACCCGGCTTCAGCAGCAATCCTTCATTATCAAGACGTATCTCGACCTGTATGGTGTGGGTTTGTGCATCGAGAGCCGGATGGATTGAATGCACGCTCGCATCAAATGTCCGTTCGGCAAATGCATCGACTTTGATCTTGGCAGGCATCCCAACAGTAATTTGGGCACCGTACTTTTCGGTAGCGGCAACAATTACTCTTACCGTTTTCATATCGGCTATTGTAACAATCTGGTCCCCCGACCTAATCAGATTACCCTCGTCAATATGTTTGGCCGTGACTATCCCATCAATAGGCGAAACAATCATAGATTCGCGCAGATTTATTTGAGCAAGCTCCAGATTGGCCTTGGCTAAGCTCAAACTTGCCGCCGCCAATTCGGCAGCGGTTACAGCTTTATCTCTGCTCTGCTCAGTAGCAGACCCGCCTTCGTATAAGGCAATGACACGCTTCTTTTCACGCTCGGCATCAGCCAGCTCAACCTCTTTAGCTCTAACACTGGCCTGAACTGCTACTAATTGAGCTAAGTAAACATCGTGGTCGATAATCGCAAGCTGCTGACCCTTTGTGACCGATACACCCTCTTCGACTGCAACTGAATCACTCCCATCCGCCAGCCGAGCCGTGGCTCCGGCACGGCTGGAAAGAACACGCAAGGATTCGACTCGTCCGGCCACCTTGGACGCTATGTCCACAATCTGGTTTGCTTTTATCCAGCCGGTCAGCTCTATCGTCTCTTCTATAGAGCCTGCGCTTACGACTTCGACCTCAACAGGAACCGTCTTTTCCTCCTCCAAGATTTCAGCGGTTTTTTGCATAAACCCAAACCAAAACGTAACAAACACCACTGCCAATGCTATTAGCCAAAATAAAATTCTTCTGATTACTTTCATCTTGTCTGCCCCCGTTCTGTTTTATCAAGTGCCACCGGAGCCTTTTCTTCTGCAGCGAGCGATTCGAGATTTTGGGCCTGACCTTCGGCTTCAGCAGCTTCAAACATCATGAGAGTTCCCATTGCTTTTTGTAAATCCAATTTAGCAATTATGTGTGAGTATATAGCCTGGTAATGATTTACCCTCGCCGTCGTCAAAGCAGCCTGAGCATCGATCATCTCAACCTGCGTATTTGTGCCCTGCTTGTAACCTACTTCCGCAAGCCGCAGTCCCTCTTTTGCCCTGTTAAGATTCAACGACTGAGATTCAACAAACTCCTTAGCATCCTCAATACTCAGTAGCGCCGTAGTCAATTCAAACAAAGCAGTCTCTTCGGCATCAATTAAGTTTATCAGCGCTTGTCTAACTCGTGCTTTCTGCGCGATTACCTCACCTTCGCGAGATAAGCCGTCAAATATAGGCAGTGTCGCCATAACGCCGGCCTGCCAGAGATGCCCCCACTTAATGTCCTGCCTGTTATGTGGGTCGGGCTTCGACCAGGTATTGTCATAATAGCCGCTGATAACCGGCCAATATCGGCTCTCCGCAATTCTAAGCAGCTCCTTTTGATATTTTATATCAAACTCGCGACTAAATAAATCAGGACGACTCCGATAAGCAGCTTCAACAGCCTCTTCCATTGTCATTTCTGAACGAACATAAACCAGCTCGTCCGAAAGAGTAAAGTCACTGTCCTGCGAAACACCCATTACCTTCAGAAGCTGCGTTTTTGCCACGTTTATAGCATTTTTGTTCCGTATCAATTCAGCCTGAAAATTCGATAGTTCCACTTCAGCTCGCAGAACGTCAAAATCAGAAGCGACGCCACCCTGCCGCCTCTGTTTGACGCTATCAAGATGCGCCTGAGCCGAGAGAACTGCATCAGCACTAATTTCCAGTAGATGCTGATTGAGCAATACGTCGTAATATGAGTGAGTGGCCATATAAATCAGGTCCTGAACCGCCGCGCGGACAGTCTCGTCGGCAAGGATAGAGAACAATCTGGCGGCGTGTATCTTAGCCCATATTGACCCGCCGGCATAAATCGGCTGAGCAACCCTCAGCCCTACCGTATAATTGTCGACATCACCCATCGTAATTTTTCCACCAGGAATAAGACCAGGAATAGCAGGAATAGTTATAGAAGAAACCTCATCAAACCGCAGGTAATCCGCCGTAAGACCCACGGTAGGCAATATTGCCGAATAGGATTTTAGCCGTTCTCCGCGGGCAATCTCCTTTTCCTCGGTGATACGTTGCAGAACTTTATTGTTAACCAGCGCCAGTTTTAAGCAATCTTCAGTGCTTAATTTGCCACTGATACGTGGTTGAGACTGCTCTTGGCGCTCTTTGCGGGTCTTCCACTGCCGGTACGCAGCCTCTCTCGAGAAGCTAACCTCTTCATAAAATTGCTCACTGCTGACACATCCAGCCAAAAAAAGAGGACAGAGGACATAGAACAGAAGACAGACGCTGACTCCTGATTTCCGTTTACTGACTCCTGATTTCCATTTTCTGACTTCTGATTTCTGCCATAATAGTTTCATGTCTTTAACTCGCTAAATACATTACATACCATCTCTTTTTAATAAAGCCTTTAACAGCATTGAAAATAATTGCTTTATCATTCTGATTTGTCCTCGGCATAGGCTCGAATACCAGCAGCGGAAAATTTCACAATGTGGTCAATAGCCTCGGCCAAATTGAATATTGGAAGGCCAGAATCACTGATTTGCTCAAACATAGTTTTTATGTGGGCTAATTGTACTAATTGACCTGCGATAGACAACACTACTAATGGGACTTTCGATTCGTCCAGGCCCGGACAAACTTTCACTAAAGCGTTGCTCATAGCGGTCATAGTAGGTCTAATAACATCGTCGAGAAACATATTTGCAGGTAAGCGCCGGTCAATCCATTCCCGTGCCATAAGTATGCCGAGCTGACGAGCGCTTTTTTTAATCATTGGTCCTACAAATGTATCTGCGAAAGCCCTCAGCAGTTCTTCGAGGCGAGGCTGACCTTCGCTTTGAGACATTACATTTTCGATACTTGCAATACGGGCTTCTCGCATCGGAATCAGATGACGGCGCCAAACTTCCTCGTACAATTTCTCTTTCCCGCCAAAATAATAATTGACCGATGCGATATTGCAGTTGGCAGAGGCGGCAATATCACGAATACTTGCACCCTCAAAGCCATGTTCACAGAAAAGCTCTTCAGCCGCATCAAGCAATCGGTCCCGAACTCCCTTATTAGCATTGCTATCCGTTTTATTATCCTGCGGCATCACCATTTCAAAACTCCTAAACGCTTGTTTTATACGACAGTTTAAAACGACTGTTTGAATATATCAAGTATTTTTTTACTTTTTTTTGCAAAAATCTAAAAAACCAAAAGACATTTTCAGTCAATCCACAGGAAGATTTTGGGGCAATTAAGAGGGAAATTCTCAAATGCTTTCCTGGCTTGGACTTACTAACCTCTTATTTTGCCTGAATTGCCTATTTTAACTTGCTATCGCGCGGGTTTCCCTGGAGAGACACGAGATACGAAATGCAAGATATGATATGTTAGGTCGGAAATGTGAGCTGCGATATACGAAATACGAGACGCGAAGGCCTATCTCATAATCCAGCGTTTTCCTTTGTAAGTTAATCCGGCACCAGACCTTAGAGCAGGATCGCCTTTGAAGGCGTAACTTAATTCGAGGGTCTTTCGCAAAAAAACCTTAAGCGGCAAGCCACTCTGGTCTTTCGCCACAGGGTGGTCAATGGCAACCGTCTCATTGCTCAGACCTGCTATAAATACTTTTATATTCTTGGCTTGCACATCGAAATCGGGCCATATGACGGCGATATCTTTTGTGTTATCCTCGCCCTGAAGTATCCTATTGCCGGCTTTTGCCAACGGTTCAAGAAATGGGTATGTGCTCTGGTGCCGCTTCTTTATTTGCTCAAAAACCGCCGGCGTTACAGCTTTGCTTGCCGGTGTAATTTGAAAGGTATCCGTCATCAGGTCGCACTTAGGGTAAAAGCCAACATCGTTATCTGTATCGTTGGTAAGCGTTATTATCACGTACCAGAACCGCATCGGCTGATTATCAGCCCGCGTGGGCAGGACGATTTGCTGGAGATGAGTAAATTTTATATCCACCGTCCATTGGCCCGGTGCAGGCACAATAGCCGGCTCAGGTGCAGCCAAACATACAGAGGCTATCACTGCTGAGATTCCCAAAATCCCATAAAAGAACCTTTTCATCTTTTGGCCCTCATCAGAAAATAATATTCTTTGACCTTTGCGAAACCTGAAACGAGGGTTTCCATCCATATTTTACACTAACATAATCAAAAAACCAAGAAGATTTTGTCCTAAATTTAAACTATAAAATTCTTTATTTAAGAAAAAATTGCTGAAAGTTCTGTGCCCATAGACAGAAGACAAAAGGCAGAAGACAGATATCTGACCTCTGAGAACCGGCATCGGACTTCTGTTTTACCACTTTGGGGGTAGGTGAAATTGGCCCATTCGACTGCGCTCAGGACAGGCTTTGATTGGGTTTGTTTGGCTTTGTTTTTTTGAGCCGGAAGGCGGTTTCATTTTCATAATCCTCTATAATATATAAGTTTACGTTCATTTTTGGCATTTCGGGAATTGGGTTTGTTTATTCGGACTACGAAATCATCTTTTTTTCTGTAATCCTTTGTTAAAGTTAAGTTTACGTTCATTTGGGCTTTTTGGGAATTGGGTTTGATTGGGTTTGAATTGGGTTTGTTTTGACCAAGTGTCCAATCACTTATCTTTTCATAATCCATTATTATTAGTGAGTTTACATTCATTTGGGCATCTTTAAAATTGGGTTTGTTTTGCATAAAAAGGGGTGATTTGTAGAGGGTTCTCGACAGATGTAGAGGGCCGAGGACAGATGGCAGACGACAGATGACAGATGAAAGACGACAGATGACAGATGAAAGACGACAGATGACAGACTACAGAATACAGACGATTGATTATAAGTTTTTGTTGCATAAGGAGTTATCTGGTAGTTTGAAATCCGAAATCCTAAACACTAAATCCTAAACAAATCCAAATTACACAAAATTAAATGTTCAAAACCTTGTCTGGCTTGACGAACGATGCTTTTTGGCGTGTATCTGCTGATACGAAAACGTGCGGTTCTCCGCTATATCTTCCACCTGCTGGCTAAGAACCTATCCAAATAACCCAATCTATTGCGGTCTGCTGCAAAGCCCGATGCCTGTGTTGTCGGTGCAAAAACGTTCTCAACGTGGAGAAAACCACGCCTCCGATCCTTTTTGACCTGCCGCCTTGGCCTCGGACTTTTCGCTCGACCTAATAACGATCCGGTTATCCGGAGAGGTCTTATTTGTTAGCCTGCTGGCTAACATAAAGGTATTTTAACATAGTTTCAAACATAGTCAATAAAAAAATGGCCAAAAATGCTCTTTTTTTGACCGCCGGTGGTTGAAATCCGGGCCTTTGGGCTCGGACCTGTCTACTCCGGGAAGTTCATGCGGCGCAGCAGGTCGCCGAAACGCGGGTCGTCGTGCAAGGGCTCGTAGTTGGGATTCCACCCTATCCAAGGGATCCAGTTATGTCGGTACTCGTAACCCGCTTCCAGCCAACGGAATGCCTCGTCCTTTTCCCCCAGGGCTGCATAGATTTCAGCGACACCCCAAGCATTCCTTTGCTGGTATTCCTCTCCCAATCCAGCCAGTGCGTTCAGGGCCTCGTCCCGCCGGCCGGCCAGCGCATAGGCATGCCCGAGACCCCATCCCCAATCAGGGGCGACTGCACCCGTCTTTTGGTGCGCCGCGATGGACTCCTCATACATCCCCTTTGTTGCATACACAGCTCCCATGACGTACAACCCGATCGGGAAATCGGGATTCAGTTCGAGTGACTTCCGGGCTGCGTCTATCGCCTCCTCGTATAGCCCCGCCCCCCAATACTGCTGTCCAAGAAACGCAGAGTAGATTGGCGCAAGCGGATCCAGCTCCTGGGCTCGTTTCATTTCTGCCAGCCCTTCGTCCAGGCGTCCGAGCCGGGCAAGGTACCACGCATAGTGACCGTAAGCCTCGGCTAAATTGGGATTAAGTTGCAGGGCACGCTGGAAGCCCTGTTCCGCACCTGCCCAGTCCCAATCGTAGTAGAGTTTGACCTCAGCCAAAACGGCGTGTGCTTCGGCCAGAGTGTCGTCCAGCTCCAACGCCTTGAGCGCTGCGGCCTTAGCTCGTGGCAAGGCCTCCGGTGAAGGTGCAGGACCATGACCGATGATGCAGTAACCGCGAGCCAGCCCAACGTATGTCAAGGGGTTCCCCGGGTCTTTTTCGATTGCCTGGTGCAGATATTCGAGACCCTTTTCGGTTCCTTCCGGTGTCATTTTGTTCAAGTGGAACATCCCCTTGAGATATGCCTCATACGTCTCGGGGTTGACCGGGCGCGTTGCCGCCAGTTGCGCTTCCTGGTCGGGTGTTACTGTAATCTCGATTTGGCGGGCAATGGCCCGTGCCACCTCGCGTTGCAAGGTCAGGACGTCGCGCAGGTCTCGCTCGTAGCTTTCAACCCAGAGGTGCGTGTCTGTCGGCGCATGTATTAACTGGGCCGAGATGCGCACCTGCTCGGCGACGCGCACCACCGAACCCACCACCACCGCATCTACATTCAACTCACGCGCAATCTCCGGCAGGGGCTTCTTGACATCCTTGTACTGCATGATGGATGTCCGAGATCTTACCTGAAGCGACCCGATCTTTCCCAGGTTAGCGATGAGCGCCTCGGTCATGCCGTCGGCGAAATACTCCTGCTCCGGGTCGC
>JBGVTO010000270.1:0-8401 GCA_041862635.1 Phycisphaerae bacterium | reverse complement strand
GTGACTGGACGGAGAAAGGTGTCAACAGGCTGACGATTTGGTTTAGAGGCAATTCGGATAATGCTGCTGAGACGTTGTATGTTGCTCTCAATGACAGCGCTGTGGTCAATCACGATAATCCAGGTGCGGCGCAGATAACTACCTGGACACAATGGAATATCGATTTGCAGGCATTCGCAGACCAGGGCGTGAACCTTGCTAATGTCAATACGATTGCCCTTGGATTAGGTAATAAGAACAATCCACAGGCCGGCGGTTCAGGTACTATGTACTTTGACGATATTCGTCTGTATCCCCCGGCACCATAAACCGTGTGATTTGGCTTGTCCCCATTGCTTCTGAAGTAAGGCATCTGCCGCAAGGCATCCTGTGGACTTCGGATTGCGAAGCAAGAAATGGGGGTGTGGCTGATATGAAGCTCTCAAAGTTTGAGATTGCCATGTCCCCACCAATTGAGCTTAGGCCCACGCCTAATTGGTGCGGGACTCACGGCGACAAACGAGAGGGCAACGGATTTACGTCAATTCGGGGCTTATGCCGATTGATTCGGCATAAGCCCCTTTTAAAATTGGTAAATGGTGAATAGTGGAAACAGAAGACAGAGGACAGAGGGCAGAAGACAATTGGAGTATTGAATTCGCTGTGGGCGAATCTTTAGTAGCGAACAAAGAATATCGAACAAGGAATTTCGAATTGTGAAGTGGAGAGCGGGGCGTCTGGGATTGCATCCCGCACTTCCTTCGGCGGACTTTCAGCGTCGTGCCGACGACGGCTAAACAGCACCCACTAAATTGCGGGGAAAAGAAAATCCCCGGTAAAACCGGGGGCTAATTATTTTTGAGCAACAGCGAATTCGCCCCTCCATATGCGGGCCTTTGGCGTGAGCGGGCCTTTGGTATCGACCAAGTTACTGGGTCAGGCGTTTTGTGTTTGTACATTGGGTTCGGTGGTATTTTGTTCGCCGGGTTTAAAAGGCAGCGGTTCGGCAAACTGAACAGCAATACGCCGCAAAAAGCTATTGACATTATCAACCCGACAAACATGAGCTGAACGGGTGAAATTTGCCATATCGAAGGAGTCATCCGGGCCATAACGGGGGACACTAAAACGAGCTGTTATATGCTGGCCCGGGTAAGGACAACCATCGCTGGCGTAGCAGGTAAACGCAGCACCTCTGCTGGAGACATCAACCATCTGACCCTGTGCAAGCATCTCGTTAGGGTCTTCGGCAAACCAGATTGGCCAATAATAACGTAGTCTTTGTTCTGTTCTTCGCTCGTTTTGCTTTTCCATTATAAACACCCTTCAAATCTGTAGTTTTTGTTTTAATGACTTGCGAATCGACAGATTTGATGGCCGACTTTACAAGGGAACGCCGAGAAAATCGCGGCTGAGCTAACTGATAAGGTTAGTTTGCGGTTTTTTGGCTTCTTATTGTGGAAAATCGGTCTGAAGCATTTTTTATAACTTTTTAACCTTTGGCGAGGATATTCCTATAATCAAGCGTCGAGTTAAAACGGAAGCTGGTAAAAAATGATTTCATTTAGACTAAAATGACCAGTTCGATTGTGTTATATATGACGAACGTTCGTTTCGAAACAAAGTATGCAGGATTTAGATGATAGAAGATAAGCTGCTTATATGGAGATTTAAGCGCGGCAGCAGTGATGCCCTCTGCCGTATCTATAAGAAGTACAAGGACAATCTGTTAAGGCTGGCATCGGCTCTTTCAAATGACCAAAACGCTGCTGAAGACATTGTGCACGATTTTTTTGTGTCTTTTGCACAATCTCCGGAAAAATTAAAGCTTAACGGGAGCCTAAAAAGCTATCTGGCAACCTGTGTTGTAAATCGTGTACGCAATGCAAATATAGCAAGGCAGCGGCAGGAAGCTACCGGCCTGGATGGAACTGCACCAGTCGTATCGAACTCAAAAAGGCCGGAACAATGGATTATTGACAGCGAGCAATTGAGGCAGCTCAACAATGCCCTGGCTCAACTTCCGGAGCAGCAGCGAGAGGTGATAATCCTTCATCTTCAGGGAGATATGAAATTTAAGGCAATTGCCGAACTGCAGGACGTTTCAATTAACACCGTCCAGAGCAGGTACCGCTATGGACTGGATAAGCTGCGGTCAATTTTATACGCCGGAGGCGTATTTAGATAGCGAGGTGTAAAATGAGACCAACAAAAAATATAGAGAATCTAATTAAGAACGCAGAAATGGACACCAATGTTAATACAGATGAAGCGGTTCTTGGTGACGTTATCGAGGCATTTGAAAAATCTAAAGTCAAAAAAACATCTGCAATAGAGCAGAATATCTGGAGAATAATCATGAAAAGTAAAATAACAAAACTCGCCGCGGCGGCGGTGATAATTATCGCGTGTTTTACAGGTTTATTCTTCTGGAAAAGCACCGGTTCGGGTATTGCCCTGGCGGATGTGCTCACGAGAATCGAACAAGTCACAGGCTATATGTATCAAATGCGTTCAACAATAACAAGACAACAAACTAGCAAGGATTTGATAAGCACCGTATTGATTTCACAAGACAATGGGATTAAGATTACTACGAAAAGGATCGATCCCAATAACGGTGAAATTCAACACGCTGAGACATATCTCTTACCCAAGCTAAATTCAGTAATTTTCGTCGTGCATGAAGATAAGATGTACGTTCGCCTGAAATATGATGGTATGAAGCTCGAATTCTACAAAGAAGAATACAATGATCCACGCATCATAATCAAACAAATCCTCAGTTGTGACCACACCAGCCTAAGACAATCCGTCATTGACGGGATTACGGTAGAAGGATTCCAGACCACAGATTCAGACTACGAGGGCGGCTTTATGGGGCAAGCTGATTTTGTGGGAGAATATGAAAAGGTTGATGTAAAGCTATGGGTGGATGTGAATACATTTCTGCCTGTACGATTGGAAGAGGATATTGTAACGAAAAAAGGGACACGTATGCACGAGGTCAGCTATGATTTCCGGTGGAATGTGGTCGTGAATGCAGATGATTTTAAGCCCGTCATACCGGAGGACTACATGTCATCTGGAGAGATCATCATTCCTGCTTTCAACGAAGAAAATGCCATCAATGGCTTGAGACTATTTACCAGTCTTGCCGGAGACTATCCAGACAATTTAGACACAGAAATCCTTAACAAGGAGGCCAGGAAACTTATAAGTTTTGATAAAGATTCCTTCGAGGATCTTGCCGACGATGAAAAGACAAAGCTAACCAGCGAACTAATATCAATCATGCAACCGGCTTTCTTCTACGAAACACTGGTTGAGGAGAACAAAGATCCAGCGTACTATGGCCAGACGGTTGGGCCGGATGACGCCAATAAAGTACTGCTGAGATGGAAGCTTGAAAACGGCCAATACCGCGTCATCTTTGGCGACCTGAGCATCAAGAATGTAACAGGCGAAGAGCTGGCTGAGCTTGAAAAGCCGTAATCAAACATAAGATACAAAAGTATGAGAAAAAAGGCCGGGCAGTTGGCTCGGCCTTTTTGCAAATCAACTGCCAACTTCCCGAACAAGTTCGGTAAACTTTTGACCTCGCTGCTCAAAATTATCAAACATATCGTAGCTTGCGCAGGCGGGGCTTAATAAAATGACATCGCCGGACCTTGCGAGTTGATTTGCTAAATGAATGGCCTTTTCAAGTGAATCAACAATCTGGACCCTCATCCCTAGTCGATCGTCCTTCGTCCCTCGTTCTTCGAGATTGCTTCGCTGCGCTCGCAATGACTTATTAATTGCCAATGCGATTTTTTGAGCAGTCTGGCCTATGAGAATTGCCGCCTTGGCATTTTCTGCTATTTTTTGGCCTAACCCATCGAAGGGTATGTTCTTGTCATATCCACCGACAATGATAATTACTGGCCGGTCGAAGGTCTCCAGTGCAGTAATGGCACTTTGCGGGGTCGTGGCCTTCGAATCATTGTACCAGGAAACGCCGTTTATTTCTTCAACAAGCTCGAGTCGATGAGGCAGTGCCTTAAATCCGGGCAGGGCTTTCTCAATGCCGTTATCGTCAATGCCAAAATACTTAGCTACTGCCATAGCAGCGGCAAGGTTTGAAAGATTCGCTCGGCCGGGTAGTGTGAAGCTATTGCGGAGTTCCTTACTTACATCGCCGGTTGAAAACGTGATGCAAATCCTACCGGTGTCTTTGCTGTATTTTTCAAACCATCCGACAGCAATTTTGTCTTCAGCGTTGAATATGGAAACTGCAGGGCTGTTTTCAGTAGGGTGGGGCTTGCCCCACCAAGTTTTGTTCGATGGGCTAAAGCCCACCCTATGCACCTGAAATTTGAAGATATTTTCCTTTGCAGCGCAGTAATTAGCGAATGTGCCGTAGCGGTCAAGATGGTTTGGCGTAAGATTCGTTAAGAGCGCGACTTTTGGGGCTTTACGAATTTCCGCTAACTGCTCAAGCTGAAAACTCGACAGCTCCAGGACAACTAAATCATTTGGTTCAATTTTATCCAGAATAGTTAATAACGGCTGATTGCCGATGTTGCCGCTTAGCCAAACATTCTCGTATGCCGTATGTCGTATATCGTATATCGTATTTTTAAGTAGATGGGCGGTCAGGGCGGCTGTTGTGCTCTTGCCGTTGGCTCCGGTAATGCCGATTATCTGGGCCTGACACAATTCAAAGAAGATGTTTATCTGGGACGTTATGAATTTGTTATGCCGACGGGCAATCTCGAGAAACTGATTGTCCCTTGAAACAGCGGGATTGGCTATGATGATGTCGGCTTGCTTAAAATCAGCAGGGTCGTGCGAGCCGAGATGAAATTCTATATCAGGAAATTCTTCGAGCTTGTCTATCGAATCGCTTAACTGCTCGGCTGGGGCTAAATCCGTTACTATTACTCTTGCGCCGGCTCTGACGGCGAACTCGGCGACATCGACTCCGCCGCCAAAGCGCCCTAAGCCCATAATTAGAACTTTTTTGGCAGTGAAAAAATCTGTGTTCATAATTTCTATATAAGGGACTAAAAAAACGGTTATCCTGTGTTTTCTTCCGCCTTGTACCCACGATAAATACAAACAACACCGGCTGTCAACTGATTCGCCCGTACATTTATAAAACCGGCTTCTTTCATAAGTGCGCAAAAGTCGTCAGCGCTATAAAAATTCTCAATAGTTTTGCCAAAATAACAATAGGCATAATCGTCGCCGGAGACCACACGACCAAGCAGGGGTACAAAATGGCGCAAGTAGAACAGGTAGCATCTTCTGAATATTCTGTTGGAAGGCAATGAAAATTCGAGTATCAAAGAAATACCGCCTGGTCTCAAGATTCTGTGCATTTCTTTAAGAGTCTCAAATGTATCAGCGGTGTTCCTGATACCAAAAGCAATTGTTACTACATCGAAGCTGTTTTCAGTGAATGGTATTCCGGCTGCATCCGCCTGTACCAAGCTGATATATTCTGTGAGTTTGTGACTGTTTATTTTCTCCCGGCAGATAGCCAGCATATTTTCAGATATATCGAGTCCAACAGCTTTAGTTATGTTGTGGTTTTCGCGAAACAATGAAATCAACAGGTCGCCCGTGCCCGTTGCCAGGTCAAGAATTTCCAGTTTACCGTTTTTACTCGAATTTAGATATTTAGCGGCTTTGCGACGCCAGAAAAAGTCCTGCCCGAAGGATAGCAAGTGGTTAAGAAGGTCGTAACGCGGCGCTATCCGGTCAAACATTCTGCAGATATCAACTTCGTGTCCAAAAGTTTTGCAGCTTTCAGAAGTTTGCAGAGACATTGTTCTTGTTTTAGATGAAGTTTTGAATTTTTACGCTATGGTTCTACGTTTTTCGCTTTGCGTTTTATGTTTCTATATCAAGATCTGCATAGCGTTTGCCAAATCGACCTTTGCGTCAATGACGGCCTGCTCGATACATCTTTTCCAGTCGTCGCCGAACTGCTCTTTGTATTTCGGCTTTTCATAGGCATAGATTATTGAGCGTGACGCGTTAATTAAAGCTCCGGTCCCATCCGGTTTACAAAATCTCACACAGTCGGCCGCGGTGGCACCCTGGGAGCCGTAGCCCGGGATTAGAAACCATACCTTGTCATAGTTTCGCCGCAAAGCAGTTGTTACCTCAGGTGCGGTACCACCCACTACCATTCCCACGTTACTATAACCCTGGGTTCCAATTCGTTCATCCTTATTAGCAATCTTTCCGACGACTTCGGCGAGCTTTTCGTACATTTTCCGGCCCTGAGCATCGGCGAAATCCTGAATTTCGGCAGCGGAAGGATTGCTGGTACGAACCAGCACAAAAATACCTTTTCCCTGCTTGTCGGCCATGTCCGCAAAAGGCTCGATACCATCTGTTCCCGTGTATCCATTGACGGTAATGGCGTCGGGGGCAAGATTGTCTTCGAGACCGGACAGCTCCGGATTTTCGAGATGAGCAGCGGCGTAAGCTTCCGCGGTGTGGCCAATGTCGCCTCGTTTTACGTCGCCGATTATTTCCAGGCCCAGCTCGTCAGCCTCGGAAATCAAGGAATAGTAGGTCTCCAGGCCTTCCCAGAGATACTTTTCAAAAAACGCAATGTTAATCTTCACAGCAGGTACCATCGGCGCAACGATTCGCATTGCCTGTGTGCAAAAATCGAAGATAGCATCGACCGCAGCGGCGGCATCAAACTCATCATTCATCTGGCGATGGCTTCTTATCACAGAAGGCAGCCTGGTGTAAACAGGATCCAGCCCGACAATCAAAGAAGTTTTCTTGGCTTTCACGGCGTCGCAGAGACGGTCAGCAAAATGACTTGCCATATTCTAAATCCTCATAATTGGAAAAAACTTTTAATAAACATCTGAACCACTATAATCATGCAAATGAATTTGAGCAAGACAGAAATACAAAGAACGGAAATAGATTTGAAAATTCGCAAAAAAGCGAGATTCAAAAAATTGGTCATTTGGCTCCTGGTCGATTTGGCGGTAGCGGCTATTATCTTCGCCCTACTGTTATACAGGCCCGGTCGCTATAAGCCGGCTGACCTCAGCTCCGGCAACTACAAACGGGGGCAGGTCAGTCCATATCTGACACACGATTTAGGACCGGCGTTTAATAAAGGCATACAATATCGCGAGCCATTCGAGCTGGTCATTACCCAGAAGGGGATAAACGATATAATTACTCGGGGCAACTGGCCAATGGAATCCGAAGGCGTTCTGCTTTACGCACCTGCAGCACTTTTTATCCCAGGTACCGTTGTGCTGATGGGAACGGCAGATGTCAAAGGAGTAGAATTTATCATTACTATTGAGTTAGAGCCCAAAATTGATGAGCAGGGGCTTTTGAACCTGGAGGTGGCGAAGGTGAAGGTCGGAGCTATGAATATTACGCCCATTGCCAAGATGATGGCCAAAAAGATGTACACGCAGAGGCTTGCTGCTATACCTATAGACAAAGAGGCTGTACAAACAAAAATAGTTGCGTCATTACTTACTGATGAGCCGTTTGAGCCCGTTTTCAGGATTGACGATAAAAAGGTGCGAATTGAAAAAATAGCTGTTGCAGAGGAAAAATTACTGCTGCGTCTGGTTCCAGCATCGTAGCACACTTAGTTGTCTGAACCTCGTGTTCTATGCAAAAGAGGGCTTGGAGCCCTTAAAAAGGCTATTTTATACGGACGTTGGGGGATTTGGATTACTGAGCTTTTTTTTGTTTTTGTCGGATTTGGGCTAAAAATTATACAAATTCAATAAAAAAATAATTGCTATTGACGGATTTGACGATTATTATAAGAAGTTTGGTTATAAGGATTAATAGCTACCAAAGCTAAACTTTGAACTAAAGAGGCGCTTAAAATGGTTTTGACAGGATTAGCAAACAGTGCAAAGTAGGCGAGTAACAATTGACCTGCATGGCTTTGCTTCTGTGCACATGGTGGCTTGGAAATCGGTTTTCTGCTTCAATTGTCGCGAAAAACGAATGAGGTTTTTTAGTATTGGAGGCAGATGATGTAGCGTAAATGCAAACTACAACCTCTGTTCGTTTTAGGCGTGCCGGGGAGCCCATTTTGCAGGGATCCCCTTATGAAGTGGAAACGTGTATAGTTTCCATTTTTTTTTTGTCCGAGACCAGAGATTGGTTCCGGGCTGGAAAAAGAAAAGAAATCGGTGCTGGATTAAAGAGAAAAGACAATGAGCCAGGAATTACTAAGAATCGTGGAAAACATTGCTCGCGATAAAAATATCGAGAAGGAATCGATATTTGTTGACCTTGAAGAAGCTATGGTTTCGGCAGCGAGGAAGCACTTTGGTGAGCCGGAAAGCAATATAGAAGTAAACATCGACCGCAACACCGGCCAGATCACGGCCTCTAAGGACAATGAGGAAATCGATATAAA
>JBGVTO010000269.1:0-19873 GCA_041862635.1 Phycisphaerae bacterium | reverse complement strand
CGCCTACACCCTTCGGGGCGTGCAGCTTATGGCCGGAGAGACTGAGCAAATCGATATTGCTTTTCGAGAGGTCCAACGGTATCTTGCCAATCGCCTGCACTGCATCGGTGTGAAATATCACCCCCCTATCGGCAACTAAATCGGCGATTTTCTCAATTGGGAATACCACGCCGGTCTCATTATTTGCATACATTATCGTAACCAAAGCGGTATCATCATCGATTTGCTCTTCCAGCTCCGCAAGGTCAAGCCGACCCCGTTTGTCCACTGGCAGCTCTACAACGGTATAGCCGTGATTTTCCAGCTCGCGGCAAACCGTCAGCACAGCAGGATGCTCAACTCTGGTAGTTATAATTTTGCGTCTGTGCGGCAGCGCAGCCAAGGTGCCTTTGATAGCGGCGTTGTCACTTTCAGTGCCGCCGCTTGTAAATATAATCTCGCTCGGCTCGCAACCAAGCAGGCCGGCCACCTGCTCGCGCGCCTGACGGATTCTGCGTCCCATCCGTCCGCCAAACGTGTGCATACTCGAAGGATTGCCGTAAAGCTCACAAAACAACGGCTCCATTTCTTCAAACACCTGTTCAGCTACTTTTGTCGTGGCGTTGTTGTCAAAATATATGGTTCTCATTGGTTATTCCCTGTGATTGTGGGGCTGCTGTGCAGATTCTTTGTCTTCTTCGACAAAAAGCTGCTCGGAAACGAATTCCCTTAGTTTGGCTTCGACGACATCCTTCATCGTAAAATCGGCCAGTCTGCACTGGGCGCACATTCCTCTGAATGCGACGACAACTTTATTTCCTTCAACATCTATTAGCTCGACATTGCCTCCGTGAGCCCGCAAGGCCGGCCTGATTTGCTCATTTATTGTCTGCTGTATTAACTGTATCTTTTGGATATTGGTAAGTTTGCCTGCTCGTCGAGCTACTGTTAAAGGGGCCTGTTTGATTTCATCCGGCTGTATCTTTTCTATTATTTTTTCGATTTCGCCCTGGCATCCTCCGCAGCCGCCGCCCGCCTTGCAGTAATTCGTAACCTCTTCAACCGTTGTCAGATTGTTTTCGCGTATCACTCTTTCGATTTCCTTGTCGGTTACGCCGAAACAGGTGCAGATAACATTACCTTCGAGCTCATGTTTTTTCTTTCCGCCGCTTTTGTAGTTTTCGATTGCCGCCTCAAGGGCTTCTCTGCCCATAACCGAGCAGTGCATCTTTTGTTCCGGCAGACCGCCCAGATAGTCGGCAATATCTTTATTGGTTACTTTAGCGGCCTCGTTCAGAGTCAGGCCTTTTATCATCTCGGTCAATACCGATGACGTTGCTATGGCGCTTGCACAGCCAAAGGTCTTGAACTTTGCATCGGTGATTCTGCCATTGGCATCAAGTTTGAACGTCAGCTTCAGGGCATCGCCACAGGCTAAGGAGCCGACTTCGCCGACGCCGTCCGGTTCCTCTATTTCGCCGACGTTTCGCGGATTAAAAAAATGGTCTTTTAATTTATCCGTGTACTCCCACATATTCTCGTACTCCGTACAAATCCGCCATCCACTATTCTTACATCTGACTGGCTTTTAGTGCCTGGTCGAAATCGACTATTATGTCATCAATATGTTCTGTGCCGACCGAGGCCCGAATGTAATCGGCCGTTACACCGGCGGCAAGCTGCTCGGCTTCGCTAAGCTGCTGATGCGTCGTACTGGCCGGGTGTATCACTAAAGTTTTACTGTCACCAATATTGGCAAGGTGGCTGGCTAATTTTACATTGTTGATAAACTTAATGCCAGCATCTTTGCCGCCCTTGATTCCGAAGCCAAGTATTGCACCCTGACCATAGGGGAGATATTTTTTTGCCAATTCATAATCCGGATGCGATTGTAATCCTGGATAATTTACCCAGGTGACCGTATTCTGTTTTTCGAGCCACTGTGCCAGTGACAATGCATTTTCAGAATGTCTGGGCATCCGCAGATGCAGAGTTTCCAGCCCCTGCAGAAAGAGAAACGCATTAAACGGCGACATACAGCTACCCATATCCCGCAGGAACTGAGTTCTTGCCTTGATGATGTACGCCAAATTACCGAAAGACTCGACGTATTTGACACCGTGATAACTTGGGTCCGGCTCAGTCAACTCAGGATATTTGCCGTTTGTCCAGTCGAATTTGCCGGAATCAACGATAGCGCCGCCGATACAGGTTCCGTGCCCGCCGATGAACTTGGTGCAGCTATGAACGACGATGTCGATACCATAGTCAATCGGCTTGAACAGTATAGGTGTGGTGACGGTGCTGTCACAAATCACGGGCATACCGTTTTTGTGCGCGATGTCGGCAATTTTCTCGTATTGGAGGATGTCGTTTTTGGGATTGCCGATGCTTTCTATATAGACCAGGCGAGTATTATCCTTGATTGCCTTGGCAAAATTCTCCGGGTCTTTCGGGTCAACAAAAGTAACTTCAATCCCCAGTTTTTTGAAGGTCTGGCTAAACAATGTCACCGTGCCGCCATAGAGCGAATTCGAAGATACGATATGTCCTCCTGCGCCACAGATATTGAAGATGCTGACATATATTGCGGACTGTCCGGAACTGAAGCCAAGGCCGCCAACACCTCCTTCCATAGCTGCGATTCGTTTTTCAAATACGTCGGTGGTCGGATTCATCAATCGCGTATAGATATTGCCAAACTCTTTGAGTGCGAACAGATTGGCCGCGTGGTCGGTGTCCTTAAATACATAACTGGTCGTCTGATAAATAGGTACGGCCCTGCTCAAAGTATCCGAATCAACCTCGTGACCCGCGTGCAGAGCTAATGTCTCCAGACGATAGTCGGTCTTTTTGTCCATTTTATTACCTCACAAATATCTAAAAGCAGCACCGTTTCGTCGCTGGTATTCACGCCGCTATATTCTGTTATCTTAACACTTCCATTGTAACTTCTGCGGCTCTCTTGCCGGACAGCAGCATCCCTCCAAACGTGGGTCCCATTCTTGGAAGACCAAATGTCGTTGCGACAGCCATTCCAGCAACAATCAGGCCCGGGTAAATTTCTGTTGTATTTTTAACAACCGCGTCCTCTGATTTTTCGACCCACATAGCGCCGAAACCTTTTATTTCGACAAGACCCCGCTTTTCAAGTGAACGCACTACAACAGCATCGTGTCCGGTCGCATCAACCACGAGTCTGGCTTCGATGGCAACCGGGTCCACACAGGTAATCGCCCTCGGCAAAGCAGATACCGGAGTCCAGTTAATAACGACTCCACAAACCCTGTCATCCCTTAGCACCACATCTTCAAACTTCGTCATGTTCAATACCTTTACTCCGGCATCGCACGCCGCAGCAATCAATTTTGAACAGGCATGTGGTCCATCGGCAACGTATAATCCTTCTACTGCTTCCTGGTAGGGCACATCGATGTCATCGAGGATTGTCTGTGCAGGGGCCCTAACGGTTACCTTGTTCATCAGATAGCCCCCTATCCAGAATCCTCCACCCAGGTAATTGTTACTTTCGATAAGGAGCGTCTTTTGGCCCTGTTTTGCAAACTGGGTTGCAGCGACGAGTCCGCTGGGTCCCGCCCCAACAACAATCACATCGTTATCGATGTGGTCTTCAAATTCTCTGGCAAATTCAGATACGATCGCCTTTGTTACATCCTTTTCAGATACTCTTGAAAAATCCATACTACAGTCTCCTTTAATTAACTTGTTTTTGCATAGCGGCAACTTCCGCCTTGCCGGCGTACTCAGCCGGCCTTTTCAAATTATATTCAACGTTTTTGTCCATAGCTCATTTCCCGCTTGTGAGGTAGATTACCTGCTCGGCAAACAGATTTGGCGCGAATCTTACCGGGCTAAGACGTATCTTAGCCAGTGGAATCCTTCTTTCGACTCTAATCCCAAGCTCCCTGCAGAGTCTGTCGAAATCCTTCAGTGACAGACAGTGTATGTTGGGTGAGCTGTGCCACTCGAAGGGCAGCTGCCTGGTTACGGGAGCATGCCCTCCAAAGAACAGCTGTGCTCTGCATCGCCAATGGGCAAAGTTGGGAAAGCTCACAATCACTTTCTGAGCCACCCGCAGCAATTCAGCAATTACCTTCTGTGTATTTCTCACTGTCTGCACAGTTTGTGACAGTATTACGTAATCATAACTTTTATCCGCATATTCCCCCAGGCCTTGTTCGACATCATGCTGGATAACGGACAGCCCCCGATTTACACAGGTCAGGACAAGGTCCTGGTCGAGCTCAATACCTTCGCCCTTTATGTTCTTATCCGCGGCAAGCCGCGAGAGTAATTCTCCGTCTCCGCAGCCAATATCCAAAACCGTGCTGTCGGGCTCTATCAGCGATTCAATCAGCTCATAATCAATGCGAGTCCGCCGGGCCTGTTCGAGCTCGCATACCTTGGAGCTATCTCGTTTTTTTGCATTCTTTTGCTCTTTGCTCACTCCAGGGCGATGTGTTGCCTCCAAAAAGCCGGAGATAAAAGAGCCAAGTATCTCCGGCTCTAACAAGAACGCATCGTGACCGTATGGTGATGTAATATCACAATAACTAACATCTTTGTGATTAGCAACGAGTGAGTCCACTATTGCTCTGGATTGAGCAGGTGTAAAGAGCCAGTCACTTGCAAAGCTAATTACCAGGAATCTGCATTTTGTATTCGCAAAGGCCTCACTCAGTGACCCGTAATCTTTTCCCAGGTCGAAATAATCGGCCGCCTTGGATATATAAAGGTAACTGTTGGAGTCGAATCTCTCCACGAAGCTTTGCCCCTGATAGTCCAGGTATGTCTCAACGGCAAACTCAGAGTTGAAATCGTAACTGTAGCTGTGAGCATTTCGCAGCTGACGTCCGAACTTTTCGCGCATACCCTGTTCGGATAGATACGTTATGTGCCCAATCATCCGTGCGATTGCCAGACCTCTATCCGGGCCTTTTTCGTCCGTGTATTGTCCGCCCGCAAAGTTTGGGTCTGCCAATATCGCGTTTCGGCCCACCGCATCAAACGCAATCGATTGAGCTCCAAGGTGCGTGGTTGTGGCAACCGGTATGGCAGCTTTAATAAAATCAGGGTACTCAATCGCCCACTGCAAGACCTGCATCCCCCCTATCGAACCGCCAATCACCGCTAAAAGCCCTTTAATACCGAGCTTATCGAGCAAGAGCTTTTGGACCTTGACCATATCAGCTATAGTTATAATCGGAAAGTCCAGGCCGTATGGTCTGCCTGTTGATGGGTTAATGGAAGACGGCCCCGTTGTCCCGCTGCAACCGCCGAGAAAATTTGAGCAGATAACAAAATACTTATTCGTATCGATTCCCTTGCCGGGCCCGACCATTACATCCCACCAGCCGGGCTTTCGGTCATCAGAATTATTGAGGCCGGCAACGTGAGCGTCACCGCTGAGGGCATGGCAAATCAAAACAGCATTGTCTGAAGCCTCGTTAAGCTCGCCGTATGTTTCGTAGGCCACATCAATAGGAGCCAACGTCTTGCCGCACTCCAGCTCCATGGGCTGCTGGGCTTCAACGACGCGTATCACCTTCGTCTGCACAAGACCAACCGAGTTTTCTCCAATCGCTGTCATTTCTACCTCGCCGGCAAAATCTCTACCATTTTGTCAAGGGCCTTCTTTGCTTTTATTCTTATCCGGTCCGGTACTGTAATTTTATATTGCATATCCTCCAGCGAACCGATGAGCTTGTCTAAGGTAATCTTTTTCATATTGGGACAAACCGCCCTGTCACTGGCCGGGACAAATTCAGCTTCCGGGTTCTGTTTTTTCAAGGGATGAATTATTCCTATCTCGGTTGCTATTATGAACTGCCTTGCCGTGCTTTTGGCGGCAAACTTGAGCATTTGGCCGGTGCTGAGAAGCTCATCCGACAGCTCCTTTACAGGCTCAGTGCATTCCGGGTGCGCCATTACAATCGCATCCGGATATTTCGCCCTGGCATTCCTAATATCATCCTCAGTTATCACCACGTGTACGTGGCAATAACCGGGCCAAAGCACAAGGTCACGACCCGTTCTCTCGGCAACAAAGCGGCCAAGATGCTGGTCCGGCACAAAAATAATACGCCTGTCTTGGGGCAAAGAGCTCACTATCTCAACCGCGTTGGCACTTGTGCAGCAATAATCGCTCTCGGCCTTGACCTCTGCAGAACTGTTTACATAACAGACCACCAAGGCATCAGGGTGTTCCTGTTTTATCCGGCGTAATTGTTCGGCGGTTATCATATCAGCCATTGGGCAGCCGGCAAATCTGTCCGGCAAAAGAACAGTTTTTTCCGGCGACAGAATCGCGGCGGTCTCGGCCATAAATTGCACACCACAAAAGACGATTACGTCAGCATCGGTCTCGGCTGCCTTTATACTCAAACCCAAAGAATCGCCGGTAAAATCAGCGAGGTCCTGTATCTCGCCGGGCTGATAGTTATGCGCAAGTATCACCGCCCTGCGTTCATTTTTTAACCTTCTTATTTTTCCAAGTAAACGCTCGTTCATCTCGCATCCCGTTTCATGCTTGACTCTTTGTGTGTTTTGTATAAACCAAATCCGCCTTGGCTACCGAAACGGTAACTCCCGCCGGCACTGATTCTTTTATCCAGACATTACCGCCGATTACCGAATCCCTCCCGATGACTACATTACCTAATATCGTTGCCTCGGCGTAAATTGTCACATTGTCCTCTATAGTTGGATGCCTTTTGCCGCCTTTTATTATCTTTCCTCTCTCGTCTTTCGGGAAACTCATAGCTCCGAGAGTGGTGCCCTGATAGATCTTAACATTGTCTCCAATGATAGTAGTTTCGCCTATCACAACGCCTGTACCGTGGTCGATAAAGAAATTTTTGCCTATCTTTGCACCGGGATGTATGTCGATGCCGGTCCTGGAATGTGCACACTCGCTCATTATCCGCGGTATTAACGGCACCTGTTCCATATATAATTCGTGGGCAATACGATAAGTAGCAATCGCTATGATACAGGGATAACTTATCACAATCTCCTCGTAAGATTTCGCCGCAGGGTCACCGTCGAAAGCAGCACCAACATCACCCTTCAACAGCTCCCTGATTTTCGGCAGCTGAGACAGTAAATGCAGCGCAGCATCTTCCGCCATTTTTTGACAGTCACCCGTATCGCAATTCTGCATCCTGCACTGGTATTTATAAGCCCTTTCTATCTGTTCGGTAAGCTCCGTATAGACATGATAGAGGATGTCAATAACAATAAAATTGACATTTGATCGTGTAACCTTTCTTCTGCCGGTATAACCGGGAAAAAGAATTTCCGTAAGCAGCTCAAGAACCTCTAATATCTTATCGCGTACAGGAAGATTAGAAACATCGATAAAATTTATGCCGGTATCGTCCTGGTAAGTCCGGGCAATATCAGAAACCAAACTTTCGATTTTTTTATTCGTTAACCTTTCCTCTGTCATCGTCGCACCCCTTATTAAGGGCAAAGGATTTTCTGCTACTCATACATTTCGGTGGATATATATCTTTCACCAGTGTCACAGATAAAGGTAACTATGACTTTACCTTCATTTTCCTGGCGTTGCGAAAGCTGTATCGCAGCCCACACATTTGCACCGCCACTTATACCCGAAAGAATACCTTCCTTCAGCGCCAGCCGGCGTGCTGTCTCAATGGCATCTTGATTAGAGACCTGGATAATCTCATCGATGATTCCAACATTTAAAACGTCCGGCACAAATCCCGCCCCTATACCCTGTATTTTATGTGGGCCTGGTTTTCCGCCGGAAAGTATCGGTGAATCTTTCGGCTCCACGGCTACGACTTTTAAGTCCTTATTGTTCTGTTTTAAAACCTCGCCACAGCCTGTGAGGGTCCCGCCGGTACCGACTCCAGCGACAAGAATGTCAACCTTTCCGTCAGTGTCAATCCAAATCTCCTTTGCGGTGGTCTCCCTGTGTATTTGCGGATTTGCAGGGTTTTTGAATTGCTGCGGCATAAATGAATTTGGGTTCTGAGCAACAAGCTCTTCGGCCTTTTCAACCGCACCGACCATGCCCAGCTCCGCGGGCGTGAGCACGAGCTCGGCGCCGAACAGCTTTAATATCTTCCTTCGCTCTATGCTCATCGACTCCGGCATAATCAATATTAATCGATGTCCGCTTGCTGCACATACGAAGGCAAGGCCTATGCCGGTGTTGCCGCTGGTCGGCTCAATAACAACCGTGTCTTTGGTTATCAGTCCCTGCTCTTCTGCGGACCTGATCATCGACAAAGCAATCCTGTCTTTCACACTTCCACAGGGATTTTTAGACTCGAGCTTAGCCAGAATAGTCGCTTTGCCAGAGCCAAGCTTGTTGAGCTGCACCAAGGGTGTAAAGCCAACCACAGCCGTGATGTCTTCAAATATCGCGCTCATAAATTTTTGCCTTTCAACCTTCTAAATTTGATAATTTAACGTTCTGTTTCCTTTACCCCTGTTGACCAAATCCTGGAGCGTCATAGATTGCAGAACATCTTCAATCGCATTCTGCACCTTCACCCAGAGGTCTCTGGCTGCACAGTCAGCGGCCCGAACACAGTAATCTTTGTTTTCAACGCATTCGACAGTAGTTACGGTGCCCTCCAGGCAATGTAAAACTTCACTAAGCTCAATCTGATCCGGAGCTCTGGCAAGCATATAACCGCCTTTGGAACCCCTGATACTTCTGACAAATCCCGCTGCCTTTAGAACAACCATCAATTGTTCGAGATATTTGACGGATATATCCTGCCTCTGAGCAATGATTTTCAACTGCAAAGGGCCTTTTTTGCCGCTCTGCGCCAATTCTAATATGGCCCTTATACCATATCTGGTCCGGGTCGATAGCTTCATAAGCGATTTCCTATAATTCCTACTAAAATAGTAGAATAATATACGTTTATATCCATTTTCAGTGCAAAAGAAAATAAAAATTTGCATAAATTTTAAAATATTCAACAAATTTTTATTCTAAACCCCTGGCGAGACAGAATCAATCCATCCATCCGGAAAAAACATTTTTTTATGTGGTTCAAGGGTCAATTCGCTTGACAGCTTAACGAGCTACTCCTAAAATGGACGTAGTTAATTTAGTCGCTATTTAAAAACGGGGCACTAAGAATGACAAAAGGTTCACCAAAAAAAGTGGTGTTTATCTCTTCATTCCCCCCAAGAAAATGCGGCATCGCGACATTCACATCGGACCTAATCAAAAGCACCGATTCAGCGGCCAAGGGTGAATTTGAACCGCTGGTAGTCGCAATGCAGTCGGGAGACCAAAAATACAACGACCCTGTCAAGTTCGAAATCCGTGAAAATGTTAAAAATGATTATATTTGTGCCGCCGATTATATCAATTTCAGCCACGTTGACGTGGTCTCCGTCCAGCACGAATTCGGCCTTTTCGGCGGTGAAGCGGGGGCATATCTGAGCCTACTGCTCAACAGACTAAAGGCCCCGGTAATAACTACACTTCATACAATCCTCGATGAACCGGATGCGGATTATCATAAAGCTTTAGTGGATGTCTGCAACGCCTCTTACAAAGTAATCACAATGAACGAACGCGGCGTTGGTATGCTGCGGGAGATTTATCATATACCCGCCAGGAAAATAAAGCTGATCGCACACGGCATACCGGATTTGCCGTTCGTTGACAGCAACTACTACAAGCACAAATTCGGTATGGAAGACCGAAAAACTATTTTGACATTCGGCCTGCTCAACAAGAACAAGGGTATCGAGGTGATGCTCAGAGCGATGCCGGCTATAGTCGAGGCTGAGCCTTCGGTTATGTACATAGTCCTGGGTATGACACATCCGAACATACTCAAACATGAGGGCGAGTCATACAGATTCAGACTCCAGCAAATGGTAAAGGACCTAAATCTTCAGGAACACGTTATCTTTCACAACAGGTTCGTAAGTGACCAGGAGCTTCATAACTTTTTGTGTGCAGCCGAACTCTACGTTACGCCATATATCAACAGAAAACAACTGACCAGCGGTACTTTATCATTTGCGGTCGGCGCAGGTAAGGCGGTTGTCTCCACCCCCTACTGGGCGGCTATGGAACTGCTGGCCGACGGTCGAGGAAAGCTGGTACGATTCGGGGATTCGAAACAAATAGCTGAAACAATAGTGGAAATACTTCAGAAAGATTCGGAGTTTTATTCTCTGCGAAGACGGGCCTACGAGTACGGCAGGTCCAGAACCTGGCCCAAAATCGGGCAGGCATACTGGAGATTATTCAAGGCAAAACGACTGCCTCTGCGCATCGCCGCGAAAACCACCGTATCAATAGAGTTACCTGAACCCTCATTAGACCATGTACAAAAGCTAACCGATGATACCGGTATATACCAGCACGCCAATTACACAATACCAAACCGCGAACACGGCTACTGTACGGATGACAACGCCAGGGCGGTAATAGCAATGACCAAGTATTACGCCCAGTATTCCGAGCCGCAGGCGCTCCATCTTCTCGATACATATTTGTCCTTCATCATACATTCCCAAAGCAGTGACGGCACAATCAGAAATTTTATGAATTTCAACAGAACGTGGCTGGACCGTGAACCTCTAAATGATGCCTTTGGTCGAGTACTATGGGCGCTCGGAACGGTTATGGCACAACCACCGACTCCGGCATATCTTTCGATTGCGAAAAGCTGCTTTGATAAATCAGTAGAACACATCCAGAAGCAGCTGCCAAGGGGAATGGCATACTCTATACTCGGCATGTGTGATTATCTCAAACAGTTCCCCGGAGCCAGTGACATAAAACGCCAACTGGAAATAACCGCAGACGGACTTATAACCCAATACGAAGAAAATAATTATCCTGAGTGGCAATGGTTTGAAGATGTTCTCACATACGATAATGCAGTTTTGCCGCATGCCCTATTTGTGGCCGGCCAAACTTCCGAGAATAAGAAATACCTCGAAATTGCAGAAAAAACCTGCGAATTCCTTCTGGAAAATACCTTTAACGGCGAATATTTCAGATTCGTCGGCTGTAAAGGGTGGTACGATCGGGGCAAGACACGAGCCAGTTTTGACCAGCAACCTATAGAAGCTGCCAGCATAGTTATGATGCTACGGGCCGCTTACGATGCCACTCAAAAAGAGAGATTTCTGACGCTTCAGAGAAAAGCCTTTGACTGGTTTCTTGGCCAAAATGAACTGCATATTCCGCTCTATAACTTTAGAACAAAAGGATGTTACGACGGCCTTGTTCCCGACGGTGTCAATACCAATCAGGGCGCCGAAAGCACGCTCAGCTTTCTTTTGAGCCTGCTGGCGATAGTGGAAAGTTACGCTATAGTTGACAAAATCCAGGGGCGTAAAAAAGGTGTTTCCTCAAGCCGGACAGACCTCATAAAACAGATAACCGAAAAACCGCAACCAATAAAAAGTATATCTGCCAAGACCAAACCCAGGAAAAAACAGGTCGAAGAACTGGCTTCAAAGCAGCCTGAATGAAAGTTGCCAGCTTTAACGTTAATTCCCTTCGTGCTCGATTGCCCATCGTGCTTGCGTGGCTCGCCGAGTATCAGCCGAATATTCTATGCGTTCAGGAGACCAAGGTCCAGGATGACGATTTTCCAATCGAGGCGTTTGACGAGACTGAGTACAGATTCGTTTTCAAAGGGCAGAAGAGTTATAACGGCGTGGCGATTTTCAGCAGAAACGAAATCACAAACGTCAAATTTGGTTTCGAGGATGAGCCAAAGGACGAAGCTCGTTTGATTAAAGCGGAAATTAACGGTGTAATTATCGTCAATACTTATATCCCACAAGGTTATCTGCCGGAGTCTCAAAAATTCGAATATAAGCTGAACTGGTTTGGCCGTCTGCTGGCGTTTTTCGAAAAGAACTTCAAGCCCACCGACTCTGTTCTCTGGGTGGGAGACCTCAACGTAGCACCGCAGCCGATAGATGTTTATGACCCTGTAAACTTATCAGGGCACGTCTGTTATCATCCGCAAGCTCGTAAAGCGTTTGAGAATGTCGTTCAATGGGGATTTGTCGATGTATTCAGGATGCACTATAGAGAAGCTGGTCAATATACCTTCTGGGATTACAGACTAAATTCATTCGAACGCAATCTTGGCTGGCGCTTAGATCATATTATGGCAACAAAGCCCCTGGCAGAGAAATGCACCGATTGCTATATAGATAAACAGCCACGTGCTGCTGAGCGTCCAAGCGACCACACACCCATTATTGCTGAGTTCGAGTGGTAATTAAAGAACCCTCCTGTTCAGACTCTTATGTATATAATTCTGACCCTGGTGCTCTTATTCTCGGCAGTATCGGTGTAGGATTTGTTACTTGGATACGCAAACGCAGAATAATATTAAAATATAGTCTTAAACTATAAGCACCTACGATTGCTCGCTTTTTCCTCTCCCTCCGCACAGCGGGGGCTTTTTTGTGCGCTCTACAAATGGTTTAAGTACAGACTTTTTATCCTTGACTTTACAATGCAAGCCGATAGTATTTATGCCTATGAAGGCGAGAAGAACGATGAACTGGCTCAAATTTCTTGACAAGATTGCCTGGCCTGCTATGAGAAGATTTGTACGGCGCTGTTTTAAATATGTGCCACGTTGCGCAAGCTGGAGCAAGCGAAAAGGCCGTCTGAAAAAACACAGATGTTAGAAGATGAACGAATCCGCTGAGAATGCCCGCTGTACGACACACCGGTCTTAGCCTTTTTGTATTTTCCAACAAAGATAATGAGGTTCAACTGTTACCAGTGACAATAGCAAACTCGCCGTTTTTAAAAATGAACGAGTCAGTCCTTATAACGAAATGGACTCTTTGGCCTTTGACTCTCGTACCTGGGGAACCAGGATTCGGACCTGGACTAACTGATCCAGAGTCAGTCGTGCTACCGTTACACTATTCCCCAATAATTCATTCCTCGACCCAGCAACGCTGGGTTCCGATTAAAACCCGCCGTTGGCGGGTCGATACCGGATGCCCGCTGCTCGAACGAGAATCGAGCTCTAATCCACTCGATACTATTTATTCTCTTTTATCGGCAATTCCACCAAATTCAAGCAATTTCCAGCCCGCCGGCAAGACCGCCGCCGCTAATGCTATCTTCAAAAGGTCGCCGACAACAAAAGGATATAATCCCACAGCCGGCACAGCCCTGTTGATACCCATCAGGCAGCACAGCCAGAGCAAACCAAAAGCATAAATGACGATATTGCCCAAAACCATCGCCAAAACAGTAGTTGCAATCCGCCTGTCCCATCCCTTCTGTGCCAAGAATCCTGTGATGTACGCAGCAGGGATGAAACCAACCAGATAGCCGCCGGTGAATCCTCTTAGTACCGCAAAACCACCTCCCAGCGCAAAGACCGGCAAACCAGCTACTCCCTGTACTATATACGTAAGAACACACAGGCTCCCTCGCCAAGGGCCGAGCACCGTCCCTATCATTAGGACAGCAAAGGTCTGGCCAGTAACGGGAACAGGACTAAAGGGGAGCAGAACCTTGACCTGGGCACATAAACCAATGAGCACAGAACCGCCAATGACCACGGCAATATCATAAAATACGGCACGCCTTCTCTCACAAGGCCGTAGAAGGTCAGCTATAGTGGCGCTCGCCAGCATATCTTCTCCATCAAAAATAATTCGATGCTCCCACAATCTCTGAAAGCACTATATCCTGCCGGTCATTATATTTTAAGCTCCCTATTGCGTCAAATTGCATATTGCGGACCTTTTAGAATTCTGAAATACACATTCTCCGCGGACATAGCAATACATAATCAATAGTCGATGGTCATCTAACAAAGGATTCTATACCGAACAATCCTTTTTCAGCCATATTTTTCATCTCTGCAGCGGAGCTATAGCGGTAAAAAAGCCGATGCCGGGATAATCTTTTTCCATTTTTTTATTGCAGGAAAGGCCGATTTAATGTACAATACTTTTGCAAAACATCCCTGAGATATTCGGAAAATACGAAACTCAGGGAACAGAATATTCATTTTGCGCATCAAATCGACCCGCCAACGGCGGGTTTTGATCGGAACCCAGCATTGCTGGGCAAAATGTCGATAGAAACGGAAGGTGGTTTTATGAACAAATCAAGAGGGTTCACGTTAATAGAGTTATTGGTCGTTATCGCCATTATTGCGTTATTGATGGCGATATTGATGCCGGCGTTAAACCGGGCAAAGAAACAGGCGAGGTCAGCGGCGTGTAAGATGAACCTGCACTCATGGGGCCAGGTCTGGTCGATGTATTGCAATGATAACGACGGCTATTTCTGTATGGAAGCTGAAGGCTCCAGCGACTGGCCGCGTGGGAACTGGATACTGTCGCTTAGGCCTTTTTACAGGACAAGAGCGGGTATTCTCTTATGCCCGATGGCAAAAAAAAGGCTGGCCGAGGGGGCCAACTATGTAAGCCATGGTGGTCCATTTAAGACCTATATTATGGGGACAGGCGGAATAGAAAACCGGCGGGAAGAAGGCAGCTATGGAGCAAATTGCTGGCTTTTTAATGCAAGGCCGGGGCAGGATGTTATCCAGCAGCGTCCGGTTGAATGGAACTGGAAGAGCACCGATGTAAAAGGCGGAAACCAAATATCCGTCTTTGCCGACACTATGTGGCGGGGAGGTGGGCCTTTCTATCAGAACAACAGCCCTCAGTCCATCCGGATTGCCCCTCCCGAATATGATGGTCAGTGGGTGGCCGCTAACCATGAAATGAAACATTTCGCTATCAACCGGCACAATGGGTCTAATAATCATTTGTTTTTGGACTGGTCTGTCAGAAAAGTGGACCTTAAGGAGCTGTGGAAACTCAAGTGGCATCGGCAGTACAACATAAACGGCGGCTGGACAATGGCAGGCGGGGTTATGCCGGGTGACTGGCCGAGCTGGATGAGGAACTTTAAAGAATACTAAAAGAATTGCTCGGTCAAGCCCGTTAGAAATCTCCACCTTTGTTCCAATCTTCTTTCACTCCTTGAAATTTCTAACGGGGTCAACCCAACGTAATAATATCTTTTTTTAATTGTTATCTGAGTGGTCGTTTATCTTAATCGCGAACCATTAGTAAAAGGCCTGGATTACAAAAAGTGCAAGCAACGTTGCAAACGTTAGGTCTGCTCACACCATCGTTGTACCCCTACTTATTTTCTCACAGTTGAACAGGACATATAGAACGGGAAGTATGATAAGAGTCAGTGCCAGAGAAGTTATAAGACCACCGAAGATCACCGCCACAAGAGGCTGCTGAATTTCGGAACCTGACCCAGTGGCATAGAGCATCGGCAGAAGTCCCATGAGCGTGGTCAGTGTTGTCATTATCAGAGGTCGTACCCGGAGTCTGCAGGCTTCTAAAACAGCATCATTCACCTTATGGCCACGTTTGCGCAGCTGGTCAAAAAAGCTGACGAGAACCAATCCATTCTCAACCGCGACTCCTAACAGAGCGATAAAGCCAATGGACGCGGCAACACTGAGATGTATTTTCAAAAGATAGATAGCCATATTTGTTCAGTGCCCAGACCTAAGAGACGAAGTCTTCTCTTCAGGCCTGCGTAATAAGCCCTATAAAAGTTTAATACGGCCTAAAATATATATGAGCTTCGTCAAATAGAGAAGTGGGAAACTATGCTTTGAAACAAAGTCTCACAATTGCCGGGACCATAAGATACAATCAGACACTTACGTGGCACAAAACGGCCAGTGCCCAAAGCAAGTCTTTTTTAGCTATGACCTTTGTTTCGTACCTTTCATTTATCGGTATCAGATGGACATCTGTTTTTGTCGTTCTTATGAGCTTGCATGTAACGCCTATTTGATTCGCAACACGAGCAATGCTAATTTGACCCTGCGCCGCCGGCACCGAGGGGCTTAATATCACAATGTCACAATCATTTATCCTTGGTGACATACTGTCACCGTCCAGATGCAGAGCAAAACTGTCAGGGAACAGCTTATGAATCTCCTCGCACTGTACAAATTCAACTATCTGCTCCTGCTCTTGCCCACAAACCTGAATAAGATTAGCCTGCTGCTTGCTTATTCCGTCCACCAAAGGCCTCGCTTTCAAATCAACCGACACGGTGCCATCTACAGAACCAACAATCTCCCTGCCTATATGCATTTTCACCAGCTCATCAAGCTCAGTAATAGCTTTTTTCGGTTCCGGGAGCAGTGTCTGCTCCCAAAAATGCACCATCCCGGCCGCGGTTCGACCAAGCACAGGTATCCATCCAGGCCGAGCCGGTTTGGACGGCAGAACCCCGGAGCGAAATCCTCCAACAATCCCTTTTTGCTCGCATAATAGCTCAATAAAAGCCAAAACCGCTTCTGTCATCTCAGGATTGTCTGTAAACAACTTGTCTAACCTTTGCAAAAGTCCACTATTTGGCCCGGATTCAGGTTTTTTTCCAGTGCTTCGACCGGTCAGCAACCATTCCAAATCCGCTCCTGTAACCTCACATATTTTCAGCAGAATCTCAATCGGAGGGATTCTGTTGTTTTCGTAATAATTGTAAGTAGAAGGACTTATGTTCAAAGCGCGGGCAAATTTGCTTTTACCTCTACTACCTACATATTGCTCACGCAGAGACCTGATCCTCACAATTATCGCTTTTTCGTCATATTTGCTCATAATTTTTACGCTTTAGTAAATTTTGTGCTTGCATTCTTTCGCGTATGCGTTAATATTTCGAAAATAATCTCTAAGATTTTGTATTTTAAAGCTAAATACGAATTTTGTCAAGAAAGGAATTGTGAAGAAAATGGCAAAATCTACAAAAAAAACAAAAAGAGCAACTTCATCGAAAAAACCAAAAAAAATTGAAAAATCCCCTGCAAGCCAATCAAAAGCAGCAGAATACGTAGGCCATCTTTTGGAATTACACAAGCTGCAAGGGGCCATTCTGGACCGATTGCGCAAAGAAGTTTAATGAAAGACAGGGGTATCTCCGAGAGAACTTAGATTGTAGTTTGGCCAAAGCCTTTTAGGAAAAATGGTAAGGGCTTTCGAATGATACGTAGAAGATGGCTGCCTATAGAAAATTAAAGACGAAAAATAAAAGGATTAGTTTACGCAAAAGCGAATTATTTGCAAAAGATGTGAGGACGGAGGACGGAAGACAGAGAAAGGGAGACGAGGATATCAGGTGACCAGGATATCAGGAGAACAGGAGAATGGAGAATTTAGAATTAAGGATTTAGATCCTTCGACCCTTCGGCTACGCTCAGGGCAGGCTCTCTTTCGCTCAGGGCTTCGGCTAATTCAGAGCAGGCTCCTTCGACCCATTCGACTACGCTCAAGGCAGGCTCTGCTCAGGACAAGTTTTTCTCTCAGAGCCCGCCATAAGCGGATCTCCGCTATCGCTTCGACTTTCGCTTTGCTCCAGCTTGCAATTGCCTATCCTATATGATGGTGATAAAAAAGCACGCATAAATCAAAAGATTTTCCTTGACGGGACAGTAGCTAATTTGTTAAAAATAAAATAGGTGAGTCTTATGCCTGTAGAGGCGGGTTTTTATAGATTTTTAGCCTTTCGGCAGGCGAAATTTCTTTAATTTTGTGTAAAAAAGGAAGGAGGTAGTCTCAAGTTGTAAAGAAATCTTCGATTTCCAATTTGCGATTTTTCATTTCTCAATATTCAATCGTCAATTGGCAATCGAAGTTCGACAATGCTCGCATGTGGTTGTCGAAAAGAACAGGTGCTTTGGTGTGTGGCCGGAGCGAAATTTCCTATAAGTTTTCAGTTAAAATTAGGAGGAAAAAAAATGAAAAATATAGTGTTGGTATTCGTAGTCGCATTTGCATTTTGCACGACGGCTATGGCTTCTGACATAGCGTTCTACGTCGGGCAATGGAACACCGATGGCTGGTATGATGAATCGCAGTTCGCAGACGTTGAAACGATAATTGCCGAAACTGGACAGCTGTTCAAGGATATCCAGCAGTTCGATGACACCCAGTTTGATGAATTTGGTGCATGGGTAGATGAGAGAATGAATGATGGTAAAATGGACATTATCTGGCTTAACGGATGCACTCCGAGTGTCCTTTACCCCAACCCGAACGAGCAGCCGGATGGTTCTCGTATTGAAGAGTGGCTTGACGGCGGAAACATGGTCATAAATGTTGGTGACTGGTTTGGCTATTGCACGTATGAAGGTGGCCCGCGTGGAGGTGAAGGCCGCGGAGGTGACAACGGCGGAAGTGGTGCCGCGAACATCCTTGACCTTTCCTCTGGTATTATCGTATCCGCTGATAATACTTCGCTGACGGTGACACCGACAGGTCAGGAATATCTACCCAGTCTCAATGACCCTGCCGTAACTTATAGACCAATTGCTCTCGCTGCTGTTGTAGCCCCCTGGGAAGTTGCTGCGATATTCGCATCTACGGGTGGCACAGATGACGCAGCCTCAGAAGCACAGGCTGATCCTCTTGTTATTCACAACACAGAGACTGGCGGTTACGTCGCTTTTATAAACCAAGCTGCTGGTGGTCCTAGTGGCTGGATAGACGACAGAGGTTTAACCTGTGCTGAGTTCATTGGCAACTGGGTAAACAGTGTGATAGGATTAGGCGACCAACCGTTCGCTCGGCGCCCGGATCCGAAAGACGGTGCCCTGCATGAGGATACCTGGATTAATCTTGCGTGGCTACCGGGAGATTTTGCCGTCTCGCACGATGTGTATTTGGGCGACAATTTCGACGATGTGGATGCCGGTGCCGCCGAGACATTCCAGGGCAACCAGGCCGCAACTTTCCTTGTTGCCGGCTTTCCCGGATTTCCTTATCCGGATGGTCTTATTCCGGGCGTGACATATTACTGGCGGATTGATGAGGTCAATGACACCGAGCCGAACAGTCCGTGGAAGGGCCCTGTCTGGAGCTTTAGTATTCCTCCCAAAACCGCCTACTTCCCAGACCCGGCTGATGCTGCCGAGCAGGTAGACCCGGATGCAGACCTTAGCTGGACGCCAGGCTTTGGTGCAAAATTACACACCGTATATTTCGGTGACAATTTCGATGTTGTGAACGACGCATCCGGAGGACTTCCCCGGGGAGTTGCAACCTATGACCCAGGCGCACTTGAATTGGCTCAGACTTACTACTGGCGGGTCGATGAGTTTGATGCAATCGAGACGTATAAAGGCGATGTCTGGAGCTTTACAACTCAAGGCGCCGTCGGGAGCCCGAACCCGGCTAATGGCGCTATGGATGTAAAGCAGACACAGATTATTACCTGGTCACCAAGTGTCTTTGCTGCTTCGCACCAGTTGTACTTCGGTACTGATAAAGATGCCGTGAAAAATGCCGATACCGGTTCGCCGGAGTATAAAGGCACCAGAGACCTTGGTTCTGAAAGCTATGACCCAGGAAAGCTTGAGTGGGATACTGCTTACTACTGGAGGATTGATGAGGTCAATAACACCAACCCAGACAGTCCGTGGACAGGCAATGTCTGGAGCTTTACGACAGCCAACTTCCTTGTCGTGGACGATTTTGAGTCCTACAACGACATTGACCCTCCTGACCCGGAGAGCAACAGGATATTTGAAGCATGGCTGGACGGTTATGAAATCCCGACAAATGGAGCTCTCGTTGGTAATGAGCTTCCTCCTTATGCCGAGCAAAGGATTGTTCACGGCGGCGTCCAGTCGATGCCGTATTTCTACGACAACAGTGTTGGGTACTCTGAGGCAACTTTGACATTGACTTATCCGCGTGACTGGACGGAGAAAGGTGTCAACAGGCTGACGATTTGGTTTAGAGGCAATTCGGATAATGCTGCTGAGACGTTGTATGTTGCTCTCAATGACAGCGCTGTGGTCAATCACGA
>JBGVTO010000268.1:0-15729 GCA_041862635.1 Phycisphaerae bacterium | reverse complement strand
GGGTATCATCGGCTATATCGTCAGCATCCCGGTGTTTTGTGACTCGGCCTTTGTCATCCTTTGCCCGCTGGCCAAGGCGCTGTCCCGCAAAGTAAAGATATCCCTGGCGGCAAGTGCAGTGGCGCTTAGCCTTGGTCTTTACGCCACCCATACGATGGTTCCGCCGACCCCTGGTCCCGTCGCTGCGGCGGGCCTGCTGGAGGCCGACCTGGGCCTGGTAATCCTGTGGGGAGCGCTGGTAAGCATTATCGCCCTTGCAGCCGGCTGGCTGTTTGCTGTAAAATTTGCAGCTAAGGTGCACATAAGCCCCAACTCAGAATCGCCGACAGACGATATGCAAGAACTCACCACTGAAGCACCTTCAGCTCTCAAGTCGGTCGTTCCCATCTTTCTGCCAATAGTTTTGATTGTGGCCAGGTCAATCGGTGAGTTCCCAACCCATCCATTCGGCAGCGGGGATGTGGTTGCTGTAATCAGCTTTTTAGGGCAGCCGGTAGTGGCGCTGCTGGTGGGTGTTTTCTTTGCCCTGCTGCTGCCGAAAAAACTTACCACCGAGATGCTCTCAGCTTCCGGATGGGTCGGCCAGGCGGTCGTTGCCGCGGCAACTATCATTATTATTACCGGCTGCGGCGGCGCCTTCGGCAAGGTGCTGCAAAACTCCGGAATCTCCGATGTCGTGGGCGAATACCTCGGCAAAGGTGCGAACCTAAGTATTTGGCTGCCTTTCATTATCGCCGCAGCGCTCAAAACGGCACAGGGCTCGTCAACCGTTGCTATCATCACTACAGCCGGAATTGTGGCACCGCTTCTTGGAGCACTCGGTCTCGAAACGCCAACCGCCAGAGCGCTCGTAGTGGTAGCCCTCGGCGCCGGCTCTATGGTAGTTAGTCACGCAAATGACAGTTATTTCTGGGTAGTTACCGGCCTATCCAAAATGAGCGTCAAGCAGGGCTATAAACTGCAAACACTCGGCACAATCGCCGAAGGCGGTGCCGCAGCCATCACGTTATGGGTTATCAGCCTGATTGTTCTCTAAAGAAAAGATACAAACAAATTGAACTGCGTTAGGGATTTTTTCGAGTTTGCATAGTTGATGAACCACAGGGTGGCACCCTCAAACTTGTTTGGGGGTGGTCTCAATCGTCCTGATGGAATTGAGGTTTTATGAAAATTGTCATCGCAACCGACTCGTTCAAAGGCACTCTCACAGCATACGAGGCCTGTGAAATCATCGCAGATGCCATTTCCGAATCCGCACCCGATGTTCAGCTTGTCATAAAACCAATGGCCGATGGTGGTGAGGGCACTGCAAGGGCAATGATTAAAGCAGCCAACGGTCGCTGGGTTCCGCAAACAGTAATGGGTCCCCTGCCGGATATGCAGGTCGAAGCGGGTTTTGCCTGGTTCGACGATGACAGAACAGCTCTTGTCGAGATGGCATCGGCCAGCGGACTCGAACTGCTTTCGACCGACCAGATGAACCCGCTCAACACGACCACTTATGGGACCGGCCAGCTTATAAAAGCTGCGCTGGAATATGGTGCACGCAAAATCCTTTTGGCCGTTGGCGGTAGCGCAACTGTAGATGGTGGCATCGGCGCAGCAATGGCGCTTGGCTGGAAGTTCCTCGACTACCAGGACAATTCTGTCCCGCTTGGCGGGGCAGGCCTTGAGAAAATCACAAAAATAGTCAGACCCGATCCGGCATTGCCGCTTCGCTGCAATGAGGGACAGCTTGTTCCGGTTGAAGTCCTCTGCGATGTTGACAATCCACTCTGTGGCGAGCAGGGTGCAGCTAAAGTGTACGCCCCACAAAAAGGCGCAACACCCGAAATGGTAGAGCAGCTGGAAAAGGGTCTGGTTCACTTAGCTGACCTCGTCCGCAGACAACTCCAGCGCGATATCGATGTCCCCGGCGCAGGCGCAGCCGGCGGACTAGCCGCGGGCGCCATAGCCTTTATGGACGCAACTATCGTATCCGGCATAGAAACGGTAATGGCCCGCAGCAACATCCTCTCTGAGCTCGAATCCGCTGACTGGGTCATTACCGGCGAAGGCTCCTTCGACCGGCAATCGCTATATGGAAAAGTCGTATCCGGAATCTTAAAACTTGTCTCGGCGAAGGCCCGAGCCGTAGAAGGAATGGCCACACAATCACACACCCGCCTGGCTGTGCTCGCAGGTCAGGTCAATATACCACAGCATGAGTTTCAAAAAATAGGAATCGCCACTGCTATATCATGCAGAGATGACAATATGTCCCTCGATTACGCTCTTAAAAACAGCCGTGCATTACTCCACTCGGCCGCACAACGTTTCGCAAAACAATATCTGTCTCAGTAGGGGCGGTTCGCGAAACGCCACGATGTGAAGCTGCCTGTGTAATATGCAGGAATCAAGGGCCTTGACGCATCTGAAGAAGATAAACGTAAATATTCGAAAATTTTAAGTTTTTACGAACAATACTTCTAAGGAAATGGTATAATACAGAACGATATGATATTAGAGACATTGTTTCTTTAATGTAACGAGGATTCGAAAACTGAAACGTCAACTTTTGGAGGAACATGTCAATGAGCCTTAAAAATCCCAAGAATCTGCTGATTATCGGAGCTGCTGTAATTGCCCTGTTGGCAGGGACTGTTTTGCTTGCCAGCTATGCGAACATTTTACCTGCCAGGTCCGGTGCCGGTTCACAGGCCAAAACCTGTCCGGCGGCAGGCGGCACGACGTGTTGTGGAGCTAAGGTCAGTTCCAACGAAAACGCTCAAGTAGCTTTTGCTCAACAGACAGGGGCTGGATTCGATACAGAGGCCTGCCCGCTTGGACGCACCGAGCCGTGTTGTGCTGGAGAGCTAGTACCAGGCTGTTGTCCAAAAACCTGCCCACCGGATTGCACTAAGCCGTGCTGCGCGGGAGAGGCTGCACCGGACTGTTGCCCAATGTCCAGTCCGTCTGCGACTACCAACACCGGTTGTTGCCCAAAAACAAGTAACGTGACAGAATAGAGACCTGTTACTGCACACGTTAACAGATTATCCATAAACAAATTGGAATTTTTGCCCCCGATGGGGCAAAGGGTTTATTTTAACGAAGGCTGGCTCGCTGTGGCCGGCCTTTTTTGTGCGCTTACCATACCAAAGAGGGTATAATCAAAAAATCTGCAAAATCAAATTTTCGGCGCCCATTTTGAGCGCAAAAGGCAATCTATACTAATGGAAGCTGGCTCAGCGAAAATAATATCCGGGGCTCTGGAGAAAGAAAAATCAGTGGCTAAAAAGCCGGATACAGTATTAGTAATGGCAGCTATCAACGGGGACGCAGATGGCTTTACCGAATTGTGCCGGCGCTACTATCCGGCTATGGTCGCAATCGCACATTCGGTACTTGGTGACAGGCACCTGGCTGAGGACGCTGCTCAGCAGGCATTTGCAAAGGCCGTTGTCAAATTACCGCAGTTAAAGAAAGAGAATCGATTCGCTGCCTGGCTTGCTGTTATTTGCAGAAACGTCGCAAAAGATATGGCCCTCAACACAGAGAACCTTCGCACTACAGAGGACCTTTCGATAATAGCGGCCCCAGCGGAGACGGATGATGATGTCGAGGCGGTCAGGAAGGTCATAAACCGGCTTTCGGCCCCGGCAAGAGAAGTAATTTTTCTGCGATACTATGATGGTATGTCTTACGAGCAAATATCTGCGGTATTGGGCATTTCCGAACAGGCAATAAATGGAAGACTGCGAAGGGCAAAGAAAAAGATGGCTGACTATTTACGGCGTAACGGTTTTGGTGAGGTTTGATTATGAATAAGCAAAGAGATGAGAAACATTTGGATGAGCTAATATCCCGCGCTATCAACACGCAAGAGCCGCAGTTCGATGCCGAGAAATGGAAGCAGAAATATCCAGATGAATATCAAACGCTTATTTCCCGGGCATCCAAAAAGGCCCCGACCCACCGGCCCAATATATGGAGAATAACTTTAAGAAGCCCAATAATCAGAATTGCCGCAGCGGCTGTGATAATCATAGCAGTAAGCTTTTTTAGTATTCGCCAGGACCAGGACAAGCAGGAACAGCCCGGGATTGCGGAAGTTAAAAAATCCCCTGTCGAAATGATGACGGCGTTATCGCTTGAACATGCATTTCGGCGAGGAGGAATAGAAGCAGTAGAGAATCAATGTGAGCAAGCTTTGAAGTTGTTAGGACCACGGACAGTCAGTTTGTCATCTCAGGAATTACTTAGCGAATTTAATGGTTCATAAATAGAAAGGACAAAATCATGAAAACAGTTACTACCAAAAAATTAACAAAGTTCACGGGCGTTACTCTAACACTACTAATACTAACCTCTCCGGTCCTTGCCTATCCGCCGGACCCGGACAATGCGGCTTTGCTTTACTACCAGTCATACATTTCCTATGAAAAAGCCGACGATACTATGGAGGACATGGTGGCCGATTTAGCAAGGGGCAACATCGAACCAAATGAAAGAATCAAAAAATATATCGAAAGCTGCCGGACAGCAATTGACCTTGCGACAGCCGCCACTGAGATTCCAAATTGCAATTGGGGTTTGAAATATTCCGATGGAGTATCGATCAACTTGGCCCATGTTGCTCAAACGAGAAAGCTGGGCTTTCTTATTGCTGCAGAGACCAGGATTCTGGCAGCCGAAGGCGATTACCAGAAAGCTATTAACCGCTGCTTAACTGTTCGCAAGATAGGCAAACATGTTGGCGATGATACACCCATTTCCTTTTTGGTCTCGCTGGCAATAGACAAGATGGTTGCCAGCCGCATTCAGGATATCCTTGCCGAGATGACACCGGACCTGGAAACCCTAACGTGGCTCAAGGCGAAATTAGCAGAAGTACCGTTCAAAACACCGTCACTGAGGGTCGCCATGCGCTCGGAGAAAGAATGCTTTTCTTCAGAAATGCGAGTTGATAAACGTGATAAGCTGCTTGATTTGTGTTCCGGGCCTGGAGAAGACAGTGACCTTGATAAAACGGCCCTTAAGCGACTAACTGAAGGTGATGAAGTGTTTTTCGCCAAAAACAGAGATTATTATATAAAGCATATGAATTCTCTCGATGAGGTCCTGGAAAGTTCGATGCCTTATGCCGAGGTTTATAGTCGGCTGAAGCAATTGAATGAAAAGCCAGTGAAAGAAATGCCAGACAATCCTGCTGCAACACTGACATCTCTTCTGACACCTGCGTTCGATAGAATTTATAGTATTGAGATACGGACGAAAACAATTTCCAATGCCCTCAGGACAGCAGTTGAGATTTATATGATAAAGGCTAAGAGCGGCAAGCTGCCTGATGTCTTGCCTGCCGGTCTGCCGGGAGATTTATTCAGCGGCAAGGATTTTAAGTACGAGAAAACTGCCGACGGCTTTGCCCTCCGCTGCCAGGGCGAGGAATTCCAAAAAGGACGTATGAGGCGGATGCTCGAATTCAAGGTCAAAAAGTAATTTGTTATGTTTTCAGCCAAGCAGGCCGGCCCATGCCAGTAACAAGCAGGGGTCGGCCTTTTTTATGCGTTTTTTTGCAAAATCTCGGGGAAATTAGACTAAAATGGGTGGGTTATTTGTTGTAACAGTGAGAAACGGCCGTTTCTTTGATTGGACAAGCAAATTTGATGGTCGAAGACAAGATACTTGTTTGGAAGTTTAATCGCGGAAGCAAAGATGCTCTGCGGCGGATCTATGAAAAGTACAAAGATGACCTGCTGGGATTGGCTATAACACTGTTAAGAGATAGAAGCCTCGCTGAAGATGTTGTGCACGATGTATTTGTGTCGTTTGCCGGAACTGTGGGAACTTTCCATCTCAGCGGGACCCTGAAAGGCTATCTTTCAACCTGCGTTGCCAACTGTGCCCGTGACAGGAACCGTTTAAGGTTGGGACGGGATGCAGGGCCGGACGTTGTGGAAGCGGCTGGTTTAAATTCGGATGGGCCGATAGAACATGCAATCGGCCATGAGGAATCCGACGAGCTACAAGATTTACTTGCCCGGCTTCCATACGAGCAGCGTGAGGTTATTGTGCTGCATCTGCATCACGAGATGCGATTTCGGGAAATAGCCAAAGCCCTTGGTATTTCGATCAATACAGTCCAGAGCCGATACCGATATGGTTTGGACAAGCTTCGTTCAATTTTGAATAGTGTGGTAACAAAATGAGACCTAAAGAAAACATAGAAGAATTCGTAAAAGTTAGAAAGCCTTATGTGACAACCAGCCGCGAAATGGATAAGCGCACTCTGGATAACTCGTTCGCAGCTATGGAACAAACTATCCGGGCTAAATCGGCGGACCATAAGCCGAGTGCACCCAGGATAATTATCCTAAGTAGAATGATAAAACTTGCCGCAGTGGCTTTGATAATCGTGGCAATCAGCTTTTTTATTGCTCACCAGGGGCCGTCTGAGCAAGGCCGCACTACCAGAGTTTTAGAAGTTGCCGAGTCCCCTTTTGAGATAATGACGATGAAATCGCTGACAATCGCTTATCGTCGGGGCGGCATAGAAGCAATAGAAAATCAGTGTGAAAAGGCTCTTAAGATTCTGGGACCACAGCCGGCCAGTATTTCTATGGCAGATTTATTTAACGGTTCTAATGGCTAAAAAATAGAAAGGAAAAAATTATGGAAACAGTTAATGACAAAAAATTAACAACAACTACGTACGTAACTTTAATGCTGCTTGTACTAACTTCGCCGGCCCTTGCCTACCCGCCGGACCCGGACAATGCAGCTTTGCTCTACTATCAGTCATACATTGCCTTCGAAAAAGCGGACGATACTATGCAGGAAATGGTGGCCGATTTAGCAAAGGGCAAAATCGAACCAAACGAAAAAATCAAAAAATACATCGAAAACTGCCGAGGAGCAATTAAACTTGCCGTAGCTGCCGCCGAGATTCCGAATTGCAATTGGGGTCTGAAATATTCCGACGGATTCGAGATGTCGTTGGCTTACCTTCCTCAGACGAGAAAGCTGGCTTTTATTATCGGCGCCGAGATCAGAATTCTCGCAGCCGACGGCGATTATCAGAAAGCCCTCAACCGCTGCCTGACTCTTCACAAAATGAGCAGGCATATGGGCGATGATACAATAATTTCTTTTTTGGTAGCTATGTCACTTAGCAAGATGGCTGACAACCACATCCAGTATCTCCTGTCAAATATGCCGCAAGACCTTCAGACATTGACGTGGTTCAAAAACCAGTTGGCTATTATAGAAAGCAGAACGCTTTCGTCCAAAGCTACATTGAAGGCAGAAAGGGAAATAGCTCTCGAACATACGCACATTGATAGAATAAAGGAGCTCATCGAGATAGTTACTGGTGAACCTCTTGCACCGGACAGCAAAGAAGCCGAGCAGCTTCGCAATGTGGATCAAGCCCTTATTGACAAAAACAGGGATTACTACATTAACCATATGGATTCGCTTCAGACAATTCTAAGTACCCCGATGAACTATGAGAAGGTCTATACCGAGCTTAAGAAGCTGAACGAACAGCCGCACAAGGACCTTGCTGAAAACAACAATGCTTTTCTAACGTCAATTGTGGCACCGGCGTTTGATAGAATCGTAAGTGTAGAGACAAGGGACAAAACATTAAACAACGCCGTAAGGGCGGCAGTTGAGATATATATACAAAAAACCAAAACAGGCCAATTGCCTGAGACTCTTCCGGAAGGTCTGCCGAAAGATTTATTCAGCGGAAAGGACTTTAAGTACGAGAAAACAACAGATGGTTTTGTTCTTAGCTGCCGGGGCAAAGACCTGGAGAAAGACGAAACCTATAAGTACGAATTCAAGGCCAACAATTGAGTAGTATATATCATTAGTGAAAACAGGCCGGGCTTTCAAGTTCGGCCTTTTTTATGCGCATCGACAGCAGCAAACAGAAAAATTTATTCATAAATGAGGTTGCGCACAGAGCCCCTTTAGCGTCTATAATAGTGAAGTCTTGAAGAGCTAACAGCAGGAGGTTTTTTGCGAGACCGTCAGAAAGAACTTTTAGAGCTGTTGGACAGGTCCGGAGCGAATCTGTATGCGCTTTTGACCAGGCTGACGCTGCGCGAAGACGTTGCTGAGGAGCTGATGCAGGAATTATTCATAAAGCTCATTAATTCCAGAAGCTTCGATAAAGCTGGGAACCCGGAAGCTTATGCACACAGGGCTGCGATAAATCTGGCTTTTGACTGGCGCCGCAGCCGGAAGCGGAACCCTCTGAGGTTAGACCAGATACGCGAACCTGCTTCTAACGACAGCTCACCTTTGGGTAAGCTTGTCCAGGCCGAAGAGCTGGATGAGATACTAAATGCAATCGGTCAATTGAAAAAAGTGCCGCGCGAGGCCTTTGTAATGCGATATATCCAGCAGGAATCTTACGATTATATTGCCGAACAATTAGGCAAGACATCTCATCACGCCCGAGCCTTGTGCTCGAGAGCCTCAAACCGTCTTCGGAATATACTTGGACACAACCAGTCACAATCTTTTGTAAAGGAAACAAATAATGTCAAAAAATGATGAAAACCAAATCCACGATCGGCTAAAAATCCTCTCACAGATTGAGCCGAGTTCTAAGGCCACCGGCCGTGCCATACAACGAGCTCGGAACACGCTTATAAACAAAGAAAAAAGACAACAACGTACAAGCTCGAGAATATGGCGAAACATTTTCAAAAGCCCAATAACAAAGTTCGCTGCCGCGGCCGTACTGCTGATTGCTGTCGGATACGCCACCGCCCGGCTCTCAGCCCCTGAGCCGCTGGATGTGGAAGAGCTTAAAGCCGCTCTGGAAAGCTCACTGAAATCGTCTTTGGAACCGGCTATTCGGCAGGACCTAATTGTGCAGCTCAACGAACAATGGCAGTCGGCCTTTGTAGCTAATTCCGCTCAGCTTAAAGAAGAGCTTCAACGGCAGGTTCGCCGCGACCTGACCGAGTTCGCCGCACAGACATTAGCCGCTTCCGGCACCTTGACGAATCAACGCCTGATGGAGCTTATTCAGTTAATCGAGGCAGCCAGAATACGTGAACGCCAACAGGTTGCTGCTGCCTTAGAGCAAATAGAACAAGAAAAAATCCAGCTTAGAAATGGTCTGCTGGCCATAGCTGCCCAGACGAATGAGCTGTGGCGCACAGAGCAGAATTAGCTACTTTTTACCCAGCCCCGACGTGGTGCCGGATATGTATGAAAATTTAATCTTTTGAATGAAAGGAGCAAAAAATGAAATCTTTAACCAGAACAATTATTATGCTTGTCGTTTTCAATCTGGCAACGGGGAGTTTTGCCCTGGCTCAAGTAGAACGCCAAGTAGAAGGCGCAGGGGAGCCTACAGCCCGCCAGCCGGCCAGTAGGCCTACGACCCCCCAAAAGCCTACACGTCCAGGGCCTATAACTGAAGTACCACCTGTGCCCGAAGAGGTACCTTTGCCCGAAGAGGTGCCTATGCCTCCAGAGCCTGCGCTTGTGGCACCCGCTGCTCCGGCTGCACCGCCAGCCCCGAGTCCGTACCCCGCGCAGGCGAAAAGGTCGGGCCACATCAGCAGCCGGAAAGTCCTTGTGATACCTGATTCAGATGTCAAACCGGAAGAGCTTGATGCTCTAACACAGGATTTGCTTGTTATGTCACACATCCTTGACGAGAGGTTTAAGGAGTCCCGCACGATTAAAGGGGTGTTCACCGATTTTGGTGATTTCTTTGGAAGGGACAATCGCGGCACGGAGGCTATCTATATGCAGGGCTATGGAGTGGTCTTTTTGATGGAGGTAAATTTCGCATTCTCACCTACATTGAAATCCGAAGAGCAGAAAGATGAGGAAACTGCCGAACATGTTGACCCGACCTGGCAGCGAGCAAGACAGCAGATATTCTCCCCGAAAGCTCCCATGCCGGATATGCCAGGCTTTTCAGACCTAGGATTCGGTTTGGTGAAATTTGACCAGCTCAAGAAAGAGCTTATTGAAACGCTGAAACACGCGGCAAATATTCGAAACCTGACACCGGATGAGTGGATAATTGTCACGGTCATTGGACAAGGCCGCCAATCCGGTGAGTTTTACCAATTCCGCACTGTCGATCCGTTCCTTTATGAGGACTATGAATATGAAGACGACGCCGCGGCGTCCGAACCCTCCACATCCAGGCGGCGACCCAGACGACCATCACGACGCGAGGGGGGTGGCATGATGGGCGGTATGTACGGTGGTATGGGTGGCTACGGCGGCTACGGCAGCTACGGTGGCTACGGCGGCTACGGCGGCGGCATGGGCGGTTACGGAGGCGGAGGTTATGGTTATGGTGCTATGGGCGGCTATGGCGGCGGTATGGGTATGGGTATGGGTGTGGGTGGCATGTACGGCGGGATGGGCTTTCCGACGGCCACAATCTTAACTATACGTGCGAAAAAATCAGACGTCAGTGACTTTGCCAGGGGCGAGCTGGATTTTGACCAATTCCAGGAAACGGTGGAGATATTCACTTACTGATTGTCTTGAAGAAAGGAGCGTATTATGCCCGCGCGAAGAATTATTACAGGATTGGTCGTATGCTCCTCAATAGCTGTATTTTGGTCTGGCTGTTCTTGGTCCAGGTAGAAGGTTTTTGGAAGCTTTCGGAACTCAATTGAAACCTCTTTTTAAAAAACAAAGATTATGAAGGATATGCCGATACGCAAGCGGGTAAGCGTGGGGACGATAGTACTGGTCACGTGGGGACTGGTCACAGGATTGCAAGCTGATGAAATTACCCTGTTGACGCCCAACCAGCCGCCAGGTGCAACCAGGGTTCTGTCCTTTCCATCCGGCCAATGCACGGGCAATCTTTACCTTGAGCCCGAATCCGATCCGGGTTGGGACCCTGAACATGTGGAGCTGTTGGGCGAATGGGAGTACCTTAGCGCCGCACAGGGTGATGTGCTTGTGCCCAAAGACCGAAACGTCAAACCGTGGGTTCGACTGGCACTTAGCCTGCGGGAGTCGGCAAAACTGCTTGCACAGAATCCTCAGGCTCACCAACTGACGATTGCCGACCGGACCCGTAAAGACCCGGATGATCTGTCCGGGCTGTCGGAACTTGATCCGAATGACTTGTTTTGGCTCTCAGTCGGCACCGAGATGTACCTAAGGGCTGGTGCAGACCCACGGATATTTGAGCCGATCAGCCATTTAACGGGTCTGGGGATACTGAGCCTAAGCAGCGCTGGAATAACCGATGAAGGTCTTGAGCACCTCAGGTCGCTGCGTTCACTCAGGGGCCTGGAGCTCACGCAGGCATCTATCGGAAGCCGGGGCCTGGCTGTCCTAATGGACCTGCCTGCCCTGGAGTATCTGGAGCTCAATACGGGTCTGACCGATGCAGGCCTCAAGCAGGTGGCCCAACTGTCCAATCTACGCTGGCTGAACATAGTGGGTGGAAAAATGTGGGGCCCGGGCCTGGCCGAACTGGCGAAGCTGCCCCGATTGGAGCGCCTATGTTTCTGTGGTTGCCCGATCTCCGACCGACATATCAAATACCTGGAAGGCCTGACGCAGCTCAAGGGCCTGACCCTCTGGGGCGTGGATGCCCTCACCGACGCCAGCCTTGCCTCCATAGCCAAGCTCAAGAACCTTGAGGAGTTGCACTTCATCATGGCCAGCCCGAGATTCACCCCTGCAGGTGTGGCCCGCTTGAAGGAGCTGAAGAACCTCAAGAAGGTGGATTTTGCGTATGCATGGAGCGGCTATGCAGGTGAATATTATGGCGATGAAGTCGTGCGGCAGTTGGCGGCGAACTTGCCTAATCTCGAATCCATAAAAGGACTTAGCTATCTGTCCGCCGAAGGCATGAAGACACTGGCGAGATTCCGGAACCTCAAATGCCTGCAGGTCGCTCTGAAAGATCGCAGGCAGGGCTACTACGGCCCCACAGGCTTGTCCCACCTAGCCGGCCTCGACTCCCTGGAGGAACTCCTTATTTCCAGCGGTGATGCATTGTCCGATGCAGATATTGCCTGCCTGGAGCCATTGGGCCGTCTGAAAAAACTGATTGTCGGGAGCAAGCATTTGACCGACCGAAGCCTGGCGTCAATCAGCAAGCTGGATCAGTTGGAGTCATTGAGCTTCTCGGTTTTTGGAGGTGCAGATGTAAGCAAGATAAGCAAGAGCGGACTGAACCAATTGAACGGTTTGACGAATCTCCATACCCTGCAAGTGAACCTATGGGGAAATGCTGCTAAGACAGACACAAACAATGGGGTAACGCTGGATCTGTCGGGACTAAAAAAGATGAAGGACATGGATCTCGGGCTACAATTGCAGGACAGCGACCTTGCGTTTCTGGAACACCTGCCCTTGCTTGAGAATTTGGCGATTCAACCGATTCAACCGGGTTCCCCCCTGACTGGAGCGTTCTTACGTCACCTCAGGGAACTGCCTGAACTGAACCGTCTGTATGTCAGCGGGCTTTTGGGCTGTACGGGCGAGAATTTGGCGTATCTAAACGGCTTGCCGAAACTCAGAACTCTGCACTTGAGCGGCGACATTACCAGTACCGCCCTGGCGTCTCTGACGGGCCCTTTGTCTCTGGAGTCGCTCTATTTTGATACCGATGAACCCATCCGTAAGCAGATGGTGGCCAATCTGGCAAAAAGTCACCCTGTGATTGAGTATATTCACATAAATAGAATGCCGAAAGTGCAGACTCGACCTGTCAGTACCCCAAAACGCACCGGAGTAAGTCAACCTCGTGTCAATCAGCGGACACAACAGAATCGCCCGCGTCGCAGGTAGCGCTGTAGCCGACGGCAGCCCCTCCGGCCTCATGCAAACCAAGGCCGACCCCTGCCACCAACAGGCAGGAGTCGGCCCTTTTATAAGCCATGAACTTGCACGCTTACTACTACAGGTCAAGATTATATAAAAACCACCCTTTCCGGAAAAACGAGTTGACCCCGTTAGAAATCTGTGACGGTAAATAGTGATGTATAAAAAAACCGAATTTCTAACGGGGCAGGGGAAAAAGCCTTTAAGGGGATTGACATCAGAGTGCTCGGCAGTTAAAATCTCTCGGTTTTTTTGATATAGATTAAGAAGATCTCAATATGGCAATGAGCAAAGGACAGATTGAAGCCAACATCAGTGAAGCCCTTATCAAGTTTGAGAAAGAATATATGGGGCGAGGCCCTGAGGAGACCAAGACTTATATCATTGATGATATAATAGTAATTCGCCTTAAACGTGTTCTAACTCCGGCGGAGCAGCAGCTTGCCGGAACGAGTGATGAGACCACTGGGCGGACCCTCATCAAGCGGGTCAGGACTGAGCTACTCGAAAAGGCCCGGCCGCTTCTGGAGCAGATAATAATAGACCTCACCGGAAAAAGGGTAAAAAGTCTTCACACAGACATTAGCACCATTACGGGAGAGCGTGTTATTATATTCACTCTGGAGAGCCCCGTTGTGTTTGCTGACTTATAATAAAAGTCAAACCACATAAAAATTCCTCTTGACACCCTTATACTTTTATAAGATAACATTTCTAAATATGAAAAGGCAGATTGACAGGGGGTAGCTTTAGTTACCTGCTGGAGAATAGGCCGGCAAACAGCAATCATTTACGAGACTGTTGCCGGTTTTCTTTTTGCCTGAAAACCGTTGAAGTACGTTGCTCGCGGTCCACTTATGGATGGCGGAACAAGATACAGGCCGGCAGCCCTATACTTGGGTGTTGGCTTTCTTATTGGTCGAGACCGGCGGTACTGCTGAGAGGTACACGGGACAAAAGTATGTATCGGATTATTAGAGACTTTATGAGCAGAGGAGTCATTACCTGTGGTGTCGATGCAAACGCGGCCAAGAACAATTTACACGTCATTATGATAAAAGGTAAGATTGTACATAGAGATTAGCTTTGGCCAGATGGCAGGGAGTGAAGTTCCATTTCTTTGTGTGTTAGAGAAGGAATATATATGTGTAGCGATAAGAATGCCGCGATATTTCTTGACAGGGACGGCACAATCATCGAAGACGTTGGACATCTGAAAGACCCGTCTGATGTTGTTTTTTTCCCGGGAACCTTCAAGGCATTGCGGAAATTCCGGAAACATTTCCTGCTTTTCATAGTTACTAATCAACCAGGAGTTGCCGAAGGTGTGATAAGCCGCAAAAATGTGAACCGTGTCAACATCCATCTAATTAACACGCTTGCTAAAGCAGGAATTGAAATTACCGACATCTACGTTTGCCCGCACAGTCGTTCGGACAATTGTGTTTGTATAAAACCAAAACCCTATTTTATAAAAAAAGCTGCCCAAGATTACTACATCGACCTGCAGCGTTCATTTGTAGTTGGCGACCATCCGCATGACATTCAATTGGCCAAGAACGTTGGCGCACGCGGTATTTACGTCCTTACCGGCCACGGCAACAAACATTTGCCCGAACTGCCTGAAGATACTGAGGTGGTCACGGGAATTATGCAGGCCGCTGAAAGGATTACGTCTTTTTACCTGTCCGATATGCGAGAACGGAACTCCAAGCGAATGGAAACGGAATTTGTACTTGATCTTGGGGTTGCCTGTGACCTGTGGTGGAGGCCCGACTTGGGACATACACCGAAGAACATGGAGCATGTAGCACAAATACTACGGGAAGCAGGGATAGAAGTGTATGAAGTCTCTGGCGGCTGGTTGGAGTGTGAACCGCGTCCGGCTGGAATATGGGAGGCATTGACAGGTAAATTGGCGCCAGTTGATTGGGTAAAGAAATTTAATTTTCCGCCGGAAAAACCGGGAAGCGTTCTGCAAATATTGGCTAATAAATAGATGCCGGTTTCTAATCTTGAATAATCTTTTTTAGAAAAAGACTAATAGGTGAATGTCAGGAAAAAAAGGAATTGAGCATGGAACGATTCAGTAAAGATGGAAGATTGATTATTCCACTCGGGCAGCGGAAAAAAGGGACGAAAGAGATAGACGAGAAAAAAGTGAGATATGTCGTAACTGAAGCATTCTGTCCTAACGGCTGCAACATTATTGACAAGGAACATGAAATAAACGGTGCCCCTGGACTGCGGATTAAATTTAAACGGCCAGGTATGGAAGGAGAGTTCGTTCTATCGGCAATTCAGGGTGATTTCGACAAGATTATCCTCTTGGGCAAACTGGAAAACGGCGTAAAAGACGAATTATACTGCCCTCACTGCGGCGTTATGTTTAAAAAATTGGTCAACTGCAGCTGCAAATCCGATGCGGACATGGTTATTATCGGATTAACACCAAAGCTCGATTTTAATAATGCAATCTCGTTCTGTAATGTGACCGGGTGCACCAACGGCACCACAATCAAATCGGGAGATGTCATCCGACACATGCAACTATGGGGAGCGGTCTAAGAAGCGGCAGATTAGGGGCCAGGGGAGCGTTAATGAATAAGCAAAGAAAGTGTGCAGAGTTCAAACCAAAGGCCAAGACATGCTCGGAAAAGTGCTTCAATTCACTGTTGATAGGACCCCACTCGGGCAAAGGTTCAAAAACATGAGAATGCAATATCGAAAAGAAGTTGACGTCCGTTGGCTCTATAGTTTAAAATCCCCTAACTTTTTTCAAGTCTAATAAATATTAAGGAGTTAATGATTGTCTATGTATAATGTAAAAGAATTATTGAAAGAAAGGATGTCGGCTGAACAATACAACAGGCTTATGGCTGTTGATAATGTGAAGATACA
>JBGVTO010000267.1:0-3874 GCA_041862635.1 Phycisphaerae bacterium | reverse complement strand
CAGCAAAGCTTTCATTCTGAGCGAAGCGAAGAATCTCTTATTCGTTAGCCAGATCCTTCGGCTTAGCCTCAGAGCTTGCCCTGAGCTTGCCGAAGGGATGACACTTATGTGTCATTTTAGGCACTCCAAACTTTAGCTCACTTTAGGCACTTTTAGTTTTTGTTGTCCCCGGAGGTATGTGTTCCGGCCGGCCTTTTCTGTAGTCTGCGCCGAGCGTTTCCGTTCGTCTCCTGCACAAACCCCTCGAACTTGCCGAAAATCATCTTACCAGCCGAGGTCTGAAGCGAGCTGGTTATGCTAATAAGCAATTGTCGCCCAATTTTGTTGCGCGCGCCTTCTACAACAACCATCGTCCCATCGTCCAGATAACCGATGCCCTGCTCGACCTCTTCGCCGGGCTTTATTATCTTAACCTCCATCGTCTCGCCGGGCAAAGCAACCACTTTAAGCGAATTAGCCAAATCGTTTATATTCACCACGTCAACTTCACGCACTTGTGCAACCTTGCTGAGGTTATAGTCGGTTGTTGCCAATCGCCCGTTACAGGCCCTGGCATACATTACCAGTTTTTGGTCAACACCCTTAACCTCATCGACCTCTGTAAACATAGTGTCATCAATCTTCACGTCAATAACGGAACTTGCCTGCATATTGTTGAGTATATCAAGTCCCCTTCTTCCGCGGTTACGCTTTAGCTTGTCGGCCGAATCCGCTATAAGCTGCAGCTCATTGAGCACAAAACGTGGAACAACCACCGGAGCGTCAAAAAGCTTGCTCTGACACAAGTCTGCGATTCGACCGTCGATGATTGCCGATGTATCCAAAATCAATGGCCGGGCGCCCTTGACCTGCTTGGCAAATTCAACGTAAGGAATCACAAAACGCACGTCATCTTTGGTCCGCATTACGATGCTTATCGTAAGATAACATATACATATCCCCAGCATCCACTTAATTGCCGCAATCGCCTCGGCCACCAGCGGAATTCTGTAAGAGCCGGTAATCATATCTATCGGCAGGGCCAGCGCCCCGCTGATAATTATCCCGACAATCAGGGCGAAGAAAACCCCAGCCAGGGCGCCGAGTTTCTTTTTCGGCGTAAGAATGTCCAGCAGGAAAACAAAAATCGCCATCCCTGCACCGCTCAAGACTACCGTCCACCAGCTTGGAGAATTTTCCGCCGCCGTGAAAACCTCAGAACTTGCATTAACGAACAGAACCGCCAAAACAACGATAATAAATATACTTCGGAAAACCCAGAGTAACATAGTTATAAACCTCCCAAATTATGACAACATTACGATATTTATAAATCCCGGTTATTATATCCTGTTTACAAACCATTGTCAATAATTACTTTATGTTCAAAAATAATTTCTTTTGGTGTCCTGACCGAATCGCTGAAAGTCCCGACACGCCTGGGAAACAATCGTAGCCCCCTGACCAACCTCCTATCGGCTATACGTCGTAAGATACTTTACCCCCATTGTGGAAGAAAACCGAAATTGCCCACAAATAGTGAAATGTTAATATCGCAGTCGAATATCCGCCATAGGCGGAATCCACCGTCTCGTGGCGGAATCAATTGTCTCCCGGCAAAGCTCTTTAGTTGCTTATCCTTCCGAAGCGTGACCAGTCCTTGGCCGGCCAATAGAGATAATCGGCTCTGCCTTTGACTGTCGCCAATGGAACCGGGCCGAAACGCCTGCTGTCGTAAGAATTAGAACGATTATCACCCAGGACAAAACAGTGATGCTCCGGGACTGTTATTTTTGCAAAATCGGATGATGCTTGAATATGAGGGGGCCCGGCTAAGAAGATTTTGTATTTAGCATCTCCATTGGTTTCTTCAAATATATCCCCTTCCAGCGGCTCACCCTTGACTTCGACTTTTATGTTGTCCAGCGTTGACTGAGCGAGCTTCTGCCGTTCAAGTTTTTCATCATTTATGTAGAGTTGTCCGTCTTTGATTTCCACAGTATCTCCGGCAATGGCTACGACTCTCTTAATATGGTTTTGTCCCCTGTCTTTCGGGTTAAGAAAAACTATAAGGTCACCTCTTTTGGGGTCACTGTTTTTGTAGGCAAGCTTGTTTGCAAGCAATCTGTCATTCGGATCTATCGTTGGATAATTGGAAGCAGACGGAACCCTGAATGCCTCAAGGAGAGTCGCCCTGACATTAAAAGCAATTTGCGTCGAACCGCCTGTACCCATCAGCACCAAAAGCACATAAACATACCACCGGTTGTAATCTTTGAGTGTATAACTGTCTGCTTTGCGTTTTGCTGTGTACCATGAGTCAATAATCGCATACAGCCATATCACCATCGACACCGAGAATAATATGATTATAACTGCAATCCGAACCGAAGAATGGCTTACCGACGATGTCCCGAAAAGCACAGGAACGAATATGCAAGTAAGAAATGTTAATACAAGACCCTTCACAAATCTTCCACAGTATATATGTCCGAGCCCGGCCATAATCACCGAGAGTGTCACAGCCAGCCAGGGCCATCTTTTGTTTTTGGTCTGTACTATTGCTTCCACCATTTCATATCTCCTTTGTTCAGCACGCCAAAAAGGCATAAACCACAAACATAATTCTAACGAAACCGGTCACAGCACCTGCTGTAACCACTGCTGCTTTTACAAACCGGTGCGCCGATATTAGCTCAATCAGTCGAAGCCCATTGAACAAGGGTTTTCTTTTCTTTTGTTCATACCGATATATTCGATTCATCAGCTCATCTGCAAAGTTTTTCCGAACGTCGATTTGACTTTTCCGCTCCTTCCAGGCGTTGTAAATTTCTTCACTTTTCATACCTTATCTCTTTCAAGGCCTTTGCGAGCTTGTTTTTTGCTCTGTTGATTCTTGACTTGATTGTTCCTATTTTTACTCCCTCAATCTGTGCAATATCTTCGTATGATAATTCCTCGAATTCAGCTAAGACAAATGCTCTTTTCTGCGCCGAAGGCAAAGCCTCCAGCCCGGCGTCCAACTTGTCAAAGAGCTCCCTATCGGCAAGCTCGTCGGATGGGTTATGTGTGTCGCTGTTTTGTGGTAATTCACTCATCGAAAGTGGTCTTTTCTTTCTCAGCGCATTTATGCTTTTGTTTCTGGCGATGGTAAACAGCCACGTCGAAAAATTACTTCGTGCCGGGTCAAAAGATGCCAGCTTCCTATAGGCTGTAAAGAACACATCCTGTGCGATGTCCTCGCAGGATTCTCTGTTATTGATTATATTTCTTATCATCCGGACAATCGGCCTTTCGTACCTTTCTACTATGTGTCTGAAGGATTCAATATCGCCTTGCAGTACCTGATGTATAACCTGAGTTTCCTGCGTCATTACGCGTTATCCGATTTAGTGCTAAGAGCTTTTACTTTGTTATACAACCGAAAATCACTATAGTTCCACACAATTTCAAGGCCGATTTTACCCTGATGAGGCTCGCTTGCTCCTTGTCGTGGTACTTGCCGGCGCGCTCGGCGGTCAGGTACACTAAATATCAATCAGCTTAGAGGAAACATCCTGTACGTTCAATTCGATTCGTTGGGTTCGGCACCTTCGAGTATCCCCTTGCCGTATTGCGTTCGCCACATCAGAAAAAACCAAAATATACCCCATCCTGTTACTCACTATTTCTAACTGTAGGGCATTCTAAACGCTGTCACCCCTTCTATTCGGCGAAAAACGCAGAAATCCTACTATACCTTTTTAATTTTCTCGTTTTTAGGAAATTTTTTGTTGACAAACTTGTCTCAATCGCGCAGACTATTTTCAGGAACAAACAGCGATGATGCGTAGTTTCAACAATTGACAATCTGCTCTGAATATGTGCTTATACTTCGTAGCTTTTTGGAGGAGAA
>JBGVTO010000266.1:0-2222 GCA_041862635.1 Phycisphaerae bacterium | reverse complement strand
ATGGGCTTCAGGTCATTTGATTTCTCTCCTTCCTGCCATCCAAGCTACGGGGTCTCTGGCTTCTGCCCCGGAAAGACTAACTCCTTCTGAACACGCCAGCCTTAGCTGGTCGCACTACTTAATCCGAAAAAAAAGAAAAATTCCGAAAAAATCTTTGATTTTTCAGCAAAATTTGAGGTTCAATGCTTCCGTCAATCGTCAAATTTGATATTTGTAGTGACAAAATGGAGACAGCGTGTCACCTGGAAATCAGGGTGTTTTTTAGCTCACGAAAAAGGTGACTTTTCGAAGAATTCTGGCATTTTGCAACTCGCTTAAATGGAGCTATTTTTTCCATGTTTTTTGCGCAGTTTTATCAAGAACGTTGCTGATTCAAAATCAAGGGATTTTCCTTGACGGAAAGGTGTATAATTTGATATAGATAATACATTATTGAAGCTTGTGCCTGCGCAGTCGGGCATCTTCGGCTTTGAACTCACTCGGCGGGCGCAGTTCTTTGGGATTTTGCAAGAGGAGGAATTATGCAAGGCACAAAGTTGGAACTGCAACTTTATGCTTCGCAAATATCGATTTTCGCATTCCATTTCTTAATCAATATTAATTTTTTACAGGAGAACTATTATGTGCAAAAAATTGGTTTATTTGGTTTCTTTTGCTTTAGTGCTAAGCTTAGCAGGTAATGCCTCATCTGGTTTGGTGGCACACTGGAGACTTGATGAGGGTTCCGACACGACCGTTTACGATAGCTCCGGTAACAACTACCATGGTACTCTGAATGGTAACCCGAGCTGGGTAGCTGGCAAAATAGGTGGTGCCCTTGAGCTTGACGGCGATGGCGATTACGTTGATTTTGGTAATCCGGCAGATTTGCCCTCCGGTAAAGCTGAACGCAGTATTTGTGGATGGGGCAAGACCGATATAGTTAGCTCTGGCTACCGTTGGATTGCAGCTTATGGTACACCCACTACGAGCCAGGCCTTCTTCATAGGCCTGAACGGCACGACCATTGTCGGTGGAGGTTATGGGGGTGATGATGTATTACATTCTGATTTTTGGGAAGTAGACGTGTGGCATCATATCTGCCTAACCTATGATGGAGCCATAGCCAGACTGTATGCTGATGGTGTCGAGGTAGCATCAACGACAAAAAATTGGAATCTAATTTTAAGCCGTGCTTTCATCGGAGAACAGGTTAACAACGCGTCTGAGTTGTGGGATGGAGTGGTCGATGACATCCGCATCTATGACCATGTGCTGAGCGAAAACGAAGTCAAGGCTGCCATGGTAGGCGAGGGATATCCGTATGCATATGGCCCCACCCCAGAGGATGGGGCCCTCCACGAGGATACATGGATTAGCCTCAGTTGGCGGGCGGGTGATTTTACGGTCTCGCACGATGTTTACCTTGGTGACAATTTCGAAGACGTAAACGCCGGCGCCGAAAGTACGTTCCTGGGCAATCAGGACATAACGAATTTAGTGGCAGGCTTTCCCGGTTTCGCCTATCCGGATGGTCTTGTCCCGGGCACAACATATTATTGGCGGATTGATGAGGTCAATGATACCGAACCGAATAGTCCCTGGAAAGGTAATGTATGGAGTTTTAGTATTCCACCCAAGACCGCCTATTACCCCGACCCTGCTGATGCTGCCGAGCAGGTAGACCCTGATGCAAACCTTAGTTGGACACCAGGCTTTGGTGCAAAATTACACACCGTGTACTTCGGCGACAATTTCGACGAGGTGGACAGCGCTACTGGTGGACTTCCTCAAGGAGTTGCAACTTATGATCCCGGCACACTTAAATTGGCCCAGACTTACTACTGGCGGGTCGATGAGTTTGATGCCATCGAGACATATAAAGGCGACGTCTGGAGCTTTACTACTGAGGGCGCCGTCGGGAACCCGGACCCGGCTAATGGCGCTGTGGATGTAAAGCAAACACAGATTATTACCTTCTCTCCGAGCGTTTTTGCTGCTTCGCATGAGCTATACTTCGGAACAGATAAAGATGCTGTGAAAAATGCCGATACCGGCTCGCCTGAGTATAAAGGCACCAGCGACCTTGGCTCTGAGAGCTATGACCCCGGGAAGCTTGAGTGGGATACCACTTACTATTGGCGTATTGATGAGGTCAATAACGCCAATCCCAACAGTCCGTGGACAGGCAATGTCCGGAGCTTTACGACAGCCAACTTCCTTGTCGTGGACGATTTCGAATC
>JBGVTO010000265.1:0-5998 GCA_041862635.1 Phycisphaerae bacterium | reverse complement strand
GTGGCCTTTACATCTTTGCCCACCCAATCGGCCATTCGGTCGCGCGGAGGGACGACCTGCAGGGAGAATGCGTCGGCTGGCAGTCCTTTAAAGCAGAATCGTCCGTTTTTATCGGACACTGTGAGGTCGGCACAAAAATAGCTCGCATATCTTCTGTCCGACCGGGCCAGCAGTCGAACCCCATCTACGGCATTTCCTGTATCCTCTTCAATAACCCGGCCCTGGATTTTCGCTTCCGGGCCCAGGACAATGCGAACGTCAGTTCTCCCAGCGGCAAACTGACTTCCCAAAACATCCACCAGGTCCGTCTCCCAAAATGTCCAACAGCAGACTCTGCCCGGAGCCTCTACCCAAAAGTCGGCGGTGGCACCAATAGGAATAATGCCAAAACCGAACTTACCCTTGTCGTCGGTTGTAGTCATGAACCAATCTTCTGGTTTGGTGAATGTAACACCCCGCCTTCCTTGCTCGCTTTTCAAACAAAGGCGCAGTTTGGCATTGACAATCGCCCGGCCAGTCTCATCTACGACTTTCCCGGCTAAAACGCTGGGTTTGCCAAGGCGAATTATAAACTCCAGTTTGCCAAAGACATAAGCTGCTTGGGCCCAGCCCAGTGAAAGTCCCTCCTTTCGGGCAGCTACCCAGATATTATCTCTGTCCTCAACTTCCAACTCCTGGCTAAACTTACCTTCCGAATTAGTCTTTGCTTGTCCTAACACCTCCCACCGTATTCGACCTTCTCCATAATCAAAGAATTCTTCGTAGCAGATCACATCGGCCCCACTGACCGGCTGGGCGTTGGAATCCATGACCTTGCCTGTGCAAGTTATTTTCTTAACCTGTTGTGCGATGGAATAATCGGTGATGCCGAACAGAAGCACCAGAGGCAAAATTGTTATCCAATTTCTGCGCATAATAATTCTCCTTCGCGGCTCCTACCGCCTATCAATTTTGATTCCTTAAAAGATTAGGTTAGTGAGTTACTTATGTTCGCTTTGTACGGAACACTTGAATAATCACATAGGCTACTACAATGGCCAGGACAACAACCGCCAGCCAAACATTTCGATTCTGGATAATTTCGGGCCCAATGGCCGGGGCCGCTATGGTGTAATGTTCACTTTGTACTTTAAAGGGAGCACCTATGTCAACGGTTGCGATAAATGGTCCTTTTACATTTTTTGGCTCTCGCCACGAGAGGGAACAGGTGCCGCCTCACCCATACTCGAAGCTAAAGGTTCGGTCATACGTGCCGTCTTTGCTCTTGATGTTCAGTTTCGGGGCTCGCGGCCGGACGCCATCGCTGGTTAATTCGATACTCTCGCCGAGCCGGCCTTTGAGGTTGTGGCTGAAGGCGCGAGTCCCACTTCTGCTCTGCGGCTCGATGGTGGAGATAACCGGCTCACCTATCGAAAGCTCGGTTTCTTTGTCCGCCGTAATATTGAAATCACCCTTATTAGAGAATCCCTCACCTTGCATTTTCCATTTTTTGCCCTTTTCGTCTTTGCGTTCAATGGCCCAGTAATTGACGCGATATCTCCCCACCGGCAGTGAGCCGGTCCCTTTTTCCGGTTTTAGAGTGAATAATCCGTTCTCTCCGCCTGCGGAAAACTCGGTAATCGTCTCAGGCAGTCGAATGTTTCCAAATTTTACATCTTCGGCCTTACTCAGCTTTATGTATGCGCCATCGCGGGCAATCTCCGGCCGATACAACATACCATCGACCTCGATAAAGTTGCCTACATAACGGGTGTCCCGACCACCTTTTTCGCCGATTCGTATCCGGTCACACTCGGCGGCGTTAAGGGATTTATCATTAAAGGTGCCGTTTGCGTTATGGTCGATAAGCATGCAGTGCTTTTTTGTCCCTGCGACTTTGATAGCCCCCTCGTACCATCCGGCTGGCCATAAAACTAAGGATGTACGATTGCGAGAGCGATAAAACGTGACGTTCAGGTGATACGTAATCGGACCGTCTTCACCGTCAAAAAGTATCTTTATAGACTCGAACTTTGCATTGCGCTCATCTCGCTCGTACGCCTCCAGAGCAGACTCATCAGCCAGACTGCCGTTTGCATTCAGGTCCATATACAGTAAGTCATGTGGGCCGTCCTTGCTTTTGCGGTCAAAAGCCATCCAGAGACCGCCGCTGTCAACCATAGGGGTGGGCCAGCGGGCGAAAAACGGATCATTGCATTTGAAATCGGGTAGTTCAATGCCCTGCGGTTTCTCAGAGACCACTTTTGGATTCGATGGTTCCATATCACCAACTATTCGCCACGCCTCGCGTTCTGAGCGATATTGCAGCCACTGTTCATCCTGTGCTCTGGCCGGTGATGTAAGAATAAGCAGGCTGGTTCCAACGATGAGCCAAATATAGATTTTGTTTTCCATTTTGTGGAACCTCTAAATACGGTCAATTATTTTAGTCGGACCGGGAGACCAATTTGTGTTCGCTATATAAGTTTAGACGTGGATTTAAGTAAAAAGTTACAGATTTTTTGTATTTTTGTTGATATTTTCTTCTCGTAAAGGCTTGTTGTTTAAGTATTTTCAGATAGAAGAGGGGTAGTTTTCGGATGTCTCTGGGCTTGAGTTTTGCTCGCTAAGCCGGTCGGTGTCGACCTGCCCTGTAGTTTTGGGCATCGATTTTAGCTGAAAACACACAAAAAAACGCTCTCGGAAAAAAGAAACGTTCAGCCCAAAAATCATAAAGGCAAGGTTAATAACATATAACAGAAGCCCTATCACCAGGCCTACAACAAGAACACCCAGCAACATATCTGTCAAATTGCTTGATAGGCGGCCTTCAAAACCAAACATGACTAAAGTGAAAGTAAGTATCGCAATTATAGAAATTATAACTGTCCAAAAACCCAGTAATAAACTAAAGAGCAAACCATGATAGAACAACTTGTGGGTTATAAATGCAGCTAAAACAAAAGCAACTAAAACAGCAAAAAAAGCTAAAGACTGGAAAATCAAAAACAACGTTGTTTGTTCAGATATTTCCCCTGTGCCGTTGTAAGATAACTGGCCTACGAAGCCAACCACAATCATAATTATTAAAGCCAGAAGGAATGTAACAAACCGATTGCGATTGCCGAGCTTGTGAGCTAACAGCCATAAGACGGCAATGCCCACTGTGTATGAAACAAAAAGTGGGTCATACTGCGCCCTGGCAATGGATGGAAAATTCAAAAGCCTTACAAACCCAAGCCACAGCAGATTAACTGCCAACAACGGCAGAACAATAAGCAATGCATGAGGATTATGATTAGCTTTAACCAGGATTATAGTGCCGAGCAAAACCACCCATAATGCCAGACCTGGTATATTATGATGCCAATTCCAGTTATAAATTATAGGCTCTACTTCTTTTGGTCCAATTTCGCCAGTGTCCTGTGAAGCGATGATTTTCAATTCGCCGAAAGCAGTTAAAGGTACTCGCCACGAGTACGAGCAGGTGCCGCCTCAGCCAAACTCGAATTTACCCGAAGCAATTTTTTTATCACACTTGTACACAGTAAAAGTCGGCGGCTTGCTCCTGTCTCCGCCGGTATAGATTTCGCTCCCAACACCTTGAAGTCCATAATTCAACACTAAAATCCTGCCCTGCCGTTGTACTCTGACCGAGTGTTTGAGAGGGCCGCCAACCTTTAAGACTGCCGGCTTACTCTCGGCTACTATTATCCAATCGCTAACAGGGGTGCGACTGCTTCGGCAGATGTATCCGCCCCTCAAACGAACTTGTTGCAATCGATATTCACCCACCGGCAATTTTACAGTTCCCGTAGGCCGACTAATTATCTCCTTATGACCATCTTTTCGTATAAGAACCAGATATTCGATATTTTCGCCCTGAAGATTTAATTCACCCGCGGCCGAATTCTGCTCCAGAGCTTCCTGCGCTTCGCAAAGGCAAACTCCTATTCCTAAAAAGAGCAGAATGGTGATAAGAGAACTGGTGAATCTTAATTTAGCAGTCTGTGGAAATATCATTTTTAACACCTGGTTTTTTTAACTCTTTCAAGATTATAGACGCTTCAAAGTCTTTTTCATTACAAAAACAGCCAAAAATCACCTTTATTTATACCGCCAGCCGTTCGTTTAATCTCGATAGATTATAATCTGCCGTGTGGCGGTTACCTTGCCGTAAAGCTCCAGCGTATCGTACTGCACCTGCACGTTGAAGGTCTCTTCATTGCTATCGAGTGTGAGGTCGACCGGTACTCGCCACGGGCACTCGTGGAAGGGCATCACGCCCTCGGCGACCTTTTCGCCATCGGCTCGCGTGATAAGCACCTTTGGTCCGAGAGACATGAGTTGTTTAGAGGCGCGTTTTTGACCATTGGAAGTAACGTATTCTTTTTTCTGCTTTCGCGTAATATCTTCGATGCGCCGGATTATAATATCCAGTTTTGGATCTATCAGGTCAGCTTCCACCCGCAATTGCTCTCCCAGTTTGACCCGATGACCCTTTGCCGGCGAAACAAAAATCATTTCAGGCTTGTTGGAGAAGTCAAGGACAAACGGCTTATCCTTGCGAATTTTAATGCCATAGAATATAGGGCTCTCGCCCCAGTCACGTAGTTTGCCATCTGAGTGATAGTTCCTTGAAATTGTGATACGCAAAAGACCAAACGTTATGGTCAGGGTTCCGGGCAAATAATCCCCGATGGGTAACCGGCAGCTTCTGACCGACCTCAGCCTTCCGTGTTTCGGTTCTCCGACAGCCACAACCATATCTTCGGAGCACAGCGAACCCTGCACGGCCATCTCCGGATACATGTCGCGTCCGCCGGCACCAACCTCGAATGTACCAAACTCACCGTCATAAGGCCGCACAGACAGTTTGTCACCTGCCGGTGTAGCAGAAAAGCGATAATATGTTCCACCAATTTTATGCATCGCCCTTAGCTGGTTCGCACCCGGCCAGCGAGGATAATCCTGGGTGCTGATTTTCGGAATCAAATAAAAAGCCCTGCTTGTTTGATCGAGCAACTCTCCGAAGGAATAGCAATATCCCAACAAAGCATAATATCTAACACCACCAATATTTATCTGGCCCTTGCGCACCTTTGTGGCTACGAAACTCAACTCGGAATGACCACCTTGGTTAATCGTCAATCGCGGCATAATTTCGATAGCACGCCTGCCGGCTGGACTAAAATCAAAACTCTCGAAGCAGACCTCCTGTTCGACGGACGAATAATCCAGTAATGCCCATTTGGGCGGGCTCTGCAGAGATGTTAGAGGTGTGTCATTTGTCAGGTCGAAGTCACGGTTAAGGTCAAAATAGAGGCGGTCGTATCCTTTGCCTGTTCCCGCAGACTCGTCAAGCGCAAAATGGTATTCGGCTGGCGCATGAAATTCTGCGGACATCTCAGTGAAGCGGAACGAGCCATATAGTGGCTTTTCTGATTTAAACGCGGTATACTTAACCTGCCTGCGTGGCAGATTGTTGCATAAAGTGCTCTGACCTCTAAGAAAATCCTGGAATATCTCGCCCACGTCGAAGACGGAAACTTCGTCGAGATTGAATACAAACTGCTTGGTTTGTTCCTCGGTTTTTTCCTTACAGCCGAACGCAATTAACATTATCGCCAAATGCAACAGCATAAGACTGCCGAGGATTAAGAACCTCCAGTAAATCGCTTTTTCTCTCATATCAAGCTCCTTCCGCGCAAAAGCTCGAATTAGTTCAATCCCTCGCACTAATATCTTAGATGTCCACAATACCAAAATGGTACGAAAAGTCAAATTTAATACAAGATAGATTCGCCAATTTTCTGGTGTGGCAGGATTTTCCGGTTGTAAAAAAAGCCGTCAAACTTTTACCAAGCACCAAGCACGTAGTACTTTTCATTAGTATGTGTTTAGCCAGGGAAAAACCATCCCCATCCCGATAAACGACATCGGGATGAGGCTGCCACCCAATAAAATTAATAAAGAATGTGTGGCAGCCTCAAGCGCAGGACTCCAGCAAAGCGGAGTC
>JBGVTO010000264.1:0-3936 GCA_041862635.1 Phycisphaerae bacterium | reverse complement strand
AATTTGATAAAATGAAGAATCATCGCGAAAATGTGCAAGTTCTGAGGAGGATAGAGATGAACCCGTGGGTTGAAACCGCAGGTGTTGTCCTGGTAGCTGTGCTGGGTGTTTTTCTTGGCAGGGTCTTTTCGGGTCTTCGAAAACCATATTGGCTGTTAGGCTATTTTCTGTCCCTTGCGCTAATCGTGATGCTGGTCCTGGTCAGGTGCAATAATGCGTTGTACTTTGTCCGGCCGTTCTGCTGGGTTACAAGCGGACGGTTCAAGTTCGTCATTTTATCTTTAGCTGTTACAACGGGCCTGACCATTCTGTTGTCACGTCTGCCTCGCAAATGTGAAAAACTGCTGGTTTGCATCATTATGGTCATGGTTGTAACCTGGTTCTTGGTTTTGCCTTTTCTTGTTCCAGCTTTGATTAAGGACCATCTCTCAAATATTAAAACAAGGCTTAATGCCAAGGGTGTCTGTTTTCAAAGCACAAATTATACTTGTGGTCCTGCGGCGGCGGTAACCGCTCTTGGAAAATTGGGTTTATCCGCCGAAGAGGGCGAAATAGCTATACTTTCTCATACCAGTCCGGTCGCAGGGACACTCCCGGCTTGCCTTAGCTCAGCTCTGCAAAGACGCTACGGACCCGTAGGCTTAAAATGTCAGTACCGTCGCTTTGATTCAATCGAGCAGCTCAGAAATGCCGGCCTCACGTTAGTTATGGTAAGAGACTCATTCCTTCAGGACCACTGTTTGGCTGTCCTTGAAGTCTCGGACCACACAATCACTATCGCCGACCCCCTTGCCGGTACGAAGTCGATGTCCCATGAGCAGTTCGAGAAAATCTGGCGATTTTCCGGAATCGTTCTGGAGCGGGACCGTACTCAGAGCATCTAATATTACAGCGCCACTTAACATCAAAAAATGGACCTGGCCCTAAAATCCGAAGCACGAAGCACGAAATCCGAAACAATACCAAATTTCAAAAATCCAAATTTTCAAAACAAAAAACTGAATTCCTGCTGACGGCACAGACTTAATGTTTTGTTCATTTGAACTTTGGTAATTCGGATTTGTTTCGTGCTTCGATATTCGAATTTCGGATTTAATATAATTGACATAACGTTTTATACAACAAAACGTTATCAATGCCAAACAAATCTAAGCAGCGTTGTAATACTAATTAAGCCCACCCGATTATGAATTTCTTAACAAGCTGTGACATAATGTTGTCACAGTGCGGATATAAATATTGCCAAATCATCAAAGGATAAATATAGATATTAACCGCAGAGAAGGTGAACTGCGCCCCTGGGGCATGGGCGCGGGTGAACCCCGCCCGTCGAAGACGGGACGGGGTGAACATCGTCGGCACAATAATAAAGTTATAAGGCCCCCCGGCTGAGCTAACTCTTGCGGGGGAGCTCGGCCGGGCTGTTTTTTCGTCCGAACTGAATCAATTGTCCGTTATTCTATCCGTTTCTTATAAAGCCGCGTTTGCAAAGCGCTTTTCCAGGCGGTCCAGTTTGAATCGCCCATTTCATTGTCAATCGCCGCTGTTACCTGGCTTATCTTTGCGTCCAGGTCGTCAATATAATAGACAATAAAGGCCTCCGCCGTTGCTGGCAGCTTTGGTGAGCCGAATTCATATTGGCCGTGATGCGAGAGGATAATATGCCCGAGAGCGTCCAGGACCGTTTGCTCAATCTGTGTGCCCTTTGTCCTCAGCGTATCGACCTTTTGATTTATCATAAGAATGCTCTTGACAACATGGCCGATTAGCTGGCCCGAATCGGTATATGAAAAGGCCATATCGTACGAAAGCTCTTCGGTCTTGCCGATATCGTGAAGAAATATCCCTGCCAAAACCAAGTCAGTCTGCACTTGGGGATACAACGGTAATATCGCAACAGCCACACGCAGCATGCTGTGTGTGTGCTCCAGCAGTCCGCCGATATAACTATGGTGGAGCTTCATCCCGCCGGGCACATCGCGGAATTTCTCCATAAGCTCACCATCCGCTAAAAACTCCTCGACCAGCGTCTTTAACTGCGGATTTTTTATTCGTCCTACTATCTTTTTTACATCCTCGAACATCTGCTTTATGTCTTTTTCCGTTCGCGCAAGAAAATCATCTATGTGGACCTTGCTTGCATCGACGACACTAATGTTATTTATGATGATTTGCAGGTTGTTCTGGTAAAGCTCGCTTCGACCCTGTATATGGACAAAGCCGGGTTTTGGCAGCGCCTTATAAATCGTTTCTGTTGCCTGCCACATCCGCCCGTTCAATTGTCCGCTGCGATCCAAAAGGAACATTGCGATGTATAAATCGCCTCGCGTCGTGCTTCGCAAAATCGGGTCTCTTATGATATAAATATCATCGATTGACTCTCCCGGCTCGATCTGGTTGATGAATTTATGTGCCATTGTTCTCTCCGTATTTGATATTTCTGTTATATTAGTGCCCCAATCATATTGTCTAAGAGGCCTCTATGCAAGCTCTGTTATAAATTCTGTAACGAATAATATCGTTTGATACAGCCGCAGTTTATTTTTCTGTTGATAGTACAGAACATAGTTTGTATCATTTTTTATGAGCTTTTCGCTAACGACCGCAGATGAAAAAATCATCGTACGCTAAATTAAGCGTACTATATAAACAGGAGGTGTCTATGATTTATCAGGAACGTTATAGCAAGGTGAGCAGGAGCATAAGAAAAAAGTGCACAAGACAAATTCTGTTTTTTGCCTTTATAGTTTGTGCTTTTGTTTGCAGAATGTCAGCAGCGGAGGACTTTGTTCCTTTCGTAATTCCTGCAAAGCCGAATGCCGACTCGCTGATTGCGGTTACCTCTTTTGAGCCTATCAAGACCGACAGCGACCGCCTACAAGCAGAGAGGGGACATTTCTATCGCGGAGGAAAACGCGTCCGACTTTGGGGTGTCAATTTGTCGTTTGGGGCGAATCTGCCCAGGCACGAGGATGCCCCTTATGTTGCTGCCCGCCTGGCTGCGGCCGGCGTCAATACCGCCCGATGTCACCACTTGGACACCGCCCGGTGGCCCCGCGGTCTGTGGAACGCCAAGGACGGCAAAACCATCACTCCGGAAGCTCTCGATAGACTCGACTATTTTATCGACCAGCTTGCCCGACATGGGATTTGTGTAAATATTAACCTCCACGTCGGCCGAGCACACAGCGAATATTTAGGCCTGCCCAAGGCCAACCGTCAATACGATAAAATCTCCAACATTTTCACGCCTGCGTTAATTGACGCTCAGAAACAATTTGCCCGCCAACTGTTGACACATGTCAATCCATATCGCAAGGTTCGCTACGCCGACGACCCTGCTGTAGCTATAGTCGAAATTACTAATGAAAACAGTTTCTTTATGTGGGCCAGCAAGGACACGCTGCAGACACTTCCTCCGTACTATGCAGATATTCTGCAAAAAAAATTCAACACCTGGCTTAAAGAAAAATACGGTTCGGACCAGAAGCTGCACAAGGTCTGGGCCGAGGGCGCCGAGCAGCTCGGAGAAAACCTCCTGAGCAACATTAACTTTCGGACGATTGTACAAGATACGAGTCTCCCTAAAAATTGGAATCTTGAGCAGCATTCGGGGTGCAAAGCTTCGATGTCACGCCGGCGCTACCGGTCCCGGGATGCGCTGTGTATTGAGATTGATAAGGCCGACGACACCGAATGGCACCTCCAGTTTAACCAGAGAGATATTTCTGTCAAGGCGGGGCGATATTACACAGTATTTTTTGAAGCCGCCGCTGATGAGCCGAGGAAGATAAGCTGTAGTGTCAGTCAGGCAAACAGTCCCTGGAGCAATCTTGGACTGTCGCGAGGAGTGGAATTAAGCCAAAAGTGGCAAACTTTCCGGTTCGGCTTTGTTGCCAGGTCTGATGAGGACAATGCCCGTTTGAGCTTTAGCTT
>JBGVTO010000263.1:0-3090 GCA_041862635.1 Phycisphaerae bacterium | reverse complement strand
TAAAAAGGGGCCTATACCGAACAATTCGATATAAGCCCCTTCATTGATGTAAACCTTTTACATTAACGATGCAATCTTAATGGTCAAATAAATCACACTATGGTGTCGGTTCTGGCTCTGGTGGCCGATACAGACGAATATCATCAAAGTACATCGTACCTGAACCACCTGCTGCTCCCGATACATCGGGGTTCTTGTTACCCAGACCAATAGCAATCGTATTGACGTTGGCGAGGTCCACGCCCTGGTCTGCAAACGCCTTCAGGTCGATAATCCATTCGGTCCACCTATCTATCTGTGCTGCATTAGCATTATCATGATTGACCACTGCACTGCCATTGAGAGCAACATACAATGTCTCAGCAGCATTATCCGAATTGCCTCTGAACCAAATCGATAAAGTGCTAACACCATTCTCGGTCCAGTCACACGGATAAGTCAGTATCTTCTCCACCTCTGAATACTTGAGAACGCTGTTGTCATAGAATACAGGCATCGATTGCTTGCCTCCGTGAACGATAGTTTCCTCAGTGTAAGAAGGAGTGCTTTCCTCGCCCACAGCCGAGCCGGTCCCGTTACCGGCAAAGTAGGGATCAACACCCGGGGTGCCATAGCCAAGCCCATCATGCCATGCGAACCATATCTGGTTCTCGCCCGCATCATATTCCTCAAAATCATCCACGACAAGGAAGTTGGCAGTCGTAAAGCTCCAGAGGATGCCCGTCCACGGACTATCTGGATTGGCGTTATTGACCTCGTCAACACGCCAGTAGTAGGTAGTATCCCACTCAAGCATTCCGGGGTCATAGGTCTCAGAACCAAGGTCCCTGATGCCTTTATACTCCGGCGAGCCGGTATCGGCATTTTTAACGGCATCTTCATCAGTGCCAAAGTATAACTGATGCGAGGCGGCATAGATTCCAGGCGACCAGGTAAGAATCGGTGTCTGCTTTACATCCACAGCGCCATTCGAGGGTTCCGGATTCCCGACGGCGCCCTGAGTAGTAAAGCTCCAGACGTGGCCCTTAAACCTGTTGATAATATCAAACTCATCGACCCGCCAGTAGTAAGTCTTGGCCAATTTAAGTGTGCCGGGAGTATAGGTCGTAATTCCCTGGTGGAGTCCATCTGTTGCGTTGTTCACATCGTCAAAATTATCGCCGAAGTAAACGGTGTGCAATTTAGAACCGAAACCTCCCGTCCAGCTAAGCTCTACATCCGTCTCTACCTGCTCTGCGCCATCAGCCGGGTCAGGTGCATAGGCGGTCTTGGGGGGAACCGTAAAGCTCCAGACAGGTCCTTCCACGGACTATTTGGCTCGGTGTCATTAACCTCGTTGATTCGCCAGTAGTATGTCGTGCCGGGAACAAGACCGTCTGGATAAGGAAATCCAGGAAAGCCGGCAACAAAAAACGTTTCGGCCTGGTTACCCAGGAACGTGCTCTCAGCGCCGTCGTTCACATCGTCAAAATTCTCGCCTAAGTACACATCGTGCGAGACCGCATGACCCCCCGGCGACCAGCTTAGGGTCACCCACATATCCTCGTGGACGGCACCATCAGGCGGGCTGGGATCACGGGCCGTAAAACGCGGTGGCACGGCTAAAGCCTTTATTTCGGCCTCTGACAAAATATGGTCGTAGATTCGGATGTCGTCCAGAAGACCTCCGTAATGCTCACCGCCAGCGGCTCCTACCCGATGGCTCAACAGAAGCGTCGTGTCAGACGGAACGATGGGCTCACCAGCACTGCCGGATGTATCAAATTCACCATCCACGTAAACCTGTAGCGCTGTACTTGGGCCGGCACCATCATAGACATAGGTGACCGCTATATGGTTCCATCGCCCGGATTCGACTGCGCCGGTGCTGCTATTGAGGGTTCCACTACCGGCGGCAAATAATTCGTTCCTAACCCGACCATCACTATATACTATCAGCTCATAGTCGCCCCCTGCGCCGAAGACTCGCTGCTTAGAGGTGGCAAATCCCGGGTCTATCCAGAACACGATTGTGCCTTGCCGAGGCGGGACGAAATCGAGAATGGTAACCACGTCATCCGAGCCGTCGAAGTTGAGCGCATTACCGAGTTTTCCCGGGACCGACTGGGCGCCCTGGATGGTCCCGCTTAGGCCTCCGATGGAATCTGCCGCGATGGTGTCTCCAGCGGCCGTATCCTCGTCGAGTTTCCAGTGGTGAATCAAGCTGGCCTGGGCCGACGTCATCCCGACCGCAAGCCCAAGAACAATCAAAAAAGTTATTTGTCTGCCCATAATAGCCTTCCTCCGAGAATCAAATAGACGTTGTTAATTGGAATACAAGAATCTCTACAGCGAAGCAAAAGTCTCCATCAGACCTCTATTCTCCTTTTCAAACATCTGTACCTTTGGAATCATTCCAAGCTTGGAAGCAGAGTCAACTTCATAATATAATATCCTCCTCTTCCGCATACAACACCAATGGAGTTCTGTAAGTAACATCCCAAATGACAATCTACTTCAAGCCAGCGCACATCAACGCCGTCCCTACTCTCTCTTCAATATAAGATTTCCCATATCAACTGCAATTAAAGACTCCTGCACGCTTAACAACCCATGATACCAGAATCTCGTTCAGATTTCACTACTTTTTTGGCGTCCTCAACCAAGTTTTTGCTTAAAAAAGCTTCGAAATTCGATTAGCTCGGGGCGACCATCCCATTACGAGCCTTTCTGTACAGCCAAAAATTCTTGGGGCACCTATCCAAGATGTAAGACAGGGATAGTTTGTAGAAAGGTACAAAAATTCATATCTCCGGCCATTTTTACTTGTCAAGACCACAAAAAAATTAAGCGGCTTTGTGGCAATTCTCAAAAAATCTATCCTACCCCAAACAGCCATTTGACTATTATCACCAAAATAGCAGGGACATAAATGAATCCTGCGGTAACTATTCCAATAAAAATACAGGATGATTGCACTGATTGCTTGACATTTATATCTTTAATTTCCTGAATACAACCAACAAATAACCAAGATCGAAAAGTCATATGCATTATCAATATTATGATATCGGCAATAATTACCTCAAGCCACCATGTTTTCAAGATAGC
>JBGVTO010000262.1:0-13586 GCA_041862635.1 Phycisphaerae bacterium | reverse complement strand
TTAGGCTCCGAAGGACCCGTTTTAGTTTCTTCTTCAAGGCGTTGTTCAATCTGCAAAAGTGAAGGGCCAAGCTTCTTGTCCGCAAGAACATCGCCCTGTCCCAAATGTAACCAGCACAATACGATGGCCGTCAAAAACACAACTCTGTAGGTTTGCCTTTTTTCCATTTTTCTCTCTTTCTGAATTTCGCATCTTCCCGGCACGCCGGGATTCGAATTTCGTATTTTCTTTCTTATCGTACGTCGTATATCATGAACCCCGCAAACGCCGCCACAAAAAACACGACATTAAACAAAACGAGTATCCCCCAGTAAGGCAGTACTTCAATTAATTTATCTTTCAACGCCTCCTCTTTGAACACAAAACGCGGCCGGTCACTTAAATCTAAAAAAGACTTCCAGGTAAACGTTGGGTCGGTTTTCTCTGCTTTCTGAACCTGTTTATCTAGATATTTATCGAACTGCGTATAATATTCGCGTTGAACCTGGACGAAGTACTCCATACTTCGCAAACCCGTTCCCGTCAGATCTCTGGCAACATAAACAAAATTTGCAAAAGGTGAAATGCAAGCCAGGTTTTTGGCGAGCTTTGTTTGTAAAGCTGCTTTTGTCTTCAGTTCATTCCAAATCTTTTTAGTAGGTTCACCTTGGAGACGCAATTGTTCTTTTTGTACCTTTTCAAACTCCTCACGGAATGCATCCATCATGGCCTTAAATTCGGGATCGGCGGCTGCTCGCTGATGGGCTGCTTCTCGATGCTCAGGGCCAGCATCTTTTCTACCAAGATACCAACTACCAATGCCTCCGAGTTCCATTGATTCAAATTCAGACCATAGTTTGCCATAATGGCTTCTAAATCTTTTTACACTTTCTCGCATATATTCCCGTGCAATTGCTTTAGAACGAATACTAATTTCTGACACCTTCCTTTTAGTTTCTTTAATCGATGGAATAGGACAAAGGTGGGCGGAAATATAGGGGCATAAGTTGGGAATCACCAGAATCAACAATACCCAAAGGAAAAGGCAATTCAGGATCGAGGTAGAAGAATATCGGGAAAACGCAGATATCATAAGACCCAAAAGGTAAAACAACGTGATGAAAGTCACGGAAGCTGCGGTTAATAAAATAAATTCCGCCCATGCAGAACCATCCCAGTGGATAGACGGATTCATGGAAATATAGAGTGCCCCGACCAGAAGTGATAAGATGAATGGTATTAGCAGGCTCGCGGTGCCTCCTATAAATTTTCCCAAAAGAACCTTTGTTCTGGATATGGAATTGGATATTACTAATCTCAACGTGCCCCTTTGTTTTTCACCGGTGATAGCATCGTAAGAAAATAGGATTGCCAGCAAGCTCATAATAATCGTCACAATAAATAAGAAATCAAAAGGAGGAAAGAGTATCGGAAGCGGATTATCATAAAAAGACTCCACATTCTCGTCGCCTGATATGCCAATGATGAGCGGCCGAAACCGTTCCGGAGGCTTCTGATCTGGATACATCGCGATAATTCGACCACGGGTAGCATAATTGCTCAGGATTTCATCCTTCAAGTTTACCCTAAGATAGTAGTCCTCTATTTTCTGCCGGTAATCATGGGCAAGGATGATAATACAGGCAACGGTAATAATGACGCACAAAACAAGACCCACCATAAACCGTAAATTAATGATATTGTTCAAAAACTCTCTTTTTATGATTGTTTTTAACATCGATATTCCCCTTCAATTCAATTAGCGCACATCATATCTCAGGAATATCACATACGCCCCTGCGAAAAACAGTACGTTAAATAAAATGAGAATTAAAAAATTGCCCAGGCCTCCCCGGCCTAAAACCTCTTTGACTGAGCTGCGCCGGTAACTAAAAACCGGACGATCGCCCTTTTCATCATCCCAGTCCCTTAAAATGTCCCTGTGTTGCAAAATCGCCCTTTTTAACCTGCGCTCTTCTGCCACGCCTGTTCCCATTGCATCGGTTGCCAGTAAGGTAAATGCTGTAAGCGGAGACATTCGGGTAATATTTCGAGATACTTTTACCAGTCTATTAAGACGGTTGAGATAATCGTCTATAAATTTTTCGTTTTCCGCCCTGATGCGGTTATCGATTCGACTATCCTGAGATTTATCTATCCTGTGTTTCTCAAAATCCCGTCTGATCGAGCTTTTTTCAAGTCTTAATTCAAGCTGCTGAACCGTGGGAATCCGGACAAGCTGATGTGCCAGAATATTGCCAAGATTCGGAATCAGAAAGACGAATATAGCCCAGACAAATAGAGAAAAAACCAGCGATGCAGAAGAATGATGCGTAAGGCAGGAAATCAACAAGCCCAAAGAAAAGAAAACAGCTAAATAGACCACACTGCTTAAGAGGAACAACCCAAGCTTTGCCCAATTACGGGCGCTCATTTCTACCATAGGTGATAAGGTGACGAAAATTGTGCCTAAAAGTACCGCTATGAAGAAAGGCAAGATAAAGCTAATAAATCCGCCGACCCATTTGCCAAAAATCAGAATCGGCCTTTTCAGGCTGTTGCTCAAGGATTGGCGGAGCGTTCCTACTTCTTTTTCGCCGCAAATTATGTCAAAGGCAAACAACATCGCACAAAGGGACAGTATGACCTTGACGACATACAGCAGGTCCGGCGTAGTGAATAGCTTGAACAGATCGTTCACCGACTGCTGTTTACTGCTAACACTGATTTGTCCACCAAATCCACTTCCATAGGATCGGCACAAATTCTCATCTAATCCCTTGGCAAAAATAGAAAGTGGTGTGGGCCGAATAACTGCGATAGTACCTTCACTCTCTTGCTGTAAGATCTCATAATTATCCAGGGCCAGACAGTAATCTCCGTACATAACGAATATGCTGACGAGAATCAATATTGTGGAAAGAATAATTATGATCGAAAACTTGTAACTGAAAAGGTTATTAAGTATTTCTTTTCTGATTATTGACTTAAGCATGGTCTTTCCTCTAATAACTTTTTAAACTCGATAACTCCCTGTGGCTTGCCACAGTGTAAAAAACAACGTATTTTTCCTTATTGAAATTCTTACATACCCAGCAACTTGCTGCAGGGTGGCTCATTTCACAATTTGATGGACCGGCAGTCCCGACTGTTGAAAATTCCAACAATCGTCCCGGTTTCCACGATTGTTACCACTGCGAACTTGAACGTCATCTGGTTCAGCAGAAACTCTTTCTTAGCAATTTTCCAAATCATGGGGAGTTTCCTTTCTTCTCATCGCACGTCATATCTCAAGAATGACACAAAAGACGCTGCAAAAAAGACCAGGTTAAATAGAGCCAACAACCCAATATCCCAGATGGCTAATTTTAGAGATTGGCCAAGCGCAAAGTCTCGCTCCTGAAACTTCGGCACGGTATCGAAGTCGACGGATTTATGAGAAATAGTCTTCCACCAACGAGCACATTGCTCTTCATCAAATATCAAATGGAGACTATCGGGATCTTCAGCATCCTCGCCACGTATATATTGCTTGAGGTCAGCCTGGTATTGCTTAATTTGCTGATATAAGTTCACGCAACGGTTAATCCCTGTACCAGCCATCGCCTCAGACGCACGTTGATAAATCACAACTGGTGAAAAACACGTGAAATTCCGTCCTGTAAATACCTGGGCCAACATTTTGTTATGGTGGTCATCGCGAACCTGATTTGCGGCGTTTGTCAAGGCAGTTTTGAGACGTGCTCGTGCAGGTGGATTATTACCAGGATTGTTCGGATCAGGACCCATGTTGCCTGCGTTCTTACCAAATTTCTCGCTATTATCCCAAATCTCCTTCCCTACCTCATCTAAGCGCCTTTCCAACTCTACCTGCGTGGGGCTCTGGGAGGATACCTCTGCGAATATCCTGCCGCCGCCGGGCAGCAGGATAACCAGCACGACCCACACCACTAAAAGCAGTACCATGCAATTGGACGAATGAGCACTCCTGCTGGAGATAAACATACCCAAAAACACAAAGATGGAAAGATACAACAGAGACAAAATTGCAACGGCGAGAATTTTCAACCATGCAGCGGCGTCGATGGCCACATCTTCGGAAGGAATCACTATGATTAGGCTTACGAGCAGCCCTGCAATCAGGGGTATGGCTAATGTGAACATGGCGCCAAAATACTTACCCAGGAGCACCTTATACCTTGGGATTGTGTTTGCCAGCATTAAGCGCAGTGTTCCATCTTCTCTCTCGCCGCTTATGCTGTCGTAGGTGAGAACCAGTGCTACAAAGCTCAGAACTGTGGAAATGATGAACACCCAGTCGATATCGCTGAAGTGAGGGAGCGCAAAATTACCTCGGCCCTTCACCTGCGGCAAATCACTCGCGAATGCATCGCTCCTGAAGCAATTAGGAAGGGATTTCTCGAATCCTTCCGCGCAAAGAGAAAGCAGCTTTGGCCTTCGCCAGATTGTCTGTCTGTAGAATGCCGCCCTGTAAAGGGCATTTGAACATTCCTCTCTCAAAGCTAAAAGGTTCCTGTTTGTCTCTGCCCAGTAGTCCGCCGATTGCTCTGCAAATTTGCCCACGAACACAAAACCGCTGGCCGCAAAAAGACATATCACTAAGACCAGTGATAAGACAAAACGCAGGCTTAGAAGATTCTCTAAAATCTCCTTGAACATAACACGCCGAGTCATAGCTCCAATCTCCAATATCACATCCGAAGGATGGTTCAATTGATTCTATTTAGCATTAGCGCACATCGCCCTTCATGAATGCCACAAAAGATAAAGCAAAAAACAGCACATTTGCAAAGACCAGCAGTGCCAAATCCGGAATCGCTCTCCGTACGCTCTCTGCCAGGTCAAGCCGGTATGTACATAGAGGCAAGTCCTCCAGATTAAGACGCGGATGATCAGCAATGTCGGGGGCCTCTCTTTTGCCCTCTCCGTAATCCGATGCATACTCCTTGCTGAAAGGTGTCCAATAGGATGAAGAACGGAAGTTGTCGGTTCGGGAACGGATGTACTCTACGATTTGGTTTCTATATGCCTTCGTCCTGCTGACAAAGTACTGAAAACTGGATAAGTCCGTCCCTGCCAGAACAGATGTGGCATTTTCGTACGAGAACATCGGCGAGATTCGCGAAAGGTTGTCGGCAAGGTGTCGCTGCTTCCATATGGTCTTTAGATAGCCGCTTTCTACTTCCCATATCTTATCGGCATATCTGATTCTAAGGGGTTCCATCGCGGGATGTAGTCCTTGCTGCCATTCGAAACAGTCTGTGTTGAATTTCCTGATGTAGCCATTCCCAAACGCTCCTTGAGCGTCACTCTGAGAAGTGTTGCGGTTCCCGGCTGTGGCAATCATTATGTCAATCCACTTCCTCCTTAATTCACTTCTAAGCGATGCAATTTGACTATCTACCTCTACCTTTGGCTCGAGCGGTCGAATTCGGGTTGCCGAGTAAACACTTGCGTTTGGAATCACAACAGCACACACGACCCAAAAGAACAAGCCGAGAATTAAAGAGATGGCCGGCCTGTTCGCCAGGCAGGAGAACAAAAGGCCGATATTGTACATCGCTGAGATGAAAATCAGCGAAGCAAGGTACATCAATCCGATGCGGGTCCAATCCGACCAGGTTAAATCCGCCATGGGAGAGAGTTCAACGACCAATATCCCCACTACAAAGGCAATAGTGGCGGGCACAATCAACGTCACGATTCCTGCCAGGAGCTTGCCCAATAGCACTTGATGGCGTGCTGTCCTGTTTGCCAGAATCAGCCTCAACGTCCCACGCTCCTTCTCACCAGAAATGCTATCATAAGCTATGAGTATTGCAAGCAAACTCAGCACGATTTTAAGGATGAGGGATGCGTCAAGAACCGTAAAGATGGAAAGATAGAGATTGTCCCCCGTTGGGGCGGCATCTACCTCGGGAATGCTCCCCAGCTCAATTCTGGCAGAGTCACCCAGCTGTTTCTCCAATCCTGCGCTGAATACTGACAACAGTGCAGGCGGCCGATATATGGTGGGTGTAATATTCTTATAAACCCTGACTTTCCGCAGCTCGGCTTCGTTACGTGCAACGTTATCATTATAAATTTTGAGTCTCTGCTGGTAATCCTTTGCCAAGATGGGCACAAATACAGCCATCAAGACCATGCAGAGTATCGTTCCCATTGCAAACTTAAAAGTCATCAGGTTCAGCAGAAACTCTTTTTTAGCGATTTTCCAGATCATCGCAGATTTCTTCTTTCTTATCGCACGTCGTATCGCACGAATCCTGCAAACGCCGCCACAAAAAACACCACATTAAACAAAACAAGTATCCCCCAGTAAGGCAGTATTTCGTTTAATTTGTCTTTCAACACCTCCTCTTTGAAAACAAAACGCGGGCGGTCGCTAACGTCTAACAAGGACTCGTCCTCAAGTGCCGGGTCCTTTTTTCTCGCATCATCTATTTTCTCTTCCGCATACGACCGTAACTGACGTTCATATTCGTCTTTAGTCTGTTCATAGTAATCCAAGCTTCGCAGGCCTGTACCGGTCAGATCTCTGGCAACATAAACAAAATTCGCAAAAGGTGAAATGCAAGCAAGGTTCTTTGCGAGTTTTGTTTGCAAAGCAGCTTTTGTAGCCAAGTCTCCCCGAACTTTATCACCCAATTCATTTTGGATACGAAAAGATTCATCCCGTGCCTTTTTATGCTCCTCATGGAATGCATCCATCATGGCCTTAAACTCAGGATCAGCGTTTGCTCGCTGCTGAGCTGCTTTTTGATACTTAGGGTCAAGATCTCTACCAAAAATATAAAAGGAACCAATACCACCGAATTTCATTGATTCAAATTCAGAAAATAGTGTGCCATATTGGCTTCTCAATTTCTTTGCACTTTCTTTTATACGCTCCCCTGCTGCTTTGATAGAATTAATCTTAATTTCTTCTAGCTGTCTTTCGGTTTGTTTAATCGAAGAAATACGACAAAGCTGGGCGGAGATATAGGGGCATACATTGGGAATTACCAGAATCAGCAGTACCCAAAGAAAAAGGCAGTTCAGAATCGAGATGGCCGAGTATTTGGAAAACGTAGATATCATAAGCCCCAAAAGATAAAACAACGTGATGAAAGTGATTGAAGCTGCGGTTAATAAGGCAAGCTCCACCCATGCCGAGCTATCCCATTGGATTGACGGATTTACCGAAACATAAAGTACGCCGACCAGAAGCGCCAGGATAAATGGTATTAGCAGGCTGGCGGTGCCCCCAACCAGTTTGCCAAAGAGAATTGTTGTTCTGGATATGGAATTGGATATCACTAATCTCAATGTACCGCTTTGTCGTTCCCCGGCTATGGCATCGTAAGAAAACAACATCGCCAGCAAACTCATAATAATCGTCACAATAAATAAGAAGTCAAGAGGGGGAAAGAGTATTGGCAGCGGGTTATAATCAAAAAATCCCAAATCTTCGTTGCCCGGAATGCCAATGATTAGCGGCCGAAACCGTTCCGGCGGCTTCTGTGTACGAACCATACCTAAAAGTCGATGGCGGTTAGCTTTAGCATAATTGTCCAGGATTTCATCCTGTAAGTTCATCCTGGCGTTGTAATCCTTCATCTCCCGCCGGTAATCATGGGCCAGAATCATAATGCAAGCGATGGTGACAATGGTGCACAGAACAAGACCGATGATAAACCGTAAATTAAGGATATTGTTCAAAAACTCCTTTGCAATAATTGTTTTTAACATGGTTTTTTCCTTTAATTAAAATTATCGCACGTCGTATCGGAGGAAAGTCACATACGCTCCTGTGAAGAACAGTACGTTGAGCAAAATGAGAATTAAGCAATTGCTCAAGCCTTCCTGGCCTAAAATCTCTTTGACCGAACTTCGCTGATAGTGGAAATCTGGTGGTTCGCTCCCTTTATCCCTATTCTCATCCGTATACCATTCGACTACGATATCTATGTAGTTTTGAGCCGCCTTTTTCAACCTTCGTTCTTCTGCCACACCAGTTCCCATGATGTCGGTTGCCAGCAAGGTAAACGCAGGAGCCGGGGAAAATCCGGTGATGCTTTGAGATACTTTTACCAGACTATTGATGCGGTTGCGATAATCTTCGTCTAATTTATCGCCTTCTGCTATGGTGCGGCGCATAAGTACTTCCTCACGCTCTTTGTAGTCGGGTCGAGTTTTGGGAATCCGTTTCATCTCAGAACGCGCCCTATTCATGATTTGTTCACGTTTTAGTTCAAGTTGCTGAGCCGTCGGAATCTGGACAAATTGACGGGCCAGAATATTGCCCAGGTTCGGAATGAGAAACACAAGAATAGTCCAGACAAACAAAGAAATGACCAAAGATGTGGAAGAACGATGTGTAAGGCACGAGATTAATATTCCCAGGGAGAAGAAAGCGGCTAAATAGATCACGCCGCTTAGCAGGAACAGCCCCAGCTTTGCCCAATCCTGGCCTTTCATATCTACCATAGGCGATAAGGTAACGAAAATTGTGCCTAAAAGCACAGCAATAAAGAAAGGCAGGATAAAGCTAATAAATCCACCGACCCATTTGCCGATAATCAGAATCGGCCTTTTCACAGTGTTGCTTATCGTCTGCCTCAGTGTCCCTGTCTCTTTCTCGCCGCAAATTATATCGAAGGCAAACAGCATAGCGCAAAGAGACAGTATGACCTTGATGACATACAGCAGGTCCGGTGCTGTGAAAAGCTTGAAAAGATCGTTCAGCGACTTCTGTCTTTCGCTGCTGATCTCGACTCCAATTCCCTGTAATTCCCAGGGGCGGCATAGATTCTCGTCCAGGCCCTTGGCGAAAATACCCAATGGTGTTGGCGGAATAATTTCGACACTATCACCGGATTCCTTCCGCAAGATGTCATGATTATCAAGGGCCAAACAGTAATCGCCATACATAACGAATATGCTGACGAGAATCAATATCGTGGAAAGAATAGTAATGATCGAAAACTTGTAACTGAGAAGGTTACTAAGTATTTCTTTTCTGATTATTGACTTAAGCATGTGTTTCCTTTCTTTATCGTAAGTTATATCATATCCCCAGAATTTAACTTCTTGGTGCCTGATTTACTTCGCCAATCCTGTAGTTTTGTTTTTTGCAAAAGGTGTGCCAAAATAGGCCTGATCCTGTGCAACTTTCACAAGTCGTTGTGTTGAAAACAGATAGAGGTGATAAATGCCTTTAAGAGATGCTGCCGTTGAGGTATCCGGTGGGTCACCAATGACACACTTGGGTCATGAATGACACACCTGGGTCACGAATGACACACTAATATCAAACGAGTGAATTATTCTGTTCCGTATTGTCTCAACTTGCGGTAAAGAGTTTTCCTGCCGATGCCAAGCAGCTCAGCGGCCTTTTCACGATTGCCCCCGGTCTCCAAAAGGGCCTTGTTAATCGCCTCCTGCTCGGCTTTCGCTGTGGCCTGAGCGGCAGTCTCGGCGAGTGATATTCGCCCTGATATCACACTGGTTACTTCTAACGGCTCCGAATCAAGGTAAATTCGCCTTGGTAAGTCAGCAGGTTCAATGGTCGGGCCGCTCGCAATTGTCATCGCGCTATAAATGCAATTCTGCAGTTCTCTTACGTTGCCCGGCCAATCATAAGCCATCAATAATTCCATCGCTTTATCAGAAACGGCTGGCTGTTCTATTCCCAGCGGTGTAGCATACCTCTCAAGGAAGTAATCCACCAGTATTGGAATATCTTCTTTGCGCTGACGCAGTGAACAAACATTCAAGCTCAGAACATTCAATCGCCAGTAAAGGTCCTCTCTGAATTTTCCTTCCTCAACCATAGCTGCCAGGTCTCGATTCGTTGCTGCCATTACCCGGACATCGACCGAAATGGGCATGTTACTCCCCACACGGGAAAAAGTCCCTTCCTCGATAACCCTCAAAAGCTTCACTTGTGCTTCAAGAGTCAGTTCGCTGATTTCGTCAAGAAACAGTGTTCCGCTGTTAGCAGATTCAAATTTACCTATCCTAAGCTCTTTGGCATCGGTAAATGAACCCGCCTCGTGACCAAAAAACTCACTCTCGATCAGATTCGGTGGTATGGCGCCACAGTTGACTACAACAAACGGCCCGGATTTACGCTTACCGGCCTGATGAATTGCCCGCACTATTAACTCTTTGCCTGTACCGCTCTGGCCGCAGACTAATACCGTGCCGTCAGTGGCAGCAAATTTGCGCATGAGAGCGAACGTTGACTTCATCTTGTCCGAGACGCCCACTATATTTTCAAACCGGTAGGTCTCTTCCAGCTGGTCTTCCAGCTGCTTGACCCTCCGTTTGAGTGTTACCATCTCTACCGCCCGAGAAATTATGGCCAGAAGCTCGTCGTTATCAAAAGGCTTCTCGAGATAGTCGAAAGCTCCCTTCTTCATTGCTTCAACTGCAGAACGAACCTCCCCGTGTGCGGTCATTATTATAATTTTGCAGTCGGCGTTGAGCTGCTTATTAAGTATCTCCATTACCTTTATGCCATCGATTCCCGGCATTTTAAGGTCTAACAGAATAACGGCCGGCATAAAATGAGCATATGTGTCAAGCCCCGACTCACCGGAATTGGCAACCTCCACTTCGTAACCGTTCTTCGTTAATAGTGCGGACAAGATGGAAGATATGCCAGCTTCATCATCAATAATAAGCACTTTGGATTTCTTCATGTGACTTGACTCCAAACAGCCGTGTTTAGCTTACAGGCAATGCTATATTGACTTCTGTACCGCCACTTTTAGCTTTCCTTACCCAGATTTCTCCATTATATCGTTTGACAATACTGTTGCAAATGGCCAGTCCGAGACCTGTCCCGCCGGCTTTTGTCGTGAAAAAAGGCTCAAAAACCTTGTCATGCAGGTTAGAGGCTATTCCGGCTCCTTCATCTTCAACCCGTATCAACAGTCTGTTGAAGCCTGAGGTATAGCCAGGGCCCCCTTTCGTCAACTGATTAGTTTTGATTGAGAGTGTTCCACCTTTGGGCATAGCTTGCAGCGCATTCATCACGACATTCAAAAGCAGTTGACGTAACTCGGCCGGGTCGAAGGTAAGCTTTGGGAGGTTGTTCTCGAAATCTGTTTGTAACTTGACATTCTGACTTTTAGCTTTAGCCTTAATGAAATTCAGGCAGTGTTCGATTTCTTGAGGAATATCTATCTCTTCCGGGTTACTCTCGGCAGGCTGGGCAAGCGAAAGTAGATTACCCACAATATTATTGAGCCTATCGACTTCATCCAATATGTCATTAGCGAGTTTCCTTTGGTCCGTGTCTCCAGCAAAATCGCTCGCAAGGTACTGTATCGTGCTTCGAATCGCCGTCAGGGGATTTCGAAGCTCGTGTGCGATCCCCGCAGCAAACTGGCCCATTGTGGCTAATTGCTCGGCGCGGAACATTCGTTCATTCTGGCGTAAGCGCTCCTTGAAAAGAAGGGCATTTTCAAACGCTAAACCAGCCTGTTTGCCGAGCACCTGCAAATTTGCAATCTGAATCTTATTCAGCGGCTCCTGACTTATATGCAGAAACACTATGCCGATTAATCTATCCATCGAAATAAGAGGGAAAGCCAGATTAACAGACAAATCCAAAAACGGTTGAAGTTCTGAGCTCAAATAGTGTATCACCTCTTTGTCTCCCTTAAAAAATAAGATTTGACGATTTGCACGGAACCATTGTGCTATTCTGCTATTAATGGTGAGATCCGGCAACCGGGATGCGCCTTCACCCCGCCCCTCGGCCAGCCCATCCGATGGGCGGGCCTCGGTGGGGCTGGGTTCAGAGACCTTATCCACCAGAGAGAAAGTTCGAGACGACTCACTCTGATTTACAAGATATACAAAGGCTTTTTCCACACTTATCAGCTCCCTAAGTTTGCTAAGCAAATTATTGGTTAGCTGCTCAGGATCAACTACGAGCATTAGAGTGTCTTCGAACTCGGCCAGGAGGTTGTCGCTCTCTGCCGACTTACGAAAGAAATGGAGAATTCTCCGCCACATATTAAATTCCTCGAAACTATCAGAAACACTTTGCTCGATTATACAAAGCATAGAACATTATATATTTACGACAGACAAAGTCAATATGAAAGAAACAAGTTGTGACCTGCCGCCCATTCTATGTATCAGTTTTGAGGTGTTCAGCTTTGTGTTCACCCCGCCCATCAGATGGGCTGGGTTCAAGTAAAGATATGAAGGAAAAAAGGTTAATTCTTAGTGCTATCTGGGACAGTCGTTATTCGGGACAGACACTATTATTTAAATCCCTCTCATATAGCAATTTTAAATCGAAGACCGGACGAACGCGATTTGCGCACCGCAGAAACACAAGAAGATGTAGAGCACAAGCGCTACAAACTGCGGAAGGTGCCAAGCGATTATCATCCACAATTAATGTTCCTGCACTACAACGCTACAAGGGCCCTTCACTTCTTCTAATAGATCGAGAGATATTATTGAAAATTAGTCTCCAGGGCTTATTTTGGGCTTAAAGAATATAATCATCCCGCAAGAAAGGAATCGCTCAAAACATCTCCTGATAAAAAAGTCCCTACAATAGCTCCGGAGATAATTAGACCATAATCGTGTTATTTTTCGCAGTCGAGACTGATGGGTTTTTTGCCCGGTGCCGAAATGCCCCGGCGTTGCAACAGCGAGCCTTCCATTCTGTAAAGAGCAACCAGAGCCTTTAGATAATTAGCGAAGGCCTGTATCTCGGCAATCTGACTGGCAAGAAGGTCCCTCTGGGCCTGGGCAACGAGCAATGAAGTGGATTTGCCCACCCGGAACTTTTCGGTTTCGGTGCGGAGTTTTTCTTCCTGGAAATTACGAGTAGCGGCCGTTGCGGTAATTTGTTCGCGTGCGCGAGTCGCCTCAATGTAAGCAGAGCGGACGTCGACCTGTACAAGCTGGGTGAGATTTTTTAAGGCTTCGAGTAACTGCTGCCTGCTGATAATAGCCCGACTATGTCGGGCACGAGCGCCTCGACTTATCGGAGGATATTCGAACACAAGTCCGCCGGTAACATCATAACTATCATCGAATATATTATTTGTGGAACGATTGAAGGTATTCGCATAGCCTGTCTTGCCAAAAGCAATAAAGAAATCCATCTTAGGAAGCAGCCCGTTTTTGGTTTTTATCACTTCCAGCTCCCCTTGTTGTATCTGTAGTCGGGCCTGATTCAAGTCCGGGCGCATCTTCAGCGCAACCTGGACGTGCTGTTCGACATTGTCAAGTTCAACGCTGGGCAGCGAAGTCTGGTATTCAAGAATGATGTCCCTGTTCCAATTAACATTCTCTGACGGGTTCAGCAGCCGCAGCAGATTCAAACGTTCCTTGGCAAGGTCACTTCTTGCATTTATGAGGTTTTCCCGTCTGAGTGCGACCTCGGCCTGTGCAGCAGCCAGCTCGGTCTCGGCGAGCTGTCCAATATTGATTCGTTCCTGAACCTCGCCCATCTGCTGTTCGGCGAGATTGAGTGAGTTGGTATAGATTTCGATTTGCCTTTGAGCAAGGGCGTAATCCCAAAACTTTGATTCGACATCTTCTAAGAGAATCTCAGTAAAACCACG
>JBGVTO010000261.1:0-7029 GCA_041862635.1 Phycisphaerae bacterium | reverse complement strand
AAGATTGGGTTTGTTTGGGTTTGAATTGGGTTTGTTTTCACCAAGTGTCCAATCGGAATTATTTTCATAAGTCATTGTATCATAGACATTTGCAATCCGCCTACGGCGGACAAGATTGGGTTTGTTTGGGTTTGAATTGGGTTTGTTTTCACCAAGTGTCCGATTGGATTTATTTTCATAAGTCATTGTATCATAGACATTTGCAATCCGCCTACGGCGGACAAGATTGGGTTTGTTTTGCATAAAAAGTAGCTGATTTGTAGAGGGTTCTCGATAGATGTAGAGGTGCCTTATAGGCACGTAAATAACTGGATTCTCGATTCTCGTATAGCGTATAGCGTATTGTGTATTGCGTATAGGTCATCGGGTTACCGGGTTATCAGGAAGTGATTATCAGAACATCAGGTTATCAGGGCGATCCCTTTCTGATTCCCTGTTGTGCTGATTTCCGCTCCGCACTATCCCCTTTCTTATTGATTATTGGATATTGTTTGTTGGTTAATCTGGATCCCCGACTACGACATTCGGGGACAAGCTTGGCTGGGCTTTCTAGCGGTTATCTTCGCCTGCTGGCGGTTTATGTTAGCCTGCTGGCTAACATACGGGTATTTTAACATAGTTTCAAAAAAAGTCAACAAAAAAACGAATAAAAAAGCACTTTTTTGGGCCATCCTGAGCATCGTACAACGTTGTTTAGCCTATTGATAAAGAAAGGCGGGTCAATATAGATAAGGTCAACGCTCTCTTTCTCCATAGTAGCCAATACTTCTAAATTGTCAACGCGGTATAAACGGTTTTTTAGCATGGATTAGCTCCGTCAATAATTTTTCAAAAAGATATCGAAGGCACAAAGGGCAACACAGGCAACCAATCGAAGTGGTCCTGAATATTACTTTTGCCAGTCGTAAAAGTCAGAAGGCTCCACTGTGTGGTCTTTTGAATAAATTCCCATCTCCTCCTTATTAAGGGGATACCATTCATTGTAAGCGTATCGTCGATAAAAATGCGCTATTCGCTCTCTAAAGTGGTCACATGCGACTGGCTTGAGGCGAGCTTTGCGCAGCTCAATCAGTTTCTCAAGGTCTTCGCGCGGAACACGCATGGTACTAAAGAAATCAACGCCCATTCTTTTATCAAATCCTATTGTTTCGTCAGGAGGCAGATAAAACCACTTCAATTTCCAGCGAGCTTGTCTTGTTATAATCTTGATCATCCTAGCAGATTTGGCCATAGCGGCATCTTTCTCAATCTCGGAGAACTCTCTGATTTCACAGAGTGTGATTGAGTCGCCCCAACGAGCATCACAATCTTGGCTTGCCACGATGGCAGGAACCGGTAGAACGGGTAGAACGGCGGTTTCAGAGACACCCTTTTTTACAATGTCTTCCCAAGGTATTGTTTCCACTTCCGATTCAGCAGTAGGTATAGGCAGACCTGAAGCAAATTCTATTTCGACCTTGGGAATTCCTAAAAAAATATCGCCCTGCCGGATGGCCTCACTATTGTCCGGGTAATCATAAATTGTCAGGGTAATCATAAATCACTCTATGTTCCCCGCCGAATGTTCTATTTCGGCTTCCTTTTCCAGAGCACGCACACGACGTCGTTCAGCCCTTTTGGCAGCGTTAAGCGCCATTCTGCGAGCTTGGGCTAATGTTATTTTGTATCTCCTTGCTACTGCGTAAGTGTTAAGAACTACACTATGGCTCTCCGGTTTTTCAGACATAGGGTCTGAGGAACCAAGAACACTTGAACATGAATGAGGTTCATAGACGTCTTTGGAACTTATTTCCAGCTCTGCAAGTGTCTCAGAAGTAATATCCTCTTGAACGTCGCTTGCCGGGGATGTAAGCGGTGACTCATCCCTTTTCAAATCTGTAGTGCCATTTTCATGACTCATCTTTTTGAAACTCCTCTTTCAAATCACCTTCTATGAGTTTATCAAACCAAGTATGGACTATCTCGTGAGCCGAATCTATCCACGCCTCGAATTTGACGGGCATATCATCAATATCGGCATCTTTTGACTTAAGCATTTCTTCCCATATCAGCGCTGGTTTTCCAGCCCGAGTTCCCGTAGAGAATAATAAGGTTGCCATCCCTTCTGGATTGTTACATCGCAAAGACGTTCGCCAAGAGAAGCTGGTGGGTGTATCCTCCAACCTCCCATCTTGGAAAAGAAAATCGGGCAATTCGATAGGAACATGCATTTTCTCACTTATGAAGTTGCAAATATTATTTTGGGAATAGTCTATCTCTTTAGCATCTATATATCTTAGTAACAAACTTGTGATTTCTAGATCCTCTCTCTTAGGATGAGCCTCGAATAAATCATTTATAGCCCTAACCGCAAGAGGCTTGAATTTTTCGAAAGTTGTGTACTTTTCTGTTTCATTAACAGTCATAACTCCAGGTCCAATTTGAATCAATGGCCACTTGTCTTTTTCGACGCGGAACCGATGTTTCACAACGGAGCCGGTGAACTCATCAGGAATTGACGACGTCGGAAGAGGTTGGTGAAAAGGATACTGTTTTTTTATGCGCTCATAGAAACTCCCAAGTAGGAATTGGTAGTGCGGGTCAATAGGCTTAAGCCCAGAGGTCTTTGTCAAGGCCCACTTCACTTCTACTAAAGCTTCGATAATAGGCGGATTTTTGAGTTCTTCTTCGTTCATACTTTTTGTTTCCTGACGGAATCAGAATAATTCCGTGTAGACTATACTATATTTTAGCAAAAAAGCGGTTCAAAATAAAGACTAATCCACATAAAATTCTAGTTTGTGCGCAAAAAGGCGCAATACTAAGGCCAAATTTCGTGGTTTGAATACTATTATAAAGAGCTTGCAGTATTTGCCAAGGAGTTCGCCAGCATAAATGCAACTGAAAGGAAGCTCCCTTGGACCAAAAACCTCGGTGGCAAATCACCAGCAATTCTCTCTTCTTCCAATTGATCTACCAATTCTAACTATTCCAGCAGAAACTACAAGATTTAATCCTCACTAATCGAAATCAGTGTAAATCCGCGTCTAAATCAATTGATTTAACGACAACTCTCTCGCACTAAACTGCGACCAAGTTAGCTAACCGAAAGCGTGCTGGCGAGGCACCCAAACCCGCAATTCCCGTCAAAGAATTTCGTATCCTTTGATTACACTCAGGACAGGTCTCTAATCTCGCTGCACACTTCAAGATGTCCGCCTCACGCCTTTAGGGAAGTAAAATAACACAAAGCGAGGGGAAAGGCAAGGGGTTTTTTGGGTTAATTGGTTAATTAGTGAGTAGTTAAATAGGTTATCAGGTGAACAGGAAATCAGGTTGGAGGTTATCAGGAAAACAGGGAATCAGGATTGCGCCCCCTGCTGCTTCGTAAAAGCGAAGCAAAACGCAGGGGCTTCGGAATGACCCCCTTAGAGTATAAAGCACTCTAAACAAGGGGGCAGGCCCCATTAGAGTAAACCCCCGACCCCCGGCAGAAAAGCAAGTAAGCTAACATCGGGAGTAAACTCCAGCCAGACGGTGTGCAGTGCACACCCTACCTTTTCTATCCCTGGAAATAACAACGCATTAGGGCAACCACATGGGGTTGCCCCTACGTTCGGGAACAAACGGGAATTTTCAATCGAGAGCACTATACTCGTTATTGTTTTATTGGGGAGGATCGCTTTGCTGTTTGAAAAGTTCGAGCCATTTTTTGATTTCCTGAGCGAAATTTTGGTCTCCCGCGGCCCGGGCGAGGTCGAGCGCCTTTTGGGCAAACAGAGAGGCCTGGCGGAATTGGCGTGCCTCCCCGTAGTTCATTGCCAGCAAGTAATGCAGCATCGGCGATGTGTCAACACCCGGCTTTAGTCGTACAGCTATAGAGTAATGCCTGAGGGCCTGGTCGAGGTCTCGCTGCTCAGCCAGCACTAAGGCTAGGTGATAGTGAGTTTCGGCATTATCCGGGTCAAGGCGTAGAGCCTCGGAGAAATTGACCAAAGCTTGTTTTGACTTTCCCGTGTAAAACAGCGCCCGGCCAAGATTATGGTGCATATTCACAGCGTTGTACTGTTTATCGAGGCCATCCGGCATACGTCGTAAAGCCTCCGATAGATGCTTGACGGCCTCGTCGAATTTTCTCTGGTGCAGCAGCGCCATACCTAAATCGTGATGTATGCGGGGGTCATCCGGATTAAGCTGTATGGCCTTATAATAATGTTCCATTCCCTCCTTATGCATTTGCTTGACGTTATAGAAAAGAAACCCGAGCTTGAGGTGCGCTTCGGCGTTGTTCGGATTTAGCTCCAGTGCGTTTTTGTACTCCTGTATCGCGTTATCCGTGTCGCCGGCTTTGAAGAACTCATTTCCGGCCCTTACAAAAGAATAATCGTTCAGGAATTTCTCGTGGATTTTCCTGATGGCGTAGGGCTTAGTATTGATAAACTCAGGTATGTTGGCGGCCCGGTCGGGGGAGGTAAAGTGCGATAACAGAACCGCAGGTGTACTTTGTCCCTCTTCGTCGATGTGGGTGAGGAAAAGCTGGGTATAAGCTGAATTTGCTTTTGAAGAGAATACCAGCCATTTGCCGTTTGGAGAGAAGCTATGCCAGGAGTTCATCCTGGTTGTGTTGGCCCGCAGTCTTCTGGGCTTGCCTCCTTCGGCCGGTATGATATAAAGCTCACTATCGGGCTGAAGGAGCATATAACTTTTGGCTTTGCAGAAGACAATCCATTTGCCATCGGGCGAATACTTTGCAAAGAAGTTGCTCATGCCGTTGGCCGAAGCGCCTTTGATCGGTTCAGGCTTGCCGCCTTTTCCGTCATTAAACGGAATCCTGTATAAGTCGAACAAAAACGGCTTTCCGTCTTCGGTGAATTCCCTGCACTCTTCGCGGGTCAGAAGCACCTTGCCCTTGCCCTCGGTATGCTTGAGGTCGTACGCTTTGGCTCTGGCGAAAACGATGTATTTGCCATCGGGGCTCCAGGCCGGGTTGCTCTGGACGTATTGTGGGTCATCCGCTCCCGGCAATGACCGGAAAGTACGTGTTTGTGTGTCATATATGCACAAGATGCCTTTGACGGGGAAAAATAATTGAGAGAAGGCCAGAGGCGGCATCGGAACAAAAACGGATTTGTCCTTTACCGTACTGACGACAAACCTGCCGTCCGGAGAGACCTGAGAAAGCAGTCCGAAGGTCTGCTCCCCGTCTTGCTTCCTGTAATCATCCCACGTTATGATATCACTGGTGGCAAGAAGCATTTGCTCTGCGGTGCGTGTGATAACGTATGAGCCTTTACTGTTGGCATAATCCACATCCATTGCGAGGACTTTGCCATCGGCGGAAAAGGAATGGCAGTTTCCACAAACCGGCACTTTATCAAGGACAATCGGAGGCTGTTTCGGCGAAGAGATGGTGCCAAAACGCCACCGGATTTGCGAGGGGTCCTTGACGGCTTCAATAAAGGGCAGATTCACTTCCCGATAAAACAGTGGTGCTCCAACCTGGTCTTTGGATGTTTTGATTGAGATTTTGCCCGCCGAGAGGATTTTTCCCCGGTTCCAGCGATTAACGCCCAGGATAGTAACTATTGCCTGCTTTTCCAGGGAGCGTTTTTTTATGGTTTCCCAATGTTTCGTCTTGGGCGTCCACCGGGTTTCCCGGACGAGGAAATTCATCCCGTTAGAAATCTTCGCTTTTTGGCCGGCATTCTCACCCCTTTTGGAATTTCTAACGGGATTCATACGACCCTGGTCGTCCTGGAACTTGATGGTTATAAGCCAGGTGTCAGAAGTCGAGTTAGCATCTTCCCAATGAAATGTAGGGGACACAATTTCCGGTGGAAAAAGCGTCTCATTAAGAGGGTAACTAATCGTTAAGCCATTGTATTCGGTATCATCCCGATAAAGTGCTAATATATTCTCTATCCGAGGCCCGGGCACGTAGAGAGCAATTAGTATGACCACGACAACAGCTACTACGATAATGCCCATAACCTGTCGCGACTTTGCTCCACCAAGCGAGCTACGGCGGGCAAGATACATGATTGGCTTGCGCATATTTGTTATCACCATTTATGAATTATCCATCGGCTGGCTCAGAGCTCGTTTCAGCTCACGTAAGTCAAGCAGATTACATATCTTAAATATCGTAGATGGAAAAATCAAGCTTAACCCCGTTAGAAATAAATCGACAGAAGGATTACTATCCCGATTGTATCGGGATTTTTGTTTTCTAACGGGGCTAACTGCAAAACGAAGCTTTTTGTTAAAAAAGTATTTGTTTTTTGGATTGCAACGCACCTGTCAGACGCGTGTGCATCAGCATTATAGGGCTAAAGCGGTCCGCCTTGGGCGGATTATTCGCGTTCGGTCAGCCAGGGCTGAGCAGGATCGGGAGGTGCTCCGGCTTTTGGCGTAGCCATAGTAACAGGGAACAGGGCCGATATTTTTCGAGAGCTGCAAACAACGCACCACCAATATCCTGACTTGATAATTTCCGAAGTGAACCTAACATTATTCTTATCTGACGAAAGATTTCGCTCGAAGTTCGTTCCGTACCAATTGAGCAGACCGATTGGTGCGGGTTCAAGAACAAGCGTATTAAAATATTATCTTATTCGGCTCAAAAGTGCACTTGCTTTTCGGATTTCCATTCTGCAATACGTGAAAAAATAACGAAAAAAGTACAAAACCGTAACAAAACGGTAACACTTGGTTGTCATAATTGTTCTTGTTAAATTAACCATTTTTTATTAATCTATTTGAAAGGAGCACGATTATGGAAAGGTTTAAGAACATCACAATCATCTTTTTGCTGGCGGTGGGCTTGCTTAGCTCCATCGTCCCGCCGGCTTGCTTCGCAAATCGAAGCAGCGGAGCCAAATCTGCAAGTGTTCTGCTGCAGGAAGGACTGTACGCCGAGCAGATTGACGGTGACCTTGATGCGGCTATCAGAATCTATGGGCAGGTAATCGCAGACAGCTCCGCTCAGAGGTCTCACATCGCCCAGGCAATGTATCGACAGGGTATGTGCTATCTTAAGAAGCAAGATGA
>JBGVTO010000260.1:0-6396 GCA_041862635.1 Phycisphaerae bacterium | reverse complement strand
GTCTCGTCAAACTTAGCGAGAGGAACGATGAACGTTGCACACCGAGTTCTCGGGCCTGGCTGAAGCCCGACATCCTGGCAAACCTATTGGCCTGCCTTGCAAACGACATTATCGATGATACAGATGTCAAGGCAGCCCGACGTCAGCTCTATGAATCCACTACTTGGCCCCTGTAGGTCTCGAAAGCACTCCTTGTTGTTTGTCCAGCGACCAAGATTCACGCCCACGAGCAGCAATTCCCTCCGTCACAACGGACGCCACAGCAGTCATAATTAAAGGCCGGATCAATTGATTGCCGTGAGCGTCTACAGAAATGGCTACAGGATCCGGTGAACTCAGCACCGAGCACATCCGTAGGCAGTGTTGCCCCTTCTCCGTGTGTCATTCCAAATGAGTCACTCCAACAGGCTATGTAAGAATCGACGTCTCTAACAACTCTATTCTTATGCTGGAACACTTTAAACTGGCATTCGATTTTGCCTGCACTTGTGACTCGCATCAGCCTAATTGTTTGGAGTCAATTTGTTTAGTATGAACAGAACTCCTGAAAAATTCATTTATGGTTCTCAAAAAAATCAGAAGAATTTACTTGCGCCCGACCCGAGCAATGTGTTAGCATTTCGGAAGTACACTCAGCGTGTATGGTCCAAGGTGGCAGGTAGACCAATTTCTGAAGAAGAGGCCGATCAGATTATCGAGGATTTCGGCCGATTTCTTTGGGCTTTGGCCAGGATGAAAGGATAATTATCATGAAGAAAAAGAATCGACTACTAAGAGTACTTAGTGTTTGCCGAGTCTCATCACGCGAGCAGAGCGAAGGCTACAGCCTTGAAGCCCAGGACCAAGCTAACCGTGAATGGGCAGAGCGAAAAGGACATGAAATAGTCGAGACCGTTCAGTATGTCGAAACCGCTTCCAAGCAAAAAGAAAGGCAACGATTTCGCGAGATTGTCAATCGCATTTGTAGCGATCCTACAATCAACGGCGTGGTATTTCATAAAGTCGACCGAGCCTGCCGCAACCTGACTGATTTGGCTATACTTGAGCGCCTGGAGACAAAAAAGGATAAGAAAGTATTCTTTTCCAGTCAGGAATTCCCACAGAATGCAGCTGGCCGCTTAGGCATAGGCGTAATGGGTGTTGTGGCACGGTGGTACACAGACAATCTCAAGGAAGAGATCAATAAAGGCTTCCGCAGCAAGGTCGAGGCTGGAGAGTATCCTCATAGACCCCCGTATGGTTATTGCATGGGCCAGGATTCCAATGGTTCCAAATTGCCGGTCCCAGATGCGCAGAAGGCCGACACTGTCCGCACGATCTTCAAGTTGATGTCATCAGGCAAGTATACTATCGACACACTTCGAGAAGAGCTTTTCCTACGCGGCATGTACTTTTCCCCAAGGACACAACGATGGACGCGTTCCTATCTGGCGAGATTATTGCGCCATCCGTTTTACATTGGCAAAATCCTCTGGCGTGGACAGATCTACGAAGGCAAGCATGAGCATCTTGTCGAGCAACGCACTTGGGAACGAGTACAGCAAATATTGAATGGTCACAATAATGCCAAGCACTGCGAGCAGCGTCGATTCACATATGGACATGGACTTATCAAATGTGCCTATTGTGGCTATAGCATTACTGCCGAATTGCATAAACAGCGGTACACATACTACAGGTGCTCGCAACTACGGTATCGCAAACACTCCGTTGAACCTGCTTGGGTACGTGAAGAGGTAATCGAATCTCAGATCGTCGCCATGCTGGAAAAACTCACGTTACCGAAAGAAGTCTGCGATTGGGCGATGGCGTATCTGGATCGCGTGTTGACCGGAGATCTGGCAGACATGCAGAATGAGTTGGGTAGATTGAAACGAAGGTCCTCCGAAACACAAGCTACCTTAGACGCTCTCTTGCTGAAGGCTGCCCAAACCGAGGATAATCTCGCAGAAGGATTTATGCAGCTAGCGAGGCAAAAACAGCATGAGGTGGCCCTGTTGCAACAACGGATTGAACAGACAAAAGCAGGAAAACAGGAAAATGGCCGTGATGCAGCAAAAATTATCGAACTCGCACAACATCTTGCAGAACAATACGTTACGTTTCCACCGCCCCAAAGACGCCAGATTGTTGATTCGGTGTTTTCGAACTTACAGCTTGAAGACGTAAACCTTTGTGGAGACTATAGGTTACCGTTCTCAATCCTGGCAGAAAACAGCCACCGTCCTCTCAACTCGGGGTGATAGGATTCGAACCTACGGCCTCCTGCTCCCAAAGCAGGCGCTCTAGCCAAGCTGAGCTACACCCCGGTAATTCCGGCACCTCTATTGAACGTCTATTGCCCGATGCCATTTCTGAAAAAACATATCGCGTGCATCAGAAAAATTATTCTACACGAAGCACATCAGTATTGCAATAGAATCTGCACAAGCAGGAGGATTGGATGCCGGAGAATCAATCGTAGGGGCAACCCGATGTGGTCGCCGACGCTCCATAGCTTTGGCGACGGAGCGTTGCCCTGGGCAGGCCACATAGGCCTGCCCCCTACCGTGGGTTCATTACGATAATAGCTACATCGGTCAGACTCTCTATATCACAGGCAGGCTTAACCGTTATATCCCAGAGCAGGGGATTCTCGTCATTACTTTTGCATTGGGCTACCGTTCCTACAATCACAGGCGTACCCAGAAATCCGGGCCTTTTCTGGGCGTAAACGATGTCGCCAATTTTGATTTTGTACTTTGTCGAGACCAGATGGACCTTGGTAGAGTTGTTGCCGTTGCCCTGCATTATCCTGTCCATATTCAATTTTGCTATTTTTACTGCTATTTTGGATGCCGGGTCGGTAATTAATCTGACCTGAGCTGTGCGCGTGTCCACTTTGGATATGGTTCCGATGATGCTCTCATTGGCCAGGACGAATTGGTTCATAGCCAAGCCGTCTTTTTGGCCGCGGTTGATAACAAGCTCGCAACGCAATTCGTTAACAGAGGCCGCAATGACATCAGCTAACACAAAATCCACACCTTTCCAAACAGGTCTATCTCGCAGTCCTGACAGCTTTTCAACCTTTTGACGTTCTTGTTTTAACCATTCTGTAACGTTGGCAAGATGGTTATGGAGCCTGTTGTATCTTTCGCTGCTGACGAGGTTTGTGGGCGGGTGCTGTTCCGATGCTATCAATCGAGATGCGGAAAGCGAAATGTTTCTGCCGATACTTAAAGGCCGGCGAAGAATGCGAACAAATGTGAACTGGAATTTATTTGTCAGCTCCTGCGGAGCAAAGAGGAAAATAAGCCCGGCTAACATAAACCAGGTAAATAACATTCGCCCGGAGATTTTGGTCGCGTTCTTCGCCATAGTCGTACTGCGTATCCACAGATTACGCGGATTTATACGGATTGCACAGATTAAATCTGTGGAAATCTGTGTTTTCAATCTGTGTCATCTTTCTCTTCGAATTATTCCCATCCATACTCCTTATGGTTCATTGTATCCTTCCACAGCTCCAGATTTTCCATGTACACGCTGGTACCATGGGCTACCGAACTGAGGGGGTCCTCGACTCTTTTGACAACTAAGCCGGTCGCATTTGCCAATGCTTTATCCATTCCCCGCAACAGTGAGCCGCCTCCGCAGATATGTATGCCGTTGTCAATCAGGTCGGCGGACAATTCCGGCTCGGCCTTTTCCAGCGTTGCCGCAACCGCATCTATAATCATAGCGATAGGGCCACGCAGGGCCTCACGGATTTCCTCACTCGTTATAATGATTTTTCTCGGCATGCCGGAAATGGTATCTCTGCCGGCCACTTCCATCGTCATTTCCTCACTGAGCGGAACCGCCGAGCCGATTTGTATCTTGACTTTTTCAGCCCTTGCCTCGCCGATGAGCAGGTTATAAGTTCTCTTAAGATGGTTTATCACTGCTTCGTCCATATCGTCACCGCCTATACGGATTGATTCGGAGGCGGCGATATCGGCCAGGCTCATTATGGCCACTTCGGTCGTTCCTCCACCGATATCGACAATCATCGAGGCGGTGGGCTCTGCGATTGGCAGGTTGGCTCCGATTCCCGCCGCCATTGGTTCATCGACCAGATAGACTTTGCGTGCACCTGCACGTTCGGCACTATCTATCACCGCCTGGCGTTCAACATCGGTTATTCCGCCCGGCACCGCAATTACCACTCGAGGCCTGACAAGTCGGCCCCTGCCGTGTGCTTTCCTGATAAAATAGCTCAGCATCGCCTCGGTGATTTCAAAGTCGCTGATTACACCGTCTTTAAGAGGTCTTATTGCGCTAATCGAGCCGGGCGTTTTGCCTAACATTTCGCGTGCAACCACGCCGACAGCTTGACCGTTGTTCAGGACGATGTTGGTTCCTTTGCGAACGGCAACCACGGAGGGCTCATTGAGGACAATACCTTTATTGCGGATGCAAACCAGGGTGGTGCACGTGCCAAGGTCGATGCCCATATCCATACTGAACAAGCCTAATATTGTGTCGGTTAACATTTTCGGTTCATCCTTAAATCCTTCCCTAAATATTTATTTCTTGTGCGCCATCACCTTTCCATTCGTTTGGGTTCACACCTCGATTGACGTTATCGGGATGAGAATTCCTTGTCACGATATTTCGTCCTTCGGCTCTGCTCAGGACGAACACCGAGCATTGTCGAATGTGTTCGTTGCTCGAAGAATCCGGGACAACGGACATCCTGTCAAGATGCTAAAGCCTTTTGTAGTTCGGCTTTACAAAAAAATCACTTTAGGTGGATTTGCCTTTCAGCGCATAGCTGCCAGGCACTTCGTATTGGGGCATTTTTATAAAAGCAGCCGAATTTTGAAGCCTTCTAACCGGCCGATTCAGCCGCAATAACGACCATAACTGTCTTATTGACAATAAGATAGGGCAGTTTTCCATTCAATGTATTATTTTAGTAATTGGTTATTGGTCATTACCTTTTACCGCTTACCATTGACCAATTACCATTCACTACTCACCAGTGACCGGTTATCAGCAAGCTCGATTAGGTCCTATAATAGTCGGGGAGAACAAAAGACAGAAGTCAGAAGACCGAAGACGGAGGTTCTGTCCTCTGTCTTCTGTCTTCGCTACTGCCAGTCGGCGGGATACCGGATGGATTCAGGCTGAATGTGGAACTTTCTACACAACTCTTCTACCAGCGCTTCTGTTCTTTTTATCTGAAAGTCGGTCGGGGTTTTAGCTTCGTCGTCAACTATAACACAGATGCGAATAGATTGTTTGCTGTAATGGCTGACCAATGATTGGTGTTGCCATTTTTCGGTTGGTTGTATTTGGCCGTCGTGGCCGACACGACCATTGCAGATAATGAAGTGGCAGTTTACCCCGTTATACGCAGTATCCCTGTCGGGAGAGACTTTTTCCTTTGTTTCTCTTACGGGATTAATATGCTCATCGGCGCCCATATCGCTCGCTCCGCCGAAGGCAGACTCAATATTGCCGGATCCGGTGCCGCTATAGTAAATCTCGATTCGGCTCCAGCGTCCCGGCAATTGGTCGGCATGAGAACGGATGGCTTTTTTCACAGAGCCCAGACGGTAATAGCGTGAAAGACAAAATGCACCGGCCGATGGTGGATTATGGCCCAGAGCATTTAAAATTATTGCTGCGAGTATGATGGAAATCCCCAGAACAGCAAGAACTTTTGTTTCCCTTGAATGGTTTGTCATCATTCACCCTCTGCTTATTTTATTGGCCCCAAGTCAGGGTTCAGAAGTCGGATGCCGGAAGTCAGATATCGTTCTGTTTCCTGAATTCTGCTCTTTGTCCTCTTGCCTGATTTCCTGATACCCTGATTCCCTGTTCCTGGCTCCCTGCCTCCGATACGATATATTTGCTATCGGCCTTTCAGAAAAGCCCCTTTAGGTAAGTTCTTTTTTCACAGGCCATATCTAAAGTACCTTTCTATTTGTGGGGTTTTTTATAGTAGCCGGCTGGTGCCTACGTCCTATATAGATGCGCAGAAAGAATATAAGAGCAATAGTGCTTATTTCAGGAAAGTGCCTACCAGCCATGCCAGAGCCACGGCTCGGCAGGAAGTGAGCTAAAGTGAACAAAAGTTGCCCAGTTGTAGAAGCTTGTTTGTCGGCCTCGAAGCTGGTATCGGACTGGAAGCTCGACATTGGATGCTCGAGGAAAAACGAGTTTGGGTTCCCGCAAGGCGGGGTCCCTTCAAGCTTCTATGACAAGCATCGATACGAGCCCCGTCCCGTCTTCGACAAGCGGGACGAGCATCGACAACCTTAAACGAAAACTGCACTTTAGGCACTCTGAACTTTAGGAATTTTTTGCACTTTCTTTTTTCAGAATAGCATCGAGCACGCCATTAACAAACGCCGGTGATTTATC
>JBGVTO010000259.1:0-4130 GCA_041862635.1 Phycisphaerae bacterium | reverse complement strand
CCTGCGAATGGGCCAAGCTGCTTCTTTGCCAAAACCCTGTTATAGAAAATGACTTTGCCGATAACTGCGGCTCATGCAAATCCTGCCAGCTTTTCGAAGCCGGCCCACATCCGGACTTCAATCACATCTATAAGGAACTCCGGGAATTCACTAAAGACGGCAAGGGTAAGCCCCCGCCTGTGGATTTGCCTATAGATGTCATTCGAGAGTTTCTTGTTGAAAAGGTCTCAACCAGGCCGACTCTTTCGCAAAGAAAGGTCTTTGTCATCAGCGAGGCTGAAAGGCTAAACGACTCCTCGCAGAATTGCCTGTTAAAAGTCCTCGAAGAGCCGCCCGAATACTGCTCCATTATTCTGCTTTGCACACGCCTGGATAAACTTCTGCCCACAACGAAATCAAGGTCTCAGATAATCCGGTTCGGCACTATAAATGAAGAGCAGATAATCAAAGAATTGCAACGGACAGGCCTCGAAGAAAAGAAGGCGTTATACTTCGCACGTCTGGCTCAGGGCAGCTTGGGGACGGCACAAAATTGGGCCAAACTTGAGCTGGCCGAAGCAAACCTTTACGAAACCAAAAAAGAGCTGATAAACTCCCTGGCCAACTATGAAACCGACGATGCCCTGAGCCTGGCTGAGACATTTCTGAACAAAAGTAAAGAAATCGCCGGCGTCTGGACAAACCTTGACAAGGCCACCAGTAAAACCGACATCAATCGAAGAGCAGCAAAGACCCTTGTCCAAATAATCATATCAGCCATATACGATGCGATGAATTTGAACGTTACGCCGACGAAAGAGGCTATCAATTTCGACCAGGAATCGCAGATAAAGAAGTTGGCCGGCCGGTTCGATGCCGAGCTCTCGGCGGAAAAAATCTCCGACTGCTACAAGGTGCTGCACTGGATAGAGTCCAGCGTCAATGAAAAGCTTATTTTCGAACATCTGTTGTTAAATCTCGCCGAGTCTGATAAAATAAGGGTTTAGTGTTAGCACAGCTTAACGATAGTATCAATCAGGATAATCCGGATGTCAAAAACTTTAGAAACAAGGCCGAGACAGGCAAAACATAAAAAGTATATGCTGGTTCGCTATGGTCGGATGAACACACTCGGCTTCTTCGAGCACCGCGAAACCAAAATATCCAAAATCAACCACCGCGTCGTGATAAAAACCGACAGAGGTCTTGAATTAGGTTACCTCGTGGGCCGGCTCACCGCCTACAAGGGCGGTCAGCTTAGATTAAGCGAAGAGCAAATACTGGAATATTTCGAGGAGAGCGATATTGATTTCTCCCCCGGCAAGGCCGGTAAATTCATTCGTTACGCAACCACTGCCGATGTAAGCGAAGAACGGCATCTGCGAAAAATCGCAAAAGAAGAAATGGAATGCTGCAGGCATTTCGTCAAAGAGATGGACCTGCCGATGAAAATAGTCGATGTAGAGCACGTATTCGGCGGAGAACGCATCATCTTCTACTTTATGTCCGATGGACGAGTGGATTTTCGCGATCTGGTAAAAAGAGTTGCCCAGGAATACCAGACAAGAATCGAAATGCGTCAAATCGGCTCGCGCGACGAGGCTAAACTGCTCGGCGACGTGGAAAGCTGTGGGCAACAATGCTGCTGCCAAAGGTTTCTTAAACTCTTAAAGCCGGTCAATATGCGGATGGCCAAGATGCAAAAGGCAACTCTCGACCCGGCCAAAATCTCCGGTTATTGCGGCAGATTGAAGTGCTGCCTGCGATATGAAGACGAAACTTACACCGAGCTTAAAAAACGACTGCCAAAAAAGAATGCCAAAGTAAAGACCAAACACGGCCAGGGCAAAGTCGTGGATACCCACATATTGACGCAGCTTGTTGTGGTCGAATACGAAAGTGGAGAAAAGGCCGCCATCCCCGTCGATGAGATTAAGATAATTCCTGCCTCTGAAACAACAAAAGAAGAACCAGATAATACCCCAGAAAACGACAAGCAAAACAACACGGAGACTAAAGAGCAATAATCGTCAAGGAAGAAATATGCCCCGCAAAATCGTCGTAACATCAGCTTTGCCTTATGCGAACGGCCCGATACATATAGGGCATTTGGTAGAATATCTTCAGACCGATATCTGGGTACGCTACCAGAAGATGTGCGGCAACGAATGTTTCTACTTTTGGGCCGATGACACTCACGGCACGCCTATTATGATAAGCGCCCGTGCCGCCGGTATAAGTCCTGAGCAGCTAATCGAGCAAATGCACAAAGAGCACAAAAAGGATTTTAATGATTTTTATATCGAATACGATAATTTTTACTCGACCCACTCCCCTGAAAATAAATATTTCAGTGAGCTTATTTTCAACCGTCTGAACGAGGTCGGCTCAATCGTTACCAAAGAAGTGGAGCAGACCTACTGCGAAAATTGTAAAATGTCACTGCCGGACAGATATGTTCGCGGCGTCTGCCCGCGGTGTAAGGCCGAGGACCAATACGGCGATGCGTGTGAGGTATGCAGCGGAACTTACCAGCCCGTTGATTTAATCAACGCCCAATGCGCGACCTGCGGGAACACACCGACTCTGCGGACGTCCAAGCACTACTTTTTTAAGCTTGCTGATTATGAACAACAGCTCAAAGATCTTATTGCCTCAGGACATACCCAGAAATCGGTGTCGAACAAGCTCGATGAATGGTTCAAGGCAGGATTGAAGGACTGGGACATATCCCGCGACGGCCCATATTTCGGGTTCAAAATACCCGGAGAGCAAAACAAGTTTTTCTATGTCTGGCTGGACGCACCCATCGGGTATATGGCCTCGGCGAAAAACTACTGTGACCGGAAGGGACTGGATTTTGACAAAATCTGGAACAGCACCGAATATGAACTATATCATTTCATCGGCAAGGACATTATGTATTTTCACGCGCTGTTCTGGCCTGCGATGCTGATGGGGGCCGGCTTCAAAACGGCCAACAAGCTTTTTGTGCACGGCTTTTTGACCGTGAACGGCGAAAAAATGAGCAAATCCCGGGGAACATTTATTAAGGCAAGCACTTACGTTAAGCACCTGGACCCGGAATACCTGCGATACTATTACGCAAGCAAGCTGAACGACAACATCGAAGATATAGATTTGAGAATTGAAGACTTCATAAACAAAATCGATTCCAATTTGGTCGGCAAATTTGCAAACCTGGCTTCCCGCTCAGGCCCGATGCTGACAAAAAAACTGGACGGCCAGCTTGGCCGATTAGACGACCGGGGCACCGAGTTAATCAATCAGCTCACCGCTGAAAAAGAACAGATTATAGGGGATTATGAGAACCTTAAATTTGCTGCCGCTGTCCGAACAATTACCGCCCTGGCCGACGAGGCAAACCGATATGTCGAACAGAATCAACCGTGGGTAACGATAAAAACCGATTTGGAAAAAACGCGAACGACCTTAACTGCCATAATAAATGCCGTCCGCATTCTGACTATTTACCTCAAACCCATCCTGCCCAAATACGCTGAAAAAGTGGAACAATTTCTTAACGTCGATAAATTAAGTTTTGAAGACCTCGATACGTTGCTGGAAAATCATAAGATAAACGATTTTAAACGATTGGTTGAAAGAATTGATGAAGAGCAGGTGAACGCGATGATAGAAGAAAGTAAGGAGGGCCCCCGCAAGGCGGGAACCCAAACTCAAAGTCCGCAGCCGACGGCAGCAAATCCCCCTGATCCCTTCAAGCCGGAATGCACAATTGAAGATTTCGCGAAAATTGATATGCGAATCGCAAAAGTAATAAAGGCAGAGGCGGTCGAAGGTGCCGACAAGCTGCTGCGTATGGTTCTGGATGTAGGTGGGCCGGAAAAAACCGTTCTTGCCGCCATAGCCACAGCGTATAAGCCGGAGGAGCTGACCGGCAAAATCGTAATCTATTTTGCCAATCTGAAATCCAGACAGATGAGATTCGGCCTGTCCGAAGGTATGATTATGGCGGCCGGCACCGGCGGAAAAGATATCTTCATGCTCTCAGCCGACACCGGAGCAAAACCCGGACAAAAAGTGCTCTAATGCCTTTTCTGACAGTAGGAATGTCTACTAATACTAATATTCGACATCAATCATATGTGGCAATTTCCCTAAAGGACAAT
>JBGVTO010000258.1:0-35413 GCA_041862635.1 Phycisphaerae bacterium | reverse complement strand
TCGGAGATTGATTTAGCAAATCCTGCGGCAGAGAACATTGACCCGGTCGGTTTGTTTAATCCGACGCAGCGAACATACGCCGAGCTTGTCGATAGAGTGAAAAAATGTAAACTTCAACTGGCCAGGCCGATAGTTCTTGAAAGAGTGATTAGATTTTCAAGCAGCCCTCAGCTTGCTCATATTGAGCGTAATATATTTGAGCTTGAACCCCGCCCTTCGGAGGGGCGGGGTGAACCCTCGAAGCTTGACTCGGCGGATAATATTCGGATTGTATCGGCTCCGAACGCCCGGGCCGAAGCCCGGTTCGTCGCAAGGCAGATACTCGAATTGGTCAGGGAAAAAAACTATCGTTATCGTGACATTGCGGTTATCGCATCGGACATCGATAGTTATCAACACTACATAAGGTCGTATTTTGACGGCTATAATATCCCGTTTTTTATTGACAAGCGAAGACCATTGAACCAGCATCCTGTCGTTCAGTTTATTTGCTCAGCGCTGCAAGCGGTTACGGGCGGCTTTTCCCACGGTGATATTTTCGCCTATCTTAAAACCGACCTTGTGCCAATTCAGCGGTACGATATCGACCTGCTGGAAAATTACTGTCTTGCCTTTGGCATAACGGCCAATGACTGGCTTCAGCGTAAGCAGTGGAGCTTTGCGGGCCAGGATGATGAAGACTTTGACGAACAGCGAATAAATAAAATTAGGCTACAAGCTATCAGCTCTGTACTTGAGCTTCGAGACAGGCTTTGTCCGGTTGACAAATCCACAAAAACGCTCAGTGCCGAGGAGTTTACGCAAGCCATTTTCAATTTTCTTGATGACCTTAAGGTTAAGCAGACAATAGGCAGCTGGATTGAAGAAGCCAACAAGAACGAAGATAGTGCTGCTGCTAATGAACATCAGCAATTTTATAACAAGCTTGTGGATATATTTGACGAGCTTGTAGAGGTCTTTGTTGGGCGGACTATGACGGCTGCAGATTTCTTTGCGATTATCAATTCCGCTTTTTCGCAGATGACTCTGGCCTTCATTCCGCCGACTTTGGACCAGGTCCTTGTCGGCTCTATCGAGCGCAGCCGACATCCCGACTTAAAAGCGGTTTTTTTAGTTGGTGCCACGCAAAGACAATTTCCGGTGCCGCTCACTTTAGACAGCATATTAACAGACGACGACCGTATCGCTGCTGAGTCAGTGGATTTCCAGCTGGCCCCGGCTTCAAGTCAAACGCTTGCCGAACGCCAGTATTTTACCTACATCGCATTTACTCGTCCGTCAGAGTTCCTGTGTGTTACGTATCCTTCGGTTGACGATAAGGGTAGTGCCGTACCTCGTTTTCAATTCATAGCCAATCTCGAATCGTTGTTTGAGAATCTCCATGAAGAATCAATCACAGGTGAGCAAATCGACCTCGAAAAGGTTCACAGCGAAACTGAGCTTGCGGATTTGCTTTGCACCCGTCTCGGCAAAGATGCTTTCGTGTCCGAAGTAGATGATAATAGCCGGCTGGAAGGATTATTGGATGATATTTGCTCAGATGAGCAGCTCACAGAATTAGGCTCTAACGTTCTTTCGGCGATAAATTATGACAATTGCGCACGGCTGGCCGGCGATGTTGTAGGGGAGCTTTTCGGCCGCCAGATACAAACCTCAGCGACCAGGCTGAGCACTTTTGCAGCCTGTCCGTATCGGTATTTCGCCCGGTACATATTGGAGCTGGTGGAACGAGAGGAATTTAAGTTTGAACCGTTAGACTTGGGTCTCTTTTATCATAAAGTTCTTGATGCTTTGTTAAAGAGACTTAATGAACAAACGAAGGATTTTACAACAATTGAGAAGGGAGAGCTATTGAAGATTCTCAACGAGCAAATAGAGAAGGTTATTCAAGCCAGCTCCTTTATATCAAACTTTAGGCGCCATAGTCCTCATAATGCCTATATTATTCATTCCGCCGCTGATATTCTTGAGGATTGTGTTTTGGCGATTGGGCAAATGGTGCGGGCGGGAAATTTTAGGCCGAGCTTCTCGGAAGTTTCATTTGGTCAGCTCCGTCATTCCGAGCCCTTCGCTTCGCTCAAGGATAAACTCCGCGAGGAACCTCGTGAGACACTCGGCAAATATGAGCTTGCACTTGGCGATAGCCGTGTGCTGTCATTAGATGGCAAAATCGACAGACTTGATATTGCAGATGTTGACAACAAGAGAGTTGTCATTGTTTTTGATTATAAGCGTAGAGATATGTCATTTAGCTGGTCGAAATTTTACTACGGCCTGGATATGCAGCTTCCACTTTATATGTTGGCTGTTCGCAATTCAGCCGGCTCAAAAACAAAAGACGTGGTGGGTGCGTTTTATATGCCGGTCGAAGTGAGTCCCCAAAGAGCAACGCTTGATGAAATATCGAAGAAAACGGATACTTTCAATTATAAAGCAAAGGGAATGTTCAATGGCCGGTTTGCTCAGCAGATTGACGGCAAAGCTTCAAAAGATAGTAAGTTTTATAATTTTTATGTTACTAAAGATGGCCAGCCGTACGGTCTTTATCATAACAGAGGTGTATTAAAACCTGTCGATTTTGAACAAGTGCTTAAATTTACCGCCAGAAAGATACTGCAATTGGCTGAAGAAATTCTCTCCGGTGAAATTAGCGTCAGGCCGTATCGTTTAAGCGGCCAATCACCCTGCAGCTATTGTGAGTATAACTCTGTCTGCCGGTTTGATTGGCAGATAAATGACTACAACCCTCTAATTTCGCTTGGGAAAGCCGAAGTTCTTGAAAAGATGGACGTGGTTGATGGCTGAAAAAAAGATTATATGGACCGACCAGCAGCAACGGGCAATTAAGGCTCGCGGCAGTGACGTTCTTGTAACGGCCTCTGCCGGCACAGGCAAAACCGCCGTCCTCTCAGGACGATGTGTCGGGATAGTCTCTGATAAGGCTGATGTCCGGAACATACTCGTATTGACCTTTACCGAAGCCGCTGCCGAGCAGATGCGTTCGCGAATCGCCGAGCGATTAAAAGACGCATTTGAAGCAAAGCCGGACAGCCATCTTCGCTACCAGCTTATGCTGCTCCAGGGTGCCGATATCAGTACGATTCATTCGTTTTGCAAACGGCTTATCACGGAGCATTTTTACAAACTCGGACTGGACCCGACCTTCAGTGTGATTGACAGTGACGAACAGAAGCTGCTCAAAGCAGAGGTCCTTGAAAAAACCATCGACTGGGCTTGGCAGCAGAATAACCTGCAAGCGGCTCTTGAGCAGCTTTTGTATCGGCGGGACCTTCGCTCAAATGACGGCTTCCTTGCAAAGATAATACACCTTAGCGATTTTCTGGACGGCGTGGTTTCACGACAAAACTGGTACGAAAGGGCGGCTCACCTTGCGGAAGTCATCAATCCGCTTGCTTCCGATCTTGGCGAAAAACAAAAAAAAGTTATTACAGACAGGTTGCAGAATATACTCGCTCAGATTCAACACGCAATAAAGCTTTATGAAAGTGAGAATACCGACGGTAATTGGGCGACAAAATGGAAAAAGACCTTTATCGAACCTGTTACTAAATATATCAATCTTATAAAATCGGGTCGCTGGGAAAAGTTCAGCGAAGAGATAAGAAATTATCAAAGACCGTCGAGGTTTGAGTACAAACCAAGAGGATTGTCAGGGCTGATTGCTGAGATTATTAGAAGTACTGCCGAAAGTGCAAAAAAATCTTTTGACAAACTTTTTGACTTTGCGATTTTAAATCCTGACTACCTCGACAGGCTCGGCGGCTCGGTTGGATTGCAGACAAGAGTGCTTGTTGAGCTTGTTAAGAAATTTGACGGGTTGTACGGCCACGCCAAGCGGACACTCAACTGTCTGGATTTTGCCGACCTTGAGCATTACGCATTGAGACTATTAATAGACGAAGATTCCACAGAGGACGAGCCGTTACCATCGGAGACCGCTTTGGCGCTTCGGCAAAGATACAAGCACATTTTTGTCGATGAATATCAGGACATCAATTCCGTCCAGCAGCGGATACTTCAGATGCTCAGTCCCGGCGGAAATATCCTCGAAGTCGGCGATGTCAAGCAAAGTATTTATGCCTTTCGAGGAGCGCAGCCCGATATTTTCCTCGAACAGTTGAAGCTCGCCCGCCGTGGCGGGCTGGCTTCGGCTGAGGCTGAAAATGCGGCGCGTGGTTTACGTGTTGACCTCAACGTTAATTTCCGCTCGGCCAAAGGAATCCTCGATTTTGTCAACAGGATATTTTCGCGCATAATGACGCCCTCTTTTACGAAGATTGACTACGATGAGTCGGCCCAATTAAAGCCGGCACAGGACACAGGACACGGGGCACGTGACACGGGTCACGTAATTGAGTTCCATATACTTGACGAAGTCGGCAAGGACGAAGACGTAGAGGACGAAGAGAACAGCCAGGCCGATAATGAGGAAAATCTGAATCTGGTTACTGCGCGCCAGCGTCAGGCTGTTATGATTGCCCGGCGTATCAGGCAAATGGTCGGTGCCGATACGGGCAGGCCCGAGTTTCAAATATTCGACAAACAGCAGGACACCTTCCGGGATGTCCAATATAGTGACATTGTCGTACTGATGCGTTCATTGGCTAAAAAGGCCAATGATTACGTCGAGGTGCTCCGGCTGGCCGGCGTGCCCGTTAGCTGCCAGGCCACAGCGGGATATTTCCAGGCAACTGAAATCAGCGATGTATTGTGCTTGCTCAAAGTCCTGGACAATCCGCAGCGGGACATCGAATTGGCCGCCGTATTGAGAAGCCCGTTTTTCAAAGTCAGTGACACCGAATTAGCAAAGATAAAGATACACAACAGAGCAGACCAAAAGCAAAGGAATTACTATGACTGCGTGCTCCAGTACTGTAGCTGTGGTACGGATGCAAAACTTGCGTCTAAGCTCAAAAGAATAATTGCTCAGATTGAGCAGTGGCGGACAACCGCCCGGCGGGGCAATCTTGCTGATTTGATTTGGCAGGTCTATCGCGAAACCAACTTTTTGTCGTTTGTCTCGGCTTTGCCCAACGGCCAGGCACGCAGAGCTAATCTTCTCAAACTCCACGACAGGGCAATCCAGTTTGAAGGCTTTGTTAGTAGTGCCGGCATACCTTCATTAACGCGCTTTGTTGAATTTATCGAAAGGCTTCAGGAAACAGGCCAGGATTGGGCGCCTGCCGAGCCGCAGGCCTCAGCGGGTAATGCCGTTCGCATTTTGAGCGTCCATAAAAGCAAAGGACTTGAATTTCCGGTCGTCTTTTTATCTGAGCTTCAGAGTCCCTTCAACAAAACTGACATACAGGCGGATATTCTTACCGATGCCGACGATACATTAGGCCTGCAAATTATAGACCGTCAGTCTAACAGTAAGCTAAGCTCGCTTGCACACGAGGTCATCGCAGAGCAGAAACTATCGACAGCATTGGCCGAAGAAATGCGCATCCTTTACGTTGCTACGACGCGGGCCAGAGAACGATTGATTCTGACCGCTTCGCAGAAGCAAACCAATTGTGGGCAGATTATTTCAAATGGCTTTTTCTTCAGCGCCGAGGCCATTCCCGACTGGCAGCTTCGCTCCTGTAACAGCCTTCTCGAGTGGGTTCTCTATGCGCTTTCAGAGCAGAAAAGTTTACACGATGCTTTTCAGACCGGCCTGGCCGAGCAGGCTATCGACGACGATTTATTCAGCTTCAAACTTTATGACCGGGCTCAGCTAAAACAACTCTCTGAGTACGTCCTTAAGCTAAAGGTCGACAAATTAACTCGTTCTGTTCCACCTGTTTGTCATTCTGAGCGCAGCGCCAGCGAAGCGAAGAATCTCCCGAAACGAGCAGAATCGAAATTGCTTGCGCAGGTAAAAAAATCATTGGCCTGGCGATATCGTTTTGGCGATGCGTACATTCTGCCTGCCAAAACTTCGGTAACGCAATTGACTCATCGTAATGATGAATACATAAAATTCGATTATTCTCGTGCATTGGACCGTCAACCGGCTGCTCTTGTATCCGCCGAAGCTGCTTTGACCGAAGCTATTGAACCCCGACCGTCCGAAGGACGGTTTGATCCCGTCCAGGCCTTCGGCCTGGTCGGCACAGCTACACACCTTATAATTTCTCAGCTTGATTTAGCTGGACATCTAACTGCAGAAGCTATCGAAAAGACAAAAGCCAAACTTTTAGCCAATAATGCCATAAGCACAGCCGTCGCCGGGAGTATCAACACCGGCTCGATAGTGAGATTTTTTGAAAGCGAGCTGGGTAAGATGACTTTTGAATCTGAGAATACTGTCTTGCGTGAATGGCCGTTCACCTTCGCTCTGCCGGCTTCTGAGTTTGATAATTCGCTTCACGCTTCACGCTTCACGTCGGGTGGCAGCCTCAAAGCCGAAGGCTTTGGGGATGGCCGAATCCGGGATACGATTATCGTTCAGGGCATAATTGATATGCTGATTCGCACACCGCAGGGCCTGGTTATTATAGATTTCAAAACCGATAACGTAACCCCCGGCCAGGTCAGCGAGCGTGCCGAATTTTATCGCCCCCAGTTGGACCTTTACAGCCGCGCCGCCTCTGCCATTTTGAAGGATAAGCTCCTCGCCAAATGGCTCTATTTCCTGACCCCGTCTTGTGCATTTGAGATCAAATAGGGTGGGTCTTGCCCCTGCGTTTTGCTTCGTTTTTATGAAGCAGCAGGGGTCGCAATCCTGATAACCTGTTTACCTGATATCCACTACCTAGTCCTCCGATGACCAGATTGTAGGGTGGGGCTTGCCCCACCGTTTTTATTCGCCGAAACCTTCTGTGTTCAATTTCGTGATATGTTCGAAATTGTTCACTCGACCGTAGAATCCTTCTTTTACATATTTGTGATATGTTGACCAAGGCCACTCTTCAACATTCTGTACCAATCCATGTTTGACCGGATTATAATGAATGTAATCAACATGGCGCTGTAGGTCATTTTCATCACGTATCTGATGTTCCCAAAATCGCCGCTGCCAGATGCAAACTTCACCTTTGCGTGCTCGTGACGATGAGACTTGTCTGCGTTGCCCGCTAAATTTCAAATATATCTTGCTGAATTGGCCTTTTATCGAAGACCAGCGTCTCGAATAATCAGCATCATCTTCGGGAAGTTTCCAGATGCAATGCAAATGCTCGAACAAAAGACAAAAAGCAACGATATCGAAGGGCTGCCGTGATCTTGTTTTTGCGATGGCTTCTCTTAGACAACGATGAGCAATTTCTGTATGGAATAACCTTGTGCGTTTGTATGTGACCACGGTAAAGAAATAATACCCTCCCTCGAACTTGCTGCGTATGTAATTTGGCATAGAACGTATATTATCGACATGGTTATGGTGGGGCAAGCCCCACCCTACAAATCTGCGTTAATTCTCTAAAAATCCCTTGCAATTCCCGCTGCACTAATGTAGATTCCTCATAGGCGAGCAAATAAGCGAGACATCTTGGATTTATGCTTCTTAAATAATAGCTTTAGGACGGTGGACAGAAAACGAGGTAGAAAACGCCGGATGTTCTGAGTAATTCATAATGGAAATCAAGATGAGCGCTAAGCGAAAAATGTTATTCCAGACTACTTTCACGACTTACACCGAGGAAGACATCATCGGTGAGGGAGGTTCTGGTCGCATTTTTAAGGTGGTCGATGACTCCGGAGACATCTGGGCTCTCAAATTGCTGGATTTCAGAAAAGCTACCAAAGAGAAAAGCAAACGGTTCAAGAATGAGGTGTTATTTTGCCTTAAGAACAAGCATCCGAACATCGTGACCGTTGTGGATCACGGGATATCTGTCCAAGAGATGAGATCCTCGCCATTCTATGTCATGCCCCTCTACCACGGTTCAATGAGAAAACTGCTTAAGTCTGGCATTTCTACTGACAGAGTACTCAAGTTCTTCGCAAACATACTTGATGGTGTTGAAGCTGCTCACTTGCAAAAAGTTGTTCACAGAGACCTCAAACCAGAAAACATATTGTACGACACCGAGAACGACCTACTGCTGGTCGCTGATTTTGGTATTGCTCATTTTGAAGAAGATGAGTTATTCACTGCAGTTGAGACTAAAGACTCAGCAAGATTAGCCAACTTCCAATATGCCGCACCAGAGCAACGAAGTCGAGGACTTGAAGTAGACCATCGCGCTGACATCTACGCTCTTGGTCTCATTCTAAATGAGATGTTCACTGGGCAGGTTCCACATGGTACAGGATACAGGACCATCAGTCAAGCTTCTCCTGAATATGCCTATCTTGATCATCTGGTCATGCAGATGTTGCGCCAGTCTCCAGAAGAGAGATTCGCATCGATTGAAGAAGTTAAGCAACAGCTCATTGGTCGCAAGAATGAGTTTGTATCGCGGCAACGTCTCAGTGAATTAAAAGAAACCGTTGTTCCAGTCACCGAGATTGATGATCTTCTGATTGCTGACCCTCCTCGCTTGGTTAAATTTGACTGGGATAACGGAACACTTACACTATTCCTTAGCCGCCAAGTAAATAGTGAGTGGGTATGGGCGCTTCAAAACATGGGTGCTTATGGATCTCTTTCTGGTAAGGGCCCTGAGAATTTCTCTGTGTCGGGTGACCAAGCTGTAATAAGAGCCCGCGAAAATGATGTGCAACAAATCATTGACTTTTTTAAGGATTGGTTGCTCAAGGCGAATCAGGTATATAAAAACAAAGTTCTCCGAGAAAGAAAACACGAGGAGGAAACTAAGCGCCAACAACTCGCGAGCGAGATCAAACAAGAAGAAGCGCGTCAAAGAATCCTTAAGAACGTTAAAATATGAGGGGTGAATTAAAGGTGGGCGGTACTTTTTTGTGATTATTTTTGAGCTTTCTGTAATACAATCTTTCAACTTCTTGTTTTTTATGCGTGTTTTATTTTTTAATCGATTGTATCATCTGTAATTACAATAGGTTATGGAACATTTTGTTTAGACGAACTTTTGGTTGCGGCTACGCTGCGCCAGGTTCTCTGTGGCTAAAAAAAAGTGTTTTTTGTTCATTTTTTTGTTGATTATTGTTTGAAAATATATTAAAATACCAGTATGTTAGCCAGAGGGCTAACGAAAATCGCCAGCAGGCGAAGATGACATTTCAGTTTGCATGTCGTAAGCTGCAGCGCAGCAAGGACTTAGAGCCAGTCGGCCCACTTTAGTTTAGTCGTTATTCAATCACCTATAACCGATGAACCATGAACTATGGTCAATGTACTACGAAATACGAGATACGCTTCACGCTTCACGCAATACGCGATACGCAATACGCAATACGAGCGTCGGCCCTTTACATCTGTCGAGAACGCTCTACAAATCAGCCCTTTTTATGCAAAACAAACCCAATCTCCGAAAAAGTCAAATGAACCTAAGTGCTTATATAAAAACAGCTTACGAAAATAATTCTAATTGGACACTTGGTCAAAACAAACCCAATTCAAACCCAAACAAAGCCAATTTTCGATTATCCTTGTGTTTTTGAATTGGCTCTGTATAATCTCGTTCTCCGTGATGGTAACGTAATGCACAGCATGCATAACGGCAGAAATTTTGATGGAGAATATATAAAATGACAGATGCACCGAAAGCAAATGCGGTAGTAGGACAATCAGGTGGGCCGACCGGCGTTATAAACGCCTCTCTGGTCGGCGTTATCGAAGAAGCGAAGAAACATCCTGAGATTGAGAACATCTACGGTGCTATTCACGCCGTAGTCGGGATGGTCAAGGATGACTTTATCGATTTGACGAAGCTGTCAGCCGAGACGCTTGAATTGGTAGCGGCTTCGCCGTCTTCGGCTATTGCCACCAGCAGGGAAAAGCCCGACGAAGAATATTGTGCGAAGATTCTTGAGGTCTTCAAAAAGCGCAATATCAGATACTTTTTCTACATCGGCGGCAACGACTCAGCCAATACCGCTCATATACTCAACACAGTGGCCGACGAGGAGAGCTTTGATATTCGGGCATTTCACATCCCTAAAACCGTGGATAACGACCTGCTTGTAACCGACCATTGTCCCGGCTATGGAACCGCGGCGAAGTTCGAGGCCTGTGCCCTTATTGGCGACGATCTGGACAACCGTGCCTTGCCGGGCGTGAAGATCGATGTGATTATGGGCAGGCACGCTGGCTTTTTGACCGCTGCCACCGCATTAGGCAAGCAGAGGGACGACGATGGCCCTCATCTGGTCTATGTCCCCGAAAGGCCCGTTTCGATGGACAAATTTCTCAGCGACGTGGATGCTGTCATTAAGAAACTCGGCCGATGTGTCGTTACGGCCAGCGAGGGAATCTGTGATGCCGATGGTGTTACCTGGGCCAAAAAATTGGCTGAGGGAGTTGAAACCGACGCCCACGGAAATATACAACTATCCGGCACAGGCGCTTTAGCTGACTTTCTGGCAGGGCAGGTCAAGAGTAAGCTGAAGGTCAAGCGTGTCCGGGCCGATACCTTCGGCTACCTGCAGAGGAGCTTCCCCGGCATCCAGTCTCCTGTCGATGTCAATGAGGCCCGATGGTGCGGGCGTCATGCAGTTCAGTATGCTATGGCTGAAGATAGCGGCTCAGTGGCAATAAAACGTCTCGGCAACGGTGCCGATTATAAAATCGAATTATTCCGTACCGAGCTTAGCAGCGTAGCCGAAAAAACGAAACCTATGCCGGATGAATTCATTAACGCCGAAGGCAATGGCGTGACCGACGCCTTTATCGAATATGCGATGCCGCTCATAGGCGACTTACCAAAGACCGAATATCTGGCCGGTTGTCCCAGAGTTTGAATATATCCTATATCCGGCAACTTTTATTTTAAGAAGGTACATATGCGGAGATGGCAATATTTTCTTATTGCAGTTTTGTTCTTTGTAGCAACTGCTATATTTGCTGCGGAGCCGTCTAAGCAGCCTGATTCGGTAAACACTCTGCTGTCGGGTGTTGCAGCAGGTAGTGTAAAGGACTTTGGGGCGGTAGGTGACGGCAGGGTGGATGATACTGCCGCCGTTGAGGCAGCGGTAAAAGCCGGCACAGGCGCTGTGTACTTTCCAAAAGGAAACTATCGGCTCACCCGCACTGTCGTAGTGGACCTGAATGTGTGCGATAGGACTTCGTTGGTTGGAGCCGGCACGGCTACTGTTATTATGGCAGGGCCGGGGCCGGCATTTCATTTTATTGGCACTCACGATGGAACCGGTGACCCTGACAGTGTTCGTGAGCAAGTCTGGCAGTTCCAGCGACTGCCAATTATCAGTGGATTCGAAATACGTGGTGCACATCCGGAATCAATCGGCCTTCGCCTTGAGAAAACAATGCAGGCCATACTTACTAACCTGCTAATCAGGGAGTGTAAGATCGGCGTTGAGCTGGTAAAGCGCAATCGCAATTTGTTAATCGACCACTGCCACATATATCACAACAGTCAGGTTGGAATTGACTTCAATAAGGTGAACTTGCATCAGGCAATCATCGCCGACAGTCATATCAGTTACAATCCGGTTTCGGGAATCCGGCTGTTGGGCGGCGAAATGCGGAACTTTCAGATAGTCGGCAACGATATCGAGTACAACTACGACCCCAACAGCCAAGGCTCCGCTGATATCCTGATAGATATGACATCGCCCGGCAGCTCGTTCAGGGAAGGCACAATCGTCGGCAATACCATCCAGGCCAGACCCAGTCAAGGCGGAGCCAATATCCGCTTTCTCGGCGGCAAAAATCTCAAAGTCGGCGGTCTTATGGCAATAACAGGAAACCTTATCGGCAGTCAAACGCACAACATTCATCTGGTCAACTGCCGTGGTGTTTCTATCTCCGGCAACTCCCTCTATAGTGCCGCTGAGCATACTCTCTGGCTCGAAGACTGCGCTAACATCGTCGTCGGCAATAATAACATCGACTGGAATCCGGACCACAAGACAAAATACTTAGTTGACGGCATTCTTATAGACCGTTGCAAGGGGGTCACTCTATCGAATACGATTATCGAAAACAGTTTTCAGGGTTCTTCGCAGGCCGGCGGGGCAGTAGACGTCCAGGCAAGCGAGGATGTTGCAATTGTGAACTGCCAGGTTCTGGATTTCAGGTACCGCGGCATTACGCTGACCGGTTCTGTGCGGTGTCGTGTTACCGGCTGTTCTGTAATTGAGCGCCGAGCCGAGCCGATGAAGGGAGCGTCAATCCAGGTAGAAGGCGGCCGGGACAATTTAATCGCTGACAATATTGTAAATCACGGCGGTCTTTCAATTGCTGAGGGTACTGCAACTGTCCGGGGTAATCTCGAAATAAAAGGCGCAAACTGATTTCATAGTTGTTGAGATGTGTTTCATTTTTTTCCCGAAGGATTTGCCGGATTCTTAGTATGAATTTTGGTAAACTGTTTCCACTTTGCTTCAATTGCATCCATTGCTTTCATATCGCTGTGAATATACAGCCCGTAGCGAAGGTGCAGAGATTCTTTCGGACGAATCTTCCTTGGGCCGTCGAATGTAAGAGAAGCGCCCATCCAGCCATCATTTCGGACGTGGAAGTAGGTGGGAAAGTTCGGGTTGTCCGGATGGTCGAATAGCGTAATGCCTTCCAGTCTTTCATTTGTAACGGCACCGGAATAGTCAACCCATCTGGCTCGTTTCCAGAGGACCTCTTTTTCGTTGACCGCTCCCTCGGAGTTACGAATTCTCCCGCCGCCGTCATTGACACCGATAGTTTTGGCCATTCGTACACCAATCATTCCAAAAGGAGTTTTTCCAAGTGTGACCGGCTTATCTTTGGCCTTGAATTCCATATCGATTATCAATAACCATTCAGAATCCGGGAGCAGGAGTACCGTTACCCGGCGTGTTTCTAAAAGCAGTGCTTTGTCTTCGTTAGTGAGCCACTCATTCTCTGTTACTATGGTCGAACGTTCGCCGACGTCTTCAAACTTAACAATGCGTTTGTGGCAAATTTTTCCACCTCCGCTGTCGCTCCAAAAGCTTATTTCATCAACATCGTTGTGAGAAATCCAGACCGAATTATGGTGGCTGTGCGATTCCGGATCGTGCGGGTGTCCCATACGGGTAAGTGACCGCCCTGAGGGGCCTATTACAGGAAACACAAAAGGCCGATGAAGACCAGGGCCGAAGTGGTATCGGGTAATCTCTACACCGTCGCGCTGAAACGAAGCCTGATAGTAAGGCATCGGTATGACCTGCAAACGCGGAACCGATTTTGGTGCAGATAGTACCTCTTGTGCATATAAATTTGTGCTGATTGGAAATGCTAACAAAAAGAGAACTTTTGCAGCGGACATAAAGTTATACATAGTCAAGCCCTTTTGTGTTTGTTGAGTGACTGAACTCTGTAATATGTTATATCTTTTCGCTTAAGTTGGAAAGATGAGCCGTAAGATAAATATTCCGCCGGGCTGCAACTCAGCAGTGGCGTGACCGCCTAATGCTCTTATTAGCCTTTGAATCAAAGCCAGGCCCAAACCGCAGTGCGTGCCTGTGTCTGAGCGTGATAGGTCACCCCGCCAGAAACAATCGAATATTTGTGAAACCTGCTTGCTGGTCAGTCGGCAGCCGGTATTAGAGACGACGACTTCCACAGAATCGTCTGTTCGTCGAGCTGTTGTCCGGATTTGGCCGCCTTCATCGGCGTATTCTACTGCATTGTCCAGGATGTTTGACAGGACAATAGAGAGGTTCTGGCGGTCCGATTCACAGGTAATTTCCGGTTCGATATTATTATCGAATGATATTTTGCGTTCGAGCGCCCTGTCTGAAAACGGCCGCCAGCAGGAATTCACGAGTTCGGCGAGCTGAACCTGCTCGGTTTGGAAGCTGATTTGTTGAGTGTCCAGCCGGGCGAGCATCATCAGATTGTTAACCATTGTCTGCATGTTATCAACGATAGCGTGACAATCGGAAAGGGCGCTTTTGTATTCGTCCTCGTCGCGGGTGTGGGTCAGCGTTACCTCAATCGTGGAACGTAATCCGGCCAGGGGTGTTCGTAATTCGTGGGCGACATCGGCGTTGAATTGTCGTTCTCTATTGAAAGAGGCTTGGAGCCGGGATAATAACTCATTTAGACGGTTCTTGATTTGAACTACTTCTGTAGGGACATGCTCGGCAGTGATTCGAGCTGTAAGGTTGTCTTCTCTGATGGTTGCAATCTCGGCGGCGATAGAATTCAAGGGTAGGAGGCCCTGCCGGACTATGACGGCGGCGGTAAGGAAAGACAAAGCGATCACCGCGGCTGAGGCAATCAAGAGAAGCCAGCGCAGGAACCGTAATTGGCCGTACAAACCTCCGGCATCCCGAGCAACTGCGAGAGTAAGTGCTTGTACATTCGTCGGCGGCCGGTAATTCTTATCTTCACTGTCTGCGATCCGTGGCATAAACTTCAGGCCTGCTGTTCGTTGAGGCTGGCCGTTTTTATCTCGTGATGTCCCGGGAACAAGAGTATTAAGGGGACCCTCGGAGCGTGAAATATCATCCGTGTCCAGCAGAGGAGACTTTGCTACCACTGTGTCATTAGGCCCCCAGAGCTGATAGTAAGTGGGATGCTCTGTGTTTTGGAATTCCGACATTTGCTGCACCTCGAACTCCAGCTCGATTTCGTTATTATCGAGCTCGACCGAGGCCGCGAGCATACGGGTGACAGATGCCAGTGATGTGTCGAACTGTTTGACCAGCGCACTACGAATTACTACGTATATGAGCAGGCTGAAGACCGTCAGCAGCAGTATCATCCCGGCAATTATGCCTGTGAGTAAGCGGGTTCGGAGTGAACGGGTCATGATTTCGCTCCCAAGACGTAGCCACGACCCCGGACTGTGTGAATCAGGCGAGGTTTATTTGTTTGTTCAAATTTTTCTCGCAGATAACTGATATACACGTCAACAACATTGCTGGAAGCGACAGATTTGAACTCATAGACATGCTCCCATATATCGGTACGGGATACAATCTCCCCAGCCCGCATAGCCAGATATTCCAGAAGCGCATATTCCCTGTGTGTAAGTGCAATTTCTTGCTTGCCGCGCCATACTCTCTGTGTATTAAGGTCGATCAGCATATCCTTGACTCTGATGCGAGGATTCTTCTGTTGGTAGCCGCGACGCAGTAAAGCGCGAACGCGAGCCAGCAGCTCTTTGAAGGCGAAGGGCTTGACCAGGTAGTCATCGGCACCGAGGTCCAGGCCGGTTACGCGGTCTTGAAGGGTGTCTTTGGCCGTCAGGATAAGGACATGGGATTTTTGGCCTTGAGCTCTAATCTTTTTGAGGATTTCGAGACCATCCATGCCGGGCAGCATAAGGTCGAGAATAATCACGTCATATTCATTGCCCATTGCATACCACAGGCCCTCTTTTCCGTCGCCAGTGGTATCCACTGCGAAACCCGCTTCACGTAATCCCTTTGTAAGGGATTGTTGTAAAGGCCTATAGTCTTCTATAACCAGCAGACGCATTTGGATGCCCACAATAAAAAATGCACCGCGGAGTAATCATATCTTGTAACTCAGCGGTGCCTATTTTAGCTCCGAAAACTTGATGCGTCACTACTTTTCCTGTTCTTAATCATCCTCGTCATCCTCAATACCGCCCTCATCAGTCGCTCGAAAAACAGGTCCAACGGCACGTATTCATATTTTGCTTACTTTACACCAGCAATTGGCCCATCACTCTTGAACTATGGAGTTTTGCGCAGCTCTTGCATTGCCGGCTCATTTTTCAACACCACTTGCGTCCTTCGCAATTCCAGCATGTGGCTCGGCCTTCGGCTGGGCGTCCCCCGGCGGTTCTCTACCCGGTGGTAGTTTACGTTCCTCCGTCGATCTGGCCACAGCACTTGGCTCGATCAATAGTGGAGGATTTAACAGCACGTGCTCGCCCTCTTCCAGTCCGCTAATAATCTCCACAAAAATATCGTTGAAAGCACCTGTGCTCACCGCTCGCGGCTGCGGGGTATCAGAATCCATAACATAGCACAGCTTTTTACCCTCACGAATTGCAACCGTCTGGACCGGCACAATTAGAACATCGTCTAACTGGTCAACCAGAATCTCAACCTTTGCTGACATGCCGGGTCTAACATAGTCGTGAGAACCCTCCATGCTGACCTTGGTAGTGTAAACCTTGACGTCAGGATTAAGAAAACCCTGCTGTGGGTCAGGCAGTGGCGCAACCTTAAGTACTTCACCCTGAAAGGTTTTATCGGGAAAGGCATCAACAGTAATGGTCGCATGCTGACCCGGACGAACTTTATCGACCGAGGTCTCGTGGACACGGATTTCAACAATAATTTCTGACGTATTCGGAAGTGATATAATGGTTTGACGCTGATAAACCTTGCCCCCTTCCTGAACAGGTCCTCTCTCTCTTTCTCTCCATGGCTCGCCACTTGTACCATACACCACCAGGCCCGGCGCCGGTGCTCTGATTGTACAGGCATCAACCTGTTTTCTCCTTCTTTGTACGTCTTCTCTTGACTCGGTTACGTCTTCTTCGGCATTGCTCAGTCTGGCCTGGGCCTGTGCCATCCTGGACCGGGCACGGGCGTGTGTCCGCACCAATTCTCGCTCGGCCTCTTTGTAATCGCTGAGGTACTTCTCGGCTTCTTTGGGAAAATCATAACGCCTATACAATTTCAGAGCCTCGACGGCGCTTTCTCTTTGAATCCGAAAACGTTCCACATCCAGCTCAGCACCCTTCAGCTCAAGCTCCGATACGTAATTCGCATCGTGAAGCTTCTGCGTCCCTTCCAACACGTCATTTGCTTTTTCCAATTGCCCCTCGGCAAGAAGAATAGCGTCTTTTAGTTGTTTCAGTTGCTGCGAAGACTCACCACTCAAACTGTTTGGGTCATTTGGATCATTATTGGCAAGGAGCGATGTCACATCAAAATTTGAATTCGGGTCCAGGCTCGCTTTCTCGACGACCTTTTGGGCAGCAGTCTCACCAAGATATTTTTGAAGGTCCATCAGGGCAAACTTTACTGCCAGTTGAGCCGCGGTAATATCACTTTCATTTTGGTTTTGCTGAATGTGATAATTCTCCTGTTCCTCGGTAAGGCGGGCCTCGTCACTGGCAAGCCCCTTCTCTTCTTCTTTGAGCCTTTCTTTCAAGCTCGAAGAATCCAGCTCCACGAGCAGCTTGCCGGCATTTACATCTTCTTGCGTAATATAAGTGCCTTCGGGAATAAGACTAATTATAGTCGCCTCGCCATAGACCTCGGACCTGATATCTATTGTCTGGCTGGCCTTGGTGCTGCCGCTTTCCGTAACAGTGATGGTTAAATCATCGCGACGCACAGGGAAGGTGCTTAGTCTATTACTCGTAGCAGCCAAGCCCCCTTTTCTCATCGAGCCCCACAATACCCATACCGTCAAAGCTGCCGCACAGAAGATTAAGATTATCCACAGCCTCTTGACGCGACCTACAAGTCCCAGTATTCCCTGACGTCGATTTACCAATTCATTTCGCTTTTTTTTATTTTTATCATTCATTGTTCTCTTGCTCTCACATTCCGTCCGGCCTAACCTGCAAAATGCTCTTACCAGGATGGCACGATACGTACGAGCACTACCATAAGAACCGCCAAGGCAAGAAGGATAATTAGTATCCACCGTTTAGAGCTCATTCTTTCATCCCTTTCGTTAACAATACTACCGCCACTGCAGTCCGCTGGCAAGCGTCTCTTGCAGAGGCTGACGGTCATTTAGAAACCATAGGTCGTATGAATACCAAAAAGAAAACACCGCTGGGCGCGATGTTTTTAGCGCCCAGCGATGCGGACTTGCACTGTGCAAACTTGATGTGTGGACAGCTGTCATGTCGTCCATCATCCCGGCCCTATGTCTTGTCCTTATCGTCGTCATTGCCTATAGCCTTCGTTTTTTTCTTGTTGTCAAAGTCATATTCGTTGCTGTGGTCATTCGTCTTCCGGTTTTCCCTTTTCGACCGCTTCTTCTACTCGGCGGCCATCTGGTGTCAAAAGCAGCTCGTGCCGACTCTCGCCTTTTTGGAACTTGACCTCATAGAGAATCGTCGTCTTCTTTTCAAACGCCAATTCAGTATCCTTGCCAGCCGCTTTCTTGGCTACCTTCAGCGCTGCTGCAGGGACCTTGTCAATGCTTATCTGTTCCTCGATTTCCACCAGGTCGCCGGTCGGCGTTACTATTACGTCCACGTTTGCCCCCGCAGGATTTTTCCACGAGCCTTCGTAGAAGGTGCTACCGTGCTCAATTTCCTCGGCGAAATTAGTGATCTCGGCGCCGGCGGCCAGCTTCTTGAGCGCAGTTAGGGCGGCCGCCGGGACCTCCGCCTCTGTTACCTGTCGTTCGGCTTCTGTGGGCTGGACCGCTTCTGCGGAGGATCCTCGCTTGCCTTGGTCCTTAACCTTTCTCGCATACGTCGCTGCACACAACATGACCGCGAGCAGAATCATAATAGCAACTAATTTCCAGTGTTCCCGTCTCATTTTTTGTCTCCTTATTCAAGAAAGTTATGATTTTGCAGCCTGCCACCGAGGACAGGCCGGCCGACAATTGTCGGCTCTGTTGACTACAATATTAGCAAAGGGAAAATGAGAGAATTGTGAGAAAACTAAACTTTTTTCAAATTTTTTGTGTGTTTTAAATTCCTTCAATCATCCGTCTCAGAGATTTCGATATAAAATCCGGGTGAAAAATTGATTTTTAAAGTCTTTTCGGTGAGAACAAATTGGCTGGTTCAAAGCTGAATTAAGCACGTTGCGACTTTCTCGTAATTTTTTATTTGCTTGTTTAATCAAATAGTGCTTCTACAAATGTGTTTGGGTCGAACTCTGCGATATCTTCCGGCTTTTCGCCCAGGCCAACGAATTTCACCGGTATATCGAGCTGGTCTTTTATAGCGATGACGATTCCGCCCCGTGCGGTGCCGTCAAGCTTGGCTAAGAATATCCCTGTAACGTTAATCGCTTCTGTGAACATCTTTGCCTGAGCAATTGCGTTTTGCCCGGTAGTGGCATCGAGGACCAGCAGCACTTCATTTGGAGCGTCGGGGATTTTGCGGGCTACGACATCGCGAATTTTTGTTAGCTGCTTCATCAGGTCTTTTTTCGTGTGCAATCGACCGGCTGTGTCGAGAATCAGGATATCTGCGCCTCTTGCGGCAGCAGCCTCACAGGCGTCGAAGGCGACCGCCGCAGGGTCGCCGCCGGTTTGGTGTTTCACAATTTGCACGCCGATACGTTCGGCCCAGATGCTCAATTGCTCTACGGCTGCGGCGCGGAATGTATCGCAGGCGGCGACAATGACCTTTTTGTTGTTTTTGCTTAAAATATACCCGAGTTTGGCGATGCTTGTTGTTTTGCCGGTGCCGTTGACGCCGGCGATCAGGATAACGGTAGGGCCGGACTGGGCCAGATGTAGTTGTCTGTCGCGGACCGGCCAATAGCTTTTAATGTGCTCTTTGAGAAAAGGTACGATATCGTCGGTCGTTGCGATTTGCCTGCTGCGATAAGCTTCGCGCAGCTCTGATACGAGCTTATCCGTCGTTTCAACCCCGATATCGTCGCTTATCAGTGTTTCTTCCAGCTCGTCGAGCAGGCTTTCATCGATATTTCTGCCAAGACTCAGTACCGACGAAAGTGAGCTGCTGATCTTATCGCGCGTTTTGCCTAATCGGTCTTTGAAGTATCCTGCTGTTTTGGTAAAGATTCCCATAGCGGTTTACCTTACGCCCCAAATTCATTCCGGCCCTGTTAGAACCCGGCGTTTTACTTCTAACAGGCCTAACGCAGCTCTGATAGTATCGGGATTTTTGAAAATTTCAAGTCCGGCTAAGATTTAATTTTCGGCTCGACCGAGCTCGCCGAAGTCCATACCTTCTGTTGGTCCTGAGAAAATTTGTAATTTTTGTGTTTTTGCCTTGAATCGGATAATTTTCTTTGACAAACCGAGCGATTCAAGTTAGATTTCCCACTACCGTCCCACACCAATTGCAAATGGTGGATGGTGAATGGTAATTACCAATAATCGTTTATGGGCAGTTACTTTTCGCATATGGCATCGATTCACAAAGGATGGTGACGTGGCAGCTCGCGAAGTTGAAGATATTTTCATTGATATAATCGACCGTACAAAAACGCTTGACCCGGTCAACGCCCGCAAGTGGTTCGACAGTTTGACGGTATTGCATCTGGATGGTGGTTCGCTCGGGATAGGTTGTCCCGATGAAGCAACCGTTCAGTTCCTGCAGGACAATTGCAAAAGTAGTTTCACTCGGGCCGCTCAGCAGATAACAGGCCATCTTATCACCGTAGATTTCGGCGTTGACACTCCCGAAAAACTCGACAGCAGCTCTCGACGCTTCGGGTCCGGATCTGATGAGGCCATTTTGCAAAAGAAACACGGCTCGACTGCCGGGCTACGGCGGGCTTCGCCCAGACGAGAGGTCGCCGAAGTCAAAATAGGAATCCTTAAACTTCACCCTGACTATACCTTTGATAATTTTGTCGTAGGGCCGAGCAACCGACTTGCTCATGCAAGCTGTGTTGCGGTAAGTCAGTCGCCAGGAAATACCTACAATCCTCTTTTTATTTACGGCAATTCCGGCCTGGGAAAAACCCATCTTTTGCATGCCGTCTGTTTCGAGGCCCAGCGAAAATCTAATCCGCCACAGGCGGACGCTTCTAACAGGCGTGGTGCCGTCATTCAATTCTTAAGCTGTGAAGATTTCGTCAACAGATTTATCAGAGCAATCGAGGAAGGGAATTTGTCCGGTTTTCAAAGCCAGTTTCGCACTGTCGATATGCTGGTAATCGACGACGTTCAGTTCCTGCGTGAACGTGAGCACAGCCAGGAGGAATTCTTCCACACCTTTAATGCCCTTTACAACAACGGCAAACAAATCATCCTCAGCGCCGACAGCCCGCCCGGCAAGATTCCTTCGCTCGAAGCACGCCTTATCAGCAGATTCAACTGGGGTCTGGTTGCAAGAATTGACCCTCCGAGCTACGAGACAAGAGTTGCAATCGTGCAAAAGAAGGCCCATCTTCGGGGCCTCAGAATTTGCGACGAAATAGCAGAATACATCGCCCGCAAACTGCACGCAAACATCAGGGAATTGGAAGGCGCTTTGACAACCATTTATGCGGTGGCGACTACCACCGACAAAGTAATCGACCTCGAATTAGCTCAGAGGGCTCTCAATGGACAGATTAAAGCGGCGGCCAGACATATCAGTATCACAGATATTATCGAGGTGGTAACGAGCCATTTTGACGTTCGCCTTGCCGATTTGCAGAGCAAGAAGCGCAGCCAGAGCATTACTGAGCCGCGTCAGATTTGCATGTACTTAGCCAGAAATTTAACCAAACACAGCCTCGAAGAAATTGGCGGTCATTTGGGAGGCCGAGACCATACTACCGTTATGCACGCCTGCAGCAAGATAAGCCAGGCCGAGAAATCCGACCCCCAAATGCACACCCTATTGGGGGAGCTGACAAAAAAGATTACACAAACACCTCAAGCGTAAATACCTTGCTTGGGCCCCCGCAAGGCGGGAACCCTTGAATGATTATTTGATTATGGAATTTAACATATACAGGTAGTCTGAAAGCAACCGCGTTATCAGGAATTTTTGCCTTACGGTTTCTTTAGCCTTCTGTCCGATAGCTTTACCATCATCAGGGTTCTTAAGTAAATGAATAATTCTGTCTGCGAATCCTTCCGTATCTTTTGGGGTAACCAAAAAGCCATTTTCAGCATCCTCTATTTGAGAAGGTATGCCCCCTACATTTGAGGCTACAACAGGTGTGCCTTTCCAGAGTGCTTCGGTAACACAAAGACAGAAGCCTTCTTTCGTCGATTTTTGAATTATTACGTCTGAAAATCGCTGGACCGCATTGACTAGTGTTTCGTTATTACCAACAACAAAAATAATATGGCCATTTTTATAAAGTTTATTGGCTTTTCGCAGGACCTTGTTGTACATCCTCATGCCTTCGGGGTCATCACTGGCCACATTATAGCAAAAAACCAGTCTGCAATCGACTTTTTGCCTAACCAGCTTAAATACATCTATCACCCCCTCCGGATCCTTCCATGGATCGAGCCTCGAGACCTGGGTAATTATCGGTTTGTCTGTGGGTATGCCGGCCTTGGTTATATGTTCCATTATGGTCTTCTCACTGATATCTTTATTCTTCTGGCTAAGAGGATTAATAGCCGGCAACATTAGTCTCTGATCGACCGGCAGGTCATCTTTGAAGTATTTTTCGCTTGATACAACAATCTGGTCATATTTAAGCAAAAAGCCTTTCAGAAAATCCCATAATTCTTTATGCGGATTAGTCAGGTCTATATGACATCGCCATATCCAGGGTTGGGATTTCCTGTAAGACTGTATGATTGAAAGTGGTTGAGGGTCATGAATAATGATACAATCATGGTCCAGGTGGGAAAACTTTGAAAAGTTCTCGTTGACTTGAAGGTATACATGTTTTTTTCTTTGCGATAAATTTAGCTTCGCTCCTTGAAGAGCATTGTGGAAGCTCTTTGTGATCTCAAAAAACTCCTGGCTCCCATGTAAAATTCTCCAGCCGGCATCTATACCTGCATCATTCATTAGAAGCACGAGAGAATATAAAATCTCTGCTACGCCACCACCCTGATATGTGGCATTTAGGTGGACAATGTGTTTGCCGTAGAGTCGCCTTGCCTTGGCGTAAATTTCAGCTAATGTTTCGTCGGGTACTATATGACGGAAATCTTCAAGACGTAACATACTAACTCCCTACCAATTCTTTGAGTAACGACCTAATCTCGTTCAGGGTATCCACGTTGAACCGGGCTTTTGAAATACTTATTCCTACTTTTATAGAGTATGCCCCATCCGGTAGGACACTAAACATTTCTTCATCGGTATAATCGTCACCTGCCGCCAGCAAAAAATCCCAATCTTGCTTTCCAGTCCAAAATTCCGCTGCTCGGCCCTTGTTTACACCGATATTCCTTATTTCAATGATCTTACTGCCTTCAAACACGCCGACATCGAGGTTTTCGGTCAGATTCAGGAGAGTACCTCTTAGTTCCTGCTCTCTGAGATAGGCAAGCTCAGGGTCCGCCCTACGGTAGTGCCAAACCAGACAAAAGTCCTTTTCTTCAACCGAAGAGCCTGCGGTTCGATCCGAATAAAGCTCGAGAATAGGCCTAATTGTATCTTTCCAGCCAGCTTCAAAAGGCTGCGTACATTGCCAGTCTTCACCTCTTTGCTTAATCCATGCTCCGTGTTCAGCAACTAATGCTACGTCAAGGCTGCCAAGCCATTGAGCCAACGTTGCTTTGTCACGACCACTTATTACTACAACATTGTTCTTAGGGTCGCTTGATAAACTCTGCAGCAAGCTCATAATTTCCTCATCTGGTTTTGACTCTGCAGGCTTGCCTTTAAAACTTACGAGCGTACCGTCGTAATCCAGCAGTAGCAACCGTTTCTGACTTCTGGCATAATCATTAATCAATTTCTGCTTAGAAGGTTCGGATAGTTTGCGGACAGAGAGCTCTTGCTGTGTTTTTTTAATATTAAATAACGCGTTCAAAAAATCACAGCTCCATTTTGAAACATCATAACATCTAAGCCTTTCCTGCATTAATCTGTTGCGCTCCATTTGCTCTAACAGGGGCATCTCGAGGGCTTCCTTGATGGCCTTTATTATTGCTCCTTTATTGTTTGCATTGACTATCAGGGCCTCACCTAATTCACTTGCCGCACCGGCCATCTCGCTGAGAATCAAAACGCCTCTGCCTTCGGTTTTGGTTGCTATAAACTCTTTCGCTATTAAGTTCATCCCGTCCCTTAGGGGCGTTACTAAAGCCACATCAGCAGCGTTGTACAGTGCTGTAATCCTTCTGAAGGGTAGAAATCGGTAAAGATACCAGACAGGCACCCAGCCCATCGTTCCATGTTCTCCATTGATCCTTCCCACAAGCTGCTCAAGGGTGTTTCTTAGCATCTTGTAGTCCTCAACGCCTGTGCGAGATGGGACAGCTACCATAATTAACGTGACTTTTTCCTTATATTCGGGATTTTGAGACAAGAATAAATCGAAAGCCTCTAATCGCTGGATAATACCCTTGGTGTAGTCCAGTCTGTCAACAGATATGATGATTTTGCGCTTTCCTACTTCCTGAAGTATTTTGTCCACTTCCTTCCTAACGCCGGCTTTACCGATGGCCTGGGAATATTTTTTGTAATCGATGCCCATAGGAAAAGCATCGACCTTGATAACACGGTTGGGACCCCGCCCGGCGGGAACCCTGCCCATACCTACTTTGCCCAGCGTATGTTCAAAACCCATTATTCTGCTCACGCTGCTGAGAAAGTGTCGAACATAGTCATAGGTGTGGAATCCTATTAAATCAGCTCCCAACAAACCGTTCAATATTTCTTCGCGCCAAGGCAGTAGTCGGAACAGCTCAAATGAGGGCCACGGTATATGCAGAAAAAAGCCAATTTCGAGTTCCGGCAGTTTATTCCTAAGAAGTTGTGGAAGTAACATTAATTGATAATCGTGAACCCAGATATAATCACCAGGCTTGGCAATCTCAAATATCTCATCACAAAAGATTTGATTCACCTGCTTATATGTCTTCCAGAAGTGCTCTTCATATACGGTACGCATTGGAAAGTAATGAAAAAGAGGCCAAATTGTTTTGTTGCAAAAACCCAAATAATAATGGTCGATTTGTTTTCTCGAAAGAAATACCGGCCGACAATTTTCACCAGCCAGTCTTTTTCTGATTTGGTCCTTGTCCTCGCCGGCCAGCTTTTCGCTCGTTATTCCCGGCCATCCTATCCAGAGCCGCTCGTAGGACTCGGGCAGTGAAGACAGACCCGTAGCAAGCCCTCCCGGACTCGGTCGGAAATGAAATTCCCTCCCTCTTTTTGTTATATTAAACGGCAACCTATTTGCAACGACAAGCAATCTTTCCATAATCTTTGTTCTCTGTTAATGCTGTTTGTATCCAAAATCGAGATAAAAAAGGCAACAAAAGAAGTGCGTTTAGCAGTGTATGCTTTGATTTTTTTTGCAAAAGTAGCATAAGCCTGTCATTAGTATATCAGAAGCACGAATACTTTGCAAGACAACTGATTTTGGTTTTTACAGTGGCTAAAAGATCATTTATGCGATAGTATATTATGCAATACAATATACAAAACAGTAAGAGACTATCTCAAAACTGTCACCCTGAGCGAAGCGAAGGGTCTGGCTGGAAGAAATAAGAGATTCTTCGCGGAGTTTATCCTTGAGCAAAGCGAAGGGCTCAGAATGGCAAATTGTCTTTTGAGATAGTTGTTAACAAGTGGGCGAACAAGGAGCAAACGAATTTGGCGTTGGAAAAAAACACAAAGCAATCACTTCGATTAGCTCTGATTGCATCGGAACATACAGTTTCAGAATACTCAATATTCTTAGAGCATCTATTAGTTGGTTTGGCGGATGAGTCGATTCCTGTAGCTTTGGTTTGTCCGCAAGACTACGATGCGGACTCTCTTTTCACCGGCGCCGCTGAAGTTATCAGCCATCCGGTTTTTGAATTGCCGTTGACCGGGCACCTAAATAGAAGGCTGCTTGTCGAACGGCTTGCAAAATTCAAGCCTACTGTTTTACACTGCCTTTGCGAAAGCAAAGCATTACTTACAAAGCGATTGGCTCGTCGATTGGATTTGCCATATGCGTTGATGGTTAATTCCCTTGCCAAGCATTTGGTTCGGTTTTCTGTTTCGTCCAGGCATTGTGCAAAAATTATTACCCCGGCTAAAAGTATTGCTGCTGATATTGCCGAAGCCTATCCTCGCCTTGCTGAGCGGATTGAGCAGATAAATATAGGCACTTTTGTAGCCGAAGGCAACGTATGTTTTTCTGAGTCTTCCCACCCTGCCACTATTGTGATGGCTCATCCTCTGGATAATGCCGATGACTTTGAGAATTTATTTAACGCGGTCAGGCACATGATGATTGACGGATATGAATTTATGATGATTGTAAGTGGTGGCGGACGGGCCGAAGGGCAATTGCGGAAATTGCTGGCTGCACTTGGTCTTTTGCAGACTGTTACCATTGTCCCGAGATTAAGTCCCTGGCGGTCGGTCCTTGCCACCGGCGATATTTTCATACAGCCTCAGCCCAGCTCTACTTTTAATACTTTGTTGTTAGAGGCGATGAGTGTCGGTTCCGCTGTCGCAGCCTGTCAGGGCGGCGTAGATGATTTAATTATTGAGGGCCAGACCGCCGTAATCTTTGACCCGAATGATGAGCTTAGTATAGTGGGCGTGCTGCAGCGGCTTTTAGACAGACGCGATTTCGCGCGTAAAACCGCTAAAGCCGCACAGAAGTATTTAAGACAAAATTACACCGTCAGTAAGATGATTTCCGCTACACTCCAGACCTATCACCAGGCACAACAATGGCTGAAATGCTGAAGGTGTTTTTAGTTTAGCAGGCCGTAGTCTTTTAATGTTTGTTCGAGGATGACTTTTTTATCCTCTTCCAGCGGTGTCATCGGTAATCGCAATTCGTCGGAGCACATATTGAGTATCGCCATTGCCGCCTTAATGGGTATCGGGTTGGTTGCCAGGGTAAGCATACTTTTGCACAGCGTAAAGAGCTTTTTGTGCCATTGCCTCGCCGAGACCAAATCTCCTTCGAGGATTAAGTCGGTCATTGCTTTTACGTCGGCAGGTACAATATTCGCCACGACGCTGATAACACCCTTGCCGCCAATCGAGGCTAACGGCAGCGTGAGGGAATCATCGCCTGAGATGATGGTTAAATCACATCGTGCCGCAATTTCGCTGGCCTGGTCCAGGCTGCCGGTGGCCTCCTTGATTGCGACGATATTTTCAAGTTCGGCCAGTCGTGCCACGGTTTCCGGTGTCATACCGGCTCCACATCGGCCGGGTATGTTGTATAATACTATGGGCAGGTCAACCTCTTCCGCTATTGCCTTGAAATGCTGATAGAATCCTTCCTGCGTGGGCTTGTTGTAGTACGGCCCGACCTGCAACGTTGCATCGGCACCTACCTTTTTTGAAAATTCGGTATATTCAATTGCCTCAGCAGTACTGTTTGAGCCGGCGCCTGCAATTACAGGAACCTGTCCGCCCACGGCCTTGACAACTCTTTCGATGACCTGTTTGTGCTCATCGGGACTTAACGTAGGGCATTCACCGGTCGTTCCTACCGGCACTATCCCGTCTATGCCGTTCTCTAATTGGAATTCGATGAGCTCATCGAGCGTTTGAAAATCGATTTCGCCCTCCTGAAAAGGCGTAACCAACGCCACCATTGCCCCTGTAAACATTTTAGTCTCCTACATGAAAGTGCCTAAAGTGCCGAAAGTTATAGATTATTTTTCAACTTACTTCTACGGAAAATGGATTCCCCACTATGTTTAGGGTTGACGATGCTCGTATCGATGCTCGTCCTGGAAACTCGAGGCTCGGGCTTCCAGCCTCCAGTTTCGATACCAGATTCGACAACGACAAACCAGCTTCGTTCAATTTAGCTCACTTCTCTTTTCTTTGCATATTAGCGGTTAATTACTTCATTTTAATCTTGAGCGCTGAATTTATCGATCAATTTTATCATTTCGGTTGTTGCCTGCCTTATGCCGACGAAGACCGCCCGTGCTATAATGCTGTGGCCGATATTGAACTCACAAAGGTCTTTGATGCGCGCCACACCTGCGATGTTACGATATGTCAGGCCGTGACCTGCATGAACCACCAGCTTGTTTTCCATTGCCAGGTCGCGGCCACGCTCCAGCTCGCTCAATCTCTTTTTGATAGCTCTTTGACCCTTTGCGTTTGCGTACATACCGGTATGCAGCTCGATGGCGTCACAGCCGGTCTGGGCCGAGGCGATTATTTGCTCTTTGTCTGGCGCGATAAAGGTGCTTACAAGAATACGTTTCCTGTGCATTCTTTTGACAACCTCGGCAAGGCGTCTTTTATATTTAACGCAATCCAAACCACCTTCGGTAGTCAGCTCGGCTCTTTTTTCGGGCACCAAGGTTACCTGGTCCGGGTTAATTTCTTCGGCGATTTTGACTATAGGCTCAGCCATACACATCTCAAGATTCAGTTTGCAGGCGACTGTTTCCTTTAACAGCCGAACATCACGGTCGCAGATATGGCGTCTGTCCTGTCGCAGGTGGATGGTGATTCCATTCGCACCGGCCAGCTCACATTCGACCGCCGCCCAGACAGGGTCCGGCTCATCGGTCCTCCGCGCCTGCCTGACAGTCGCAACGTGGTCGATATTAACATTTAGCACAGCCATTCTTTTGCCCTTAATAAACCTCTGCAATTATACCATCGCAGTGGTTTCTATCAAGGAATATCTATGGAGTAACGTATTGACGCTGCCATCCTAAATATTTGTATAATCATCACAAGACAAACCAGGGCATAAAGCAATCTTGGCAGCCATCGGGCAAATTCAGTAAACAGTAGCTCGGCTCTGTCGCCGGAAATTTCAGCTATCTTATCAACCATTTTGTCGAGTTCGCCGATTTGTTCTCCGGTTTGCCATATATTAAGGTAGTCCAAAGGTAATCTGTTAGAAAATCCTTTGTAGGCCATATTTCCTGCTGCTATGCTTGCCGTACCGCCTTGAAACATATCGGCTATGATTAAGTTTCCTGTTAGTTCGGTGGCTTGTGCCGCACATTTTGTAATTGGCACGCCGGCTTTATAGAGCATATTAAAGCCCCTGCAATATCGGCATATCGAGAGCTGCCGAACAGCCTGACCCAGAAGTGGTATTCTCAGTATCAGGGCGTCCAAAAGTCTGCGATAAATGCCGGTGTTTGGCGTGGAGTAGTAAAGGGTCAAGGGTATTCCTATAAGAAGGTAAAGGAAACCTAATGCTATTGCAATTTTCATCAAGTATTCGTTTGGGCTGATTTTGCCTAAAACCATAGAGGGCAGGGGAACAATAAATACCATAATATGAAGAATCAGAATCGGCAGAATTAATCCTGAGATGAGAATTCCTTTTATTCGATTTCTAAACTCATACCAGTTAGAAAGCATCTTAAAACAGTTGGGTAATTCCCCCGAGAATTCCGCTGATTTTACCAGCATTAAATCCAGCCTGTCGAAGACCTTTGGATATTCGGCCATAGAATCTGCAAAGGTATTACCCTGGGAGACAGATTGACTTAATTTGGAGAAAATTATTCTCAGATGCCCTTGCAATCCTTCGCTGACCGTGTCAAGTGACTTTATTATCGGCAGCCCTGCATCGAGCAAAACTGCAAGGTCGTGATATATTATTGCAAGTTTACTTCTCACGCTGGGCCTCTTTTATATCCGCTATAATGCGTTGATAGTTTTATGCTCAGAAGTATCCTATCGATTGTATCAGTATGGCTGTTTGCATCAATAAATTAAGCTGGTAAAATATTCCAGAATTTTTTCTTTTTTATAATAATCTATTGATTCGTTATGCATTTATTATATATATTTTATAGAGGCATAGCTTTTTAACGAGTTACTGATTAATGAAATGATTCGAGGGATTAACTATGAGGTTTAAGTCCATATCCTTATCTGTTGTTGTTCTGGTTTGCGCGACACTTATGCTTGTCTCGTGCCATAGCTTTTCGATTGGTGCGGGTTCGGGCCACAGGCGCGTATACAGACATGGGCCTCCGCCACATGCTCCCGCGCACGGGTATCGGCACAAACAGCACGGTGTGGAGCTCGTTTATGATTCGGGACGCGGTGTTTATGTTGTCGTTGATCTTCCCAACCATTACTACTTTAACGGCCGTTATTATCGCCGTGGCGAAGTTCAATGGGAAGCAGGCGTCCATATAGACGGCCCGTGGGAGTTTGTATCGGAGGATGCAATGCCTAAGGGTCTTCGAGCCAAAGAGAAGGGCAAAGGCAAGGCCAAGGGTAAATCGAGATAACATCCCGGCCGTGGCCTCGGCCTTGAAAAGAATAAGTGATAACTGTTGTTCCCGACCCACATCCCCACATCGAAGTGCGGGGTAAACTCTGTGCGGGATAAACTCCAGTGGGTATCTATTACTGTTATCATTGCGAGGCATCTGAAACGGGCCTGAGCAATCTCATATATACTCTGCCGTTTATCGAAGTACGGTAGGGGGCTTGCTCCAGCATTTGTCTTGACCAATCTATTTCTTGCCAAATAGCAATTTTTCTCATAACATAGTCCCCATTAAAATTGAAGGAAGTTACTGCCATTGTTACCGGCTCGTGTGATTGTTTATAGCATTTAGCAGATAGATTCTTCGCTTCGCTCAGAATGACGAGGTATATGTCAATGAAACTAAGCTGGGCCAGTCGCATTACGATTCTCAGGATATTGTTAATAATTCCCTTTGTCAGCTTTATGTTGAAGATAAATGACCCCGTACTTAGCCCCGATGCGCGGTATGCAATGCGGTATGTTTCGATTGTTATTTTTTTGTCTATGGCGGTTAGTGACGCTATTGACGGTTATTTGGCTCGCAGGAAAAAGCAAATTACAAAGCTCGGTGCATTTCTTGATCCACTCGCAGACAAGCTGCTTATGACCTGTGCGTGCCTACTGTTGGCCTCGCAGCGGGGACATGTGGAAGATTTCCTGCTGCCGCCGACAGTTGTGGTTTTGATTATTGGCAAAGACCTGTTTTTGCTCATCGGTTTTGTTATTGTTTATCTTATTACTTTACAGATTCGCATTGCTCCTGTATTCATCGGCAAGCTTGCCACTACCCTGCAGCTGTCGATGGTGGCGGGAATCCTAATTGCTCCTGAGGTCTCCGATGTTTTGCCCGGCTGGATTTGGTTTTTACGGTTTCTCTGGTGGTCGGCCGCCAGTACCGCTATTTTGACAACGCTTATTTACATTCGCAACGGAAGTCGATATATTGAACAGTACGAGCAAAGTCTGGCGAACAATAGGCCTTAGCCAATAGTATTTAACCATTGGCGACTAACAACTCGAAGCCAGAAACTATAAAAAGCACGAAGCAAGAAATTCGAAGCACGAAACAAATACAAAATCTAAAAGTTCAAATGACCAAAACGTTTGGAATTTTGAATTTTTGTCATTCAAATTTGTTTTGGATTTCCACCCGCTAGCGGCGGGTATTGATCGGAACTCAGCGTTGCTGGGTCGAAATTCGGATTTATACGATTAGAGATGGCAGTAAAGTTTAGTGAAATACCGCAAATTCTCGAAGAGCTTCGCCACGGCAAAATGATTGTCCTCGTTGATGCGGAAGACCGTGAGAACGAAGGCGACCTGGTCTGCGCTGCCGAGAAGGTAACACCTGAGATTATTAACTTTATGGCCAGGTTCGGTCGTGGTCTTATTTGTCTGCCGCTGACAGCTGAAAAATGTGATTCGCTTGGTCTGTATCCACAGACCGTTAACAGTACCGCCCGGTTTGGAACGGCTTTTACGGTCAGTATTGACGCAGCCAAAGGAATAAGCACTGGCATCAGTGCTGCCGACCGGGCGCGGACGATTCAGGCGGCAATTGCTGATGATGCCAGGCCGGGAGACCTTATTCGTCCCGGTCATGTATTTCCACTGCGTGCTCGTGATGGTGGAGTACTCATTCGAGCAGGGCAGACCGAAGGCGCAGTTGATTTGATGCGCTTAGCGTCTTTAAGGCCGGCCGGTGTTATCTGTGAAATTATGAACGAAGACGGCTCGATGGCACGAGTGCCGGAGCTGTTGAAATTCTGCGAGAAGCATAATCTCAAGATTGTCTCAATCGCCAAGCTCGTAGAATATCGTCTTCAGCGTGAAAGTCAAATCGAGCGATTCGAGTGCGTCAATTTACCTACTGACTACGGGGAATTTACACTGATTGGCTATAAGAGCGTCACTTCAGCCGAGCCCCATCTGGCATTGTGCAAAGGCGGTGTTGGCCGGCTCGATGAAAACGGCAAAACCATCGAGCATAACGAGCCTGTGCTGGTCAGGGTGCATTCGGAATGTATGACCGGCGATTTGTTTCATTCGCAGAGATGTGAGTGCGGCTATCAATTGATAACTGCGATGAAGATAATAGAAGAAGCCGGCAAAGGTGCCTTGATTTATTTGCGGCAAGAGGGTAGAGGCATCGGCCTGACCAACAAACTCCGTGCTTATAAGCTTCAGGAGCAGGGCCTTGATACTGTTGAGGCCAATCTACAGTTGGGCTTTATGGCTGACAAGCGCGATTATGGAATTGGGGCCCAAATCTGTCGCGATTTGGGGCTCAGGAAGATACGCATACTGACAAACAATCCGAAGAAGATTAGTCGTCTTGAGGTCTATGGTATAAAGATTGTTGAGCAGATACCCCTAAAAGCTGAGCCGAGCGAGCATAATATTGACTATCTGAAAACGAAAAAACACCGTCTTGGCCACATGCTTGATGAGGATTTATGAAGTCAGAAATCAGAAGTCGGAAATCAGAAGTCAGAAATCAGAAGTCAGAAATCAGAAATCAGAATCTGTCTTCTTTCCTCTGTTTTCTTTCCTTTGTTTTCTGTCGTCTGTCCTCTGTCGTCTGTCTTCTGGCGATGTTTATGGGGGGCGCCGGTTGTGAACAGATGCAGGGACTTCCTGAATATACAGCGGAGACCGATAACGATTTTAAAAGGCTCTCTGTTTATTCTCATTTTGCTCCGGCGAGAATCAGTATTATGCCGCTAACTGAATTTATCAATCCCGGCGGTACCCGACAGGCTAATATGAATCTTTACGTCAGTTTGCTGGATTCTTTCGGTTCTCAGATTAAATCACCCTGCGTATTTCGTTTTGAATTATACCAAAGAGTTCAGCGCTCGGCTGAGCCTAAGGGAAAAAGAATTATTATTTGGCCGGATATTGATTTAACTGACCCGGTTGCAAATGACGAATACTGGCGGGATTTTTTAAGGGCTTACGAGTTCAATTTGCCTTTCGAATCAGCCGTAAACCAGAGCTACATATTACAGGTAACGTCTCTGTGCCCGACCGGCAGGCGCCTCTCAGACGAATTCGCCCTTAAGCTCACAAAATGATTGACCCGAAGATTTTCCTTGAATCGAAGGCGACAAATCAGTATAAAATTAGACTGATAACGTATTCCGAATCCAATGTCGCAATGGAAAGTCATCATGTACGAACAGAAACAGAAAGCCTTTACCCTCATAGAGCTTCTGGTCGTAATCTCGATCATCGCCCTGTTAATGGCCATCTTGATGCCGTCCCTCCAGCGGACAAGAGACCAGGCCAAAACCGTTGTGTGTCAAACACAACTAAAGCAGTGGGGTATAGTTTTTTCGATGTATACAGGTGATAACAACGGCTACTTCCACAGAGGCCATAGGGGCAGCAGCGATATTAAAGGGAACTGGTTCAACGCGACAATCAACTACTGGCAGGATCCTGCCATATTACGTTGCCCGATGGCCAAAGTACAAAAGGGTGGTCCTCAGCGCGGCGATGGAGGGAAATTCACGGCCTGGGGCAGCTGGCTCGGCAACGAAGATACAATAGTGGCCGGCGCCTATGCCATAAATGGCTGGGTACAGAACCCGCCACCAGGAGAAGACACAAAGGGCCATGACAGTCGTAATAACTGGAGGACCTTCTACGCTAAGACCGCCCATCCAGTTCCACTGCTTCTGGATTCCTGGTGGTACTATGGCTATCCCTACGAAACAGATACGCCCACAGAGTGGGAGGGTCAGATCAAAGCCGGCGAGCACGGTATGGACAAGTTTTGTATAGACCGACACAGAAATGGGACAATAAATGGTCTCTTCCTCGACCAATCTGTCCTACAGGTACGACTGAAGCGGCTATGGAGATTCAAGTGGCATAAATCATATAACGTAAATACACCACCGCCAAACTGGGCAACGGAAGCCCCCTGGATGGTAGGATTGCCGGAGTAGTCTGTTGCCATTTTTTACCGGTACACACGCGATATTTGTTTTGTTTGTTAATCAGGATGACAATAAATTTGCGGTCAAAATTGACTCTCAAGGCATCCTTACGAGTAATGAGTAACGAGTAATCGTCTCAGAGATTTTTCTTGACGTGAAAGTGCTAATTTGTTACAAATAAAATTAGTCAGGCTGAAACAGCATAGAGCTTGCTCTGAATTAGCCGTAGCCCTGAGCGTAGCCTAAGGGGTAGCCGAAGAGTCGAAGGAGTAGGTATTTGCTGAATCCTGTCCTCTGAGGTGTGGAATCTTTGGAGATTTTCGATAGAGGAGGAGTTGTGGCGTGAGGTACGGAGTTGTGGCGAATAACTTTACGCTTCGCGGTGAAGAAATATTACATTTCTATTAACAACCTATATCTAATTTTTGAAGGAGGATTATTATGTCTAAGAAATTGTTTTTTTGGGTTTCTTTTGTTTTAGTGCTGAGCATGGCAGGTAATGCCTCAGCTGACCTCGTGGTACACTGGAGTCTTGATGAGGGTTCCGGCACGACCGCTCATGACTTTTCCGGTAATAGCAACGATGGCAGCTTGAACGGTGACCCACAGTGGGCGACTGGGAAGACAGGTGGTGCGCTGGAGTTCGATGGTACCGGCGACTATGTGGAGGTCGCACGGGTCGTGCAGGATGACTTCACGTTAATGGCCTGGATTAAAACAGATACGCCTGGGATTAGCCTGGGGGCCCAGGGTTATCAGGGCAGCGGACTGATATGGTCGGATGTAGGGGGTGTGGCGAATGACTTTATCTTGGCAGTTCTGGGGACAAAACTCTCATTTTTCTGTGGAAACCCCGACCTGTCGGTAAACTCAGACAGGGACGTTGTAACGGGCGAATGGGTCCATGTTAGCGCGACGAGGAGTGCACAGGAAGGAAAAATCAGTATATATATCAACGGCGAACATGAGAACACTATTGACCATGCGAATAATGGTCCATTGGATGCTCTGGATACGATTGCTGTCGGAGGGAATGTCCTTGACTCACGTTACTATACAGGTCTTATCGACGACGTCCGCATCTTCGACCACGTTTTGTCGGGGGTCGAGGTTCTGAATGCTATGCAAGGCCAGATATGGCCTTATGCCTGGGGCCCTGACCCGGCTGATGGAGCCCTTCATCCGGATACATGGGTGAACATTTCCTGGAACCCGGGAGGTTTTGCGGTCTCACACGATGTATATTTAAGTGACAATTTTGACAATGTCAACAACGGGACGGAGGACACATTCCAGGGCAACCAGCTCGGAACGTTTCTTGTTGCCGGCTTTCCCGGATTCGCTTATCCGGATGGTCTCATTCCGGGCACGACATATTACTGGAGAATCGATGAGGTCAATGACACCGAGCCGAACAGTCCGTGGAAAGGCGATGTCTGGAGCTT
>JBGVTO010000257.1:0-10734 GCA_041862635.1 Phycisphaerae bacterium | reverse complement strand
AAAACATAGACGGAATAATTGAGGCCGCGGATGGAATAATGATAGCTCGCGGAGATATGGGTGTTGCCATCCCAATCCAAGAAGTCCCCATAATCCAAAAGCGTATAATAAGAAAGTCTAATGCCGCAGGAAAATTTGTCATTACCGCCACGCAGATGCTGGAACATATGACCGAGCACAGCAGACCGACGCGTGCTGAGGTTACTGACGTTGCCAATGCAATCATCGACGGTGCCGACTTCGTCATGCTTTCGGCGGAAACTGCTGTCGGCCGTTTTCCGTATCAGTCAGTCCTGATGATGAACGAAATCATCAAGTTTACCGAAAAATCCATGTCAGGATTGTAACGTCTCTTCTAACGGTACTTTGGTGTAATAAACGCCTGAGCGCCATAGTTCTTCACCCCCTTGGCGTCCCAGGCACTGAAAGAGTCCGCACGCCCATCAAGATAACCGGCATTGAGTCGAATCTTGGGCTGTCTCTGCATGGCGGGGTCTTTGAAAACCCAGTACGGACGGGTTCTTACACCGTGCTTGAAAGGGTGAGATGAGCACCAGGTCTGCTGGGGATTCGGCCAGAGCAAATTGGTGTTGTTTGTTAGATAGAAAAGTGCATCCTGCACGACCAGTTTTGTTTTGGAATCGAGCCGGTTGGCGCCCTCGAAATGTCCCTGGGCCTTATCCACATGCGCGGACGTTTTGTGATTATAGCCTTGATAGCTCCACAGCAACATGTAGGTTGAATGCAGAGGGGCAAAGACTCCGGTCGAATAGAATTGGCCATAGGTTCCCTGCGCGGGCCGTCCGGAGTTCACCGGAGGCCAGGGGGTGTTGTCTCTGATTGCTGAGAGCGTGCAGTTGAAAACACGAACGTCCTTCAGATAAGAAGACAAATACCTGCCGGCGTGGTGGTAATCCGTGCTGTCGACATCTGCCACAGGGCCCACGTTGTTGCGATTCCAGTTCAGCTCGTAGGGCCGATGGTAGTTCACGGGAGCTTGAATCGTAGAAGGATGAGGGGGCAAGCGTGAATCGTTGTCCTCCGCATAGGTCACCAGGCCAAAGATCAACTGGCGCATATTGCTGCCGCACGAGACCATCTTTGCCTGTTGTCTGGCCTTCTGAAGGGATGGCAGGAGAATTCCCATCAAAAGAGCAATGATGGCAATGACGACTAAAAGCTCGATTAATGTAAATCCTCTTGGTTTATCCATAATGTTCATACCTTATACATTATTATACCTTAAATCTAATGTTCTTACAATTTCTAAGCTGCAAGTCAGATTTTCCGGCAACCGATTTTAAGTTCATTTTGGCCTTTCGGAATCCGCCTACGGCGGACAAGATTGGGTTTGTTTGGGTTTGAATTGGGTTTGTTTTGGCTTTGTTTTTTCATAGCCCTTAGCCGCATTTTTCTTCATAATCCTTTGTAAATACACACTTTGCATCAATTTTACTGTTTCGGTAATTGGGTTTGATTGGGTTTGAATTGGGTTTGAATTGGGTTTGTTTTGACCAAGTGTCCAATCGCTTATATTTTCATAATCCGTTGTTAAAATAGAACTTACGTTCATTTTGGCCTTTCGGAAATTGGGTTTGTTTTGCATAAAAAGGTCGATTTGTAGAGGATTCTCGACAGATGTAGAGGGCAGATGCTCGTATTGCGTATTGCGTATCTCGTATTGCGTATTGCATAGATTGTAGCCCAAGGTTTCATATGGTAGTTTGAAATCCGAAATCCTAAGTCCTATCCGCCCACGTCAAGACTACGGCGGACAAGAATCCTAAACAAATCCAAATTTAACAAAGTTAAATGTTCAAAACGGTTCCCTGCCTAAGGTATGCAGGGATTCGGGCCGACTGGCTCTAAGTCCTTGCTGCGCTGCAGCTTACGACATGCAAACTGAAATGTCATCTTCGCCTGCTGGCGGTTTATGTTAGCCTGCTGGCTAACATTTGCGTATTATAACATATTTTCTAACAAAATCAACAAAAAAACGATCAAAATTTGAAGAAATTTTGACCGACTTGAAACTATGCAGCTAACGCGAAGTCGGATCATTGCCAAGCTGCTGACCATCACTAGATTATTCGATTCGGTCATGAAAGTGATACCAAGAAACTACATCCTTCTTTCCGTCTTTTGAAGGATCTATGATGCAAAGTAACCTTTTCAATGGTTTCTGAGAATTAGACAACCACCATGTTATCTTCTTCGTTTTGTCCGAATATTCAGGTCTATGCACATAAAAAACATCCTTTAACTCAGGAATATCATCGTGTTCTTTAAGGATCAATTGTTCAGCAATAGCTCCAGAAATTAAATCAGGAATTGCTAACAAATCTTCAATCTGTCTCGAACCATTGTCGCAACGTGACGTACCGCAACGTACGTGCCCAAGAGAGAACGTCAAGAATAAACTACTTATCCAAGTGAAGAGTTGAGTTAACTCACAAACTCTTTTATCATTAGCAGCGATCACATCTTCATCTGTGAACCAAAGAACATTCTGTAACTCTCTGCTCAAACCAGCAAGAAGGAAGCTGATAAAGTTTACTATAACGAAAGCTTTCTCCAAAGGTGCCATCTTCCACTTCCTAAAGGCCTCAAACTGTGGATTAGACAAATCAAGCGGCGGCCTACCTGCAAACAGATATGTTTCTTTATTAATTGCTGCCGAGAATGATAATCCCTCCAAACAATCTGCTGCTTCGAGCAACGGCCACAATGCATTCTTCCTTTGTTTATCCCCCATTCTCTTGAATGACATCCTCCGAGAATCTGAAAAGCATCTCTTACGAATCTCAAGGCGTTTTGTTTCCCAAGTTAACCATGCTTCTGACGAAGTCACCAAAAATGAATATACACAGTATGGACTGCTAGATGACTCTCCACTGTAGTCAGAACCTACAAGGAGAGTTTGTGCTCTATGGAGGTTAGGTAGACTGTGCTTTTGAGTTTTTTCCAGATTTTCAAACTCATGATTAAGAACCTCGAAAATAGTCCTTGCCGGTGCAGGTACCGACCGCCATATGTCTCGTCCCATTACCTTCTAAACCAATTTATTTTTTATTGTGGACATTCATCGTTATCTATACACCGTTTTCACATCTTAACACATAACCGTCAATATTATTTAATTGTAGCCAACCTCTTACTCACCAGTTCCCGTAACTCTGGAAGCCATATCTTCCCTGGAATTAACATAGTTGGGTGCATGATCGGGAGCAACTGTCGTAGTATATTATTTACTTGCTTACCTTTCAAGAAATATACCCCAACTGTTCTGCTGTGCATGGAAGGATCTTTCAACACGATTGCCGCCGAGTTTTCATCGATTAAGCCGCTCGGTAAGAAGTCTAAGTTCCGCGAACCGCAAAACTCGAAGTTTGGGGATCTAAGCAAAGGTTCAACTCGACTCATATGTCGCTCGAATTCTTCTGACTCCTGTAGGTTGGCCATAAGACGAGCGTATGTCCTGCTTTGATTGAATAAATACTTCACCTTTGAAGTTCCGGGTCTCTTTGTGAAGCGGTAAAGCAACAAATCCAAGTACTCACGTCGAAACTCAGTATACGCTTCGCTCGGCAATACGGTCACAGGAGAGCCGGACATGAAAAGCGAGTTGCTGATTTTGCCCTTCTTCAAATAACCACAAGCAAAACGATAGAAGGAATCGTCGTCCCGTGAGAATGAGTAACGGCTGCGGAGAGCCTGAAGAAGTAATCGTTTGCATAGACCCTGTCGATAGATTCGTTTGGCTATTTGCCGAGCGACACAGAAAAAACAGTCCTTAATAATGTTGAAACGATAAGCAGAAGCGTACTTCAAGTTCTGAAGTGTTTCAGCGATATGTACATCCGGATTCATCTTTATCTGGACGATGTGTTTAGAGAAGAGCTTTGAATAGGCAGCCTCGCTTCTAACCCAATCTGACTTCTCCGAGTGTGTCGTCCATAGCAATACAACAGTGTCTGTTTTTTCGATTAATTCTGAGTATACCGCAAGGGCTAAATCTTCACCAAATTGGATATCATACTCTGCCACGAATACATATGCCGAGGGACAAAAATCCTCGATAGTTGCCTTCAGACCACGAACAAGGTCTAGGTCACGAATTGAGTAGCTAATGAACACATTGTAAGGTCTAAAGATCATTTCATTTATTGTCTCATACCATCACGATTAGCTCATCGGCGCCGCATATGCGGAGTTGGCATCAAGATGCTGATTCAATTTAATTTTCATATCTCCTATTTCCTTTCGGCTGAGCCTTCGATTACGCTATGGGCTTCGACTAATTAAGGATAAGTCTATTATCTCTTGTTGTTTTTCGCTCCCGTTTGCCTCACACCTTTAGGGAGGTAAAATAAAAGAAAAGTAGGGGGGGCAAGGAAAATTTTGGGTTAGTATTGCGTATTGCGTATCGCGTATGTCGCATGGATTCCTGCTCCTTCGACCCTGCTCAGGACAGGTTTCGCAGGATTGACAACCCCCGGCAGTGCAGGGTGCTAAACAGAAAACCCCCAGTAAAACTGGGGGCTAAATATCTGGATTCCGCATCAAGTGCGGAATGACGAGTGCATTGCTGACGTTTGCACCCCCGCCCAGAGGACGGGGCTAAATAAAGTGCGGAGGAATGGCAAGCGGATAGGGCAATATCTGAGATAGTTGCTATTATCAGGTGGATTTGGTATCTTAGAGGCCTTAGTGTAAAGAAATATTTAACGGTTGAACTAAATTAATCTTAAATGGGAATTAGATATAAAGGGACTCGTATTCGACATTAAGAAGTACGCCATACATGACGGGCCGGGTATCCGCACGACGGTGTTTTTCAAAGGTTGTCCGTTGCAGTGTCAGTGGTGCCAGAATCCGGAAAGCCGGAGGAGTTACGCTGAGCACGGCCTGCGCAAGGACCGATGTATCGGATGCGGTCAATGTGCAGAAGCATGCCCTCAGCAAGCAATTTTGCTTGTTGAAAACCAGCCTTTAACAGATGCAGAAAAATGCAAGCTCTGCGGCCGGTGCGTGGATGCCTGCATGGCCAGAGCGAGAGAGATTATTGGGCGTCAGATGACCGTAAGTGAGGTTATGTTTGAAGTTGAAAAAGATATTATTTTCTACGACCAATCCGGCGGGGGGGTTACATTCTCCGGCGGCGAGCCGCTGATGCAGCAAGAGTTCCTTCTTGCATTGTTGAATCAATGCCAGGCGCAGCAGATACACACAGCAGTGGATACGAGCTGCTATGCAGAGCCGAAGATTGTGGAAATGGTCAGCGAAAGAACCGACCTGTTTCTTTGCGACCTCAAACACATGGACAACGGAATTCACGAGCGTTTTACCGGCGTGGGAAATACTTTGATATTGGATAATATCAGGCGTCTCTCGGAGGCCGGCAAAGAAATCGTTATCAGGATACCGGTCATTCCCGGCTTTAATGACGAGAAGGCAAATATTGAAGCGACAGGCAAATTTACAGCGTCACTGCGGGGTGTCGGCAGAGTTGATATCCTGCCTTTCAACCCTGGAGGAAAAGAGAAATCGGCCCGCCTCACGGGGGGCGTAAAACCTGTACAAATTGAAGCTCCCAGCGAGGAGAAAATGAGCTCGATTGCAAAAGAACTTAGCAAATACGGATTCGAGGTCAAGATTGGTGGTTAAAAATATGAACGAAAGAGTAGCGAAACTACGCAAACAAAGTGTTGATACCAGGCCGTACATTTCCGCCGAACGGGCGGAGCTGATGACCGAGTTTTACAAAAGCGATATTCCCCAGCGTGAATCTGTTCCGGTCTGCCGCGCTTTGTCATTCAAGCACCTTATGGAGAACAAGACGATATGTATTAATGATGGTGAGCTGATTGTGGGTGAGCGTGGCCCGGCCCCGAAGGCCACGCCGACTTACCCCGAGCTGTGCTGCCATACTATGGAGGACCTGCGCATACTCAACAGCCGGGAAAGAACGCCCTTTGTGGTTACGGAAGAGGTCAGGAAAATCTATAGCGAGAAAATTATTCCATTCTGGACAGGCAAAACCATGCGGGAAAAACTCTTCGGCGCGATGGACCAAAAGTGGCACCAGGCATTCAACGCAGGAGTGTTCACCGAATTTATGGAGCAGCGTGCACCCGGCCATGCTATCCTTGATGACAAGATTTACCGCAAGGGTATGCTGGACTTTAAACGTGACATCGCAGAGAACCGGAAGAAACTCGACTATTTTAATGACCTGCGTGCCTACGAAAAGGACCAGGAATATCAGGCTATGGACATTTGTGCCGATGCTATTATTATTTTCGCTCAGCGGTACGCCGCCAAAGCGAAAGAATTATCACAACAGGAGAGCGACCCTGTTCGTCGCAGTGAATTGGAACAGATAGCCGAGGTCTGTTCATACGTACCGGCCAATGCGCCGCGCAATTTTTGGGAGGCCTTACAGTCATACTGGTTTGTACACTTGTCGGTGATTACGGAATTGAATACGTGGGACTCTTTCAATCCCGGCCGCCTTGACCAGCACTTGCTGGGATTCTACAAAAAGGGTCTGGAGGAAAGAATCCTGACGCCCGAACAGGCCAAAGAGCTGCTGCAGTGTTTCTGGATAAAGTTTAATAATCAGCCCGCTCCGCCGAAAGTTGGAATTACTGAAGAACAAAGCGGGACCTATGTCGACTTTGCACTGATTAATACTGGCGGGTTAAGGGCGGCCGATGGAAGTGACGCAGTCAACGATATTTCATATATGATTTTGGATGTGGTCGAAGAGATGCGCCTGCCTCAGCCCAGCTCCTGTATTCAAATAAGCAAGAAGAATCCGGACCGGTTCCTGAAGCGTGCCTGCGAGGTGATTCGCACCGGATTTGGCCAGCCTTCCGTGTTCAACACCGACGTCATCATCGAGGAAATGCTTCAGGACGGAAAGAACATAACGGATGCCCGCACCGGTGGTCCCAGCGGATGCGTGACAGTCAGCTCGTTCGGCAAGGAAAGCTGTACCCTGACGGGCTATATAAACTGGCCGAAGATTTTCGAGCTGGCCTGCAACAACGGCATTGACCCTAATACAGGCGAGCAGGTTGGCCCGCAAACTGGTGATGCCCGCAAATTCACTTCTTATCAGCAGCTAATGGATGCCTACAAGGAACAGCTCAGATACTTCATTGACCTGAAAATCAGGTCTAACAATGTCATCGAACGGCTCTATGCTAATTACATGCCCGCTCCATTCATGTCAATTCTGATGGACGACTGCATTGCTCGCGGGCTCGATTACCACAACGGCGGTGCAAGGTATAATCCAACCTATATCCAGGGCGTTGGTATCGGCACAGTAACCGATGCGCTGGCGGCAGTGAAGTCTCATGTTTTCGAGCAGCAAGACATCGCCATGGATGAATTGCTAACGGCGATGAGGGCTGATTTTGAGGGACACGAACGCCTGCGGCAGAGGCTGCTTTATCATACACCCAAATACGGCAATGATGATGATTACGCGGACAGCATTGCCGAAGAAATATTTAACGCTTACTATGATTTGCTCAATGGCCGTGTGAATACCAAGGGCGGCAAGTATCGTGTCAATCTGCTTCCTACAACAGTGCATATCTATTTCGGCTCTGTAGTTGGCGCGCTGCCCAACGGCAGAAAAGCCGACGAGCCGGTCTCCGAGGGTATTTCACCCACCCAGGGTTCCGATACCAAGGGTCCAACCGCTGTTATCAAGTCAGCAGCCAGAATCGACCACGTCCGCACCGGCGGAACACTTTTAAATATGAAATTTAATCCGCAAGTGCTCGCCGGTGATGGTGTCGATAAGCTTGCTCATCTAATCAGGTCCTACTTCAAGCTCGACGGCCATCATATCCAGTTCAATGTCATCGATGCCGAAACGCTTCGGAAGGCCCAGCAAAATCCAAAACGGCATCGTGACCTGATAGTAAGGGTGGCCGGTTACAGCGATTACTTCGTAGATGTAGGCCGAGACCTGCAAAACGAAATCATCGCCCGCACCGAACAGCAATCATTATAGAGGATTAGGACAGTAAGTTATCAGGGTACCAGGGTACCAAGTTATCAGAGTATCAGGGTACCAGGTTATCAGGTTATCAGGCAGCTTGATTTCCTGAACACCTGATTCCCTGGGCAAGAGGAGACTTGTTATGGAGAGAATATTGGTCGTTATAACTGTGTTTGTTATACTCCTTTTTCTTGTTGGCTGTGTGATTGTAGCAAAGGAAAAACAATTGGAGCAGTTTATCGAAATTCATATCGCCAAAGTCGAGCCTTTGACAACGAAGGCGAATCTTGCTTATTGGGATGCTTCCACGACGGGCAGGCCGGAAGATTATGAAAGATTTAACAAATTGCAGCTTGAGATTCGCCGAATATATAACAATCCACGGGAATTCGCTTTTCTTAAAGAAATAAAAGAATCCAGTCAAGTCGGCGATGCCAGGCTTGCCCGACAATTGGATAAATTATACTATGCTTATCTGAGGAATCAGATAGAGCCCGAGCTGTTGCAGAAACTTGTTGATTCGGACGGTAAAATCCAGGAAAAGTACAACACTTTTCGCGGCACTATTGACGGCCAAAAAGTCACCATGAGTGACATTTATACAATCTTAACGACGGAGAAAGACTGCCGCAAGAGGGAGCTGGCCTGGAGGGCGAGCAAGCAGGTTGGAGATGCGATTGCCGATGACCTCATTCAACTGGTCAAACTGCGTAACGAGGCCGCTCGAAAGGTTGGTTTCGACAATTACCATACTCTTTCTATCGTTACGGGCGAGCAGAATATAAAGGAGCTCGATCGCTTCTTCGAAGAGCTTTGTGAATTGACCGATGAGCCTTTTGCTCTATTGAAGAAGGAGCTGGACCAAATCCTGGCGGGAAGTTACGGCATTGCCCCCGGGGATTTAATGCCCTGGCATTATCACGACCCCTTCTTTCAAAGAACCCCTCTGGTTTATGACCTAAATTTGGACATCTATTACCAGGACCGGGACGTGAAGGAATTAGCGGAAAAATATTATGCCGGCGTTGGTCTGCCCGTGGATGATATCCTGGCAAGAAGTGACTTATATGACCGGGAAGGTAAATATCCACATGCATTCAGCTTTGAGGCGGACCGCGATGGAGATGTTCGTATTTTGTGTAATCTTCAAAATACCGAACGTTGGATGGAGACCATTTTACACGAGCTGGGCCATGCGGTTTACAGCAAATACCATAATCGGAAAGAGCCCTGGCTGCTCAGGGAGCCGGCTCACAGTTTTACCACAGAAGCCATTGCGATGTTCTTCGGCAGATTGAGCCGTAATGCCACCTGGATGCAGAAAATGTTGGGTTTGCCGGATGAACAACGAGCGAAGATTGAGAAAGTCAGTGAAAAATATCTGCAATGTCAACAGGTGCTCTTTGTGCGCTGGGCTGCAGTTATGTATAATTTTGAAAAGCAATTATATGCCGACCCCGACCAGGACCTTAACACACTATGGTGGGACCTGGTTGAGAAATATCAATTCGTCAAGAGACCACCCGAACCCGTCGATGCCGGTTGGGCGTCCAAGCTTCATTTCACCACTGCCCCTTGTTATTATCACAACTATATGTTGGGTGAGCTGTTGGCGTCCCAACTTCATAATCATATTGTTCGCAAAGTCTTGATGCTCGAATCGGATGAGGGGGTAAGTTATGTCGGAGATAGAAGGGTCGGGGATTATCTGCGCAGGAAAGTTCTCCGGCCGGGAGCTCTTTATCATTGGAACGAGATGGTAATATGGGCAACCGGAGAACCATTGACACCGAAATATTTTGTGAATCAGTTTATAAGATAAGAGAGTTGTGACTTACTTAATTGCCATATTCGTTTATTTATTTGCACTGACCGGAATCGGAATTTATAAATCCCGTCAGGTAAAGACACAGGCCGATTTCTCAGTGGCCGGCAGGACTCTTTCGCCCTGGATTCTGGTCTGCACAATGCTGGCCTGTTGGATCGGCACTGGTTCGATAGTTGGCAATGCCGGCAAAACCTACGAAACCGGACTCGCTGCCGTCATTCTGCCAATCGGCAGCGTAATCGGTATGATTCTCCTGACCCAGATCGCAGGCAGAGCCCGCAGCTATGAAGTTTATTCGGTGCCTGAAATCATCGGAACGCGTTATGGCCAGGCGGCTCGTTTGTTGGCCGTGATTGCTCTGGTGATAGCATATATGGTAATTGTGAGCTATCAGTTCAATGCCGGCGGGATGGTGCTGGAAGTTATCCTGACAAACGCGGCGGGAAAGCCACTTCTGTCTGCTCGCATTGCGACAATCATCGCAGCGGTTTTCATTATCACCTATACCATCCTGGCGGGGCTTATGAGTCTTGCTTATACGGACATTGTCACCGGTATTGTTGTAACCGTGACTCTTATTATCGCCTTTCCGGTGCTATGGTTCAAGGCAGGCGGATGGAGCGGTATGGAAGCTTCCTTTGCGGCTATGGGCAATAGACCTCATCACATGCAGTTCTGGGGCGTTTACAGCAAGACCGAGATAATCAATTACTGTCTGCCGGTGTTTCTGCTTATTATGGGCGATGCCAACCAGTATCAGCGGTTCTTTGCGAGCAGGGATGCCAAAGGCGCAAAAACCGCTGTCACCTTCATGATATTAGCGGTACTGGTTATCGAAAGTCTGATTATTTTGGAGGCATGGATATGTTCGAGCATGATACCG
>JBGVTO010000256.1:0-3507 GCA_041862635.1 Phycisphaerae bacterium | reverse complement strand
TTTCGCAAAAAATTGATATTTATTCGGACTCGATATAGGCAAAATCAACGTTCGTGGAGACATTCTGGAGACACGATGTCACCTGAAAAATCAGGGTGTTTTTTAGCTCCTGAAAGAGGTGACTTTTAGATTGTTGTATCACTCTTCAACAGCTTTTGTTTGCGGCAGTTTTGCTCGCCGCTCATTAGCTTTTTAGCTATTGCATAGTTTTATCAAGAACATTGCCAATTAAAATCATGGGATTTTCCTTGACGTAAAACTGAGTGATTAGGTATAAATGATATTAGTGAAGCTTGTACCTGCGCAGCTAGGCATCTGTGGTTTTGGAATAACAAGGCAGGCACGGTTCTTTCAGGTTTTACAAGAGGAGGAATTATGCTAGGCAAAAGTTGGGCTGTACACTTTATGCTTCGCAAGTATCGTATTTCGCATTTCAATCCATAATCAATATTAATTTTAAAGGAGCACTATTATGTGCAATAAATTGATTTATTTAATATCTTTTACTTTTGTGCTGGGCTTGGTTCTAACGAACGTAGCAAGGAGTGATGAACCCGGCTGGCCGGTCAACTGTGTCAGGCTGTCTCCGAGCCAGACAATTACAATCGACGGTGTGGTTACACCACAAGAATATGAAGGTGCCCAAGCTGTTATCATAAATGAACAAACCGTTGATGCGCCAGATCCCTATCTGCCGTATGTGCATAACGCCAAGTCAGCCGCAGACGATACTCCCAGCCTCGAAGACTTCAGTGTCACGTACTACTTCATGTGGGATGATGAGTTCCTGTATGTTGCAGCTACGGCCACCGATGATAACAATCAGCGATATGGTACTACACCGAACCATATGGATTGTATGCAGTTCTGTCTGGCAGCCTCACCACAGGAAACAGTTCAGAGCCAGATATACATTCCCACTGTCGCACCGGCCGACCAAAATGGCGATATCCTTGCCAAAACCGATTTCGGTGGTTTCATGCCTTCGCAGGTAGCAGAGCGATCGGAAATTGCCGGTGGAGTCGATCCGGACACTCAGGACTGGGTCATCGAAATAGCAATACCCTGGGACAACATGATCGGCGACTTTAATGCGGACCTGGCTAAAGGGGATAGTGACGGCAACAGCAGAAATGTATTCCCGCCATTGTTCGGTGATGTGGTCGGTTTTGTGGCCTTTGGAATTGATGTTGATTCAGACTCAGGATATTCCTTTTTCTATTGCACTCACAACAGCTTCCCTTGGGAGGGAGCGGGCTTGGGCGAGCTTCGCTTTGTGGAACCGATCGGTGGTTTGAGTTCGGCCTCTCAGCCCAGCCCACCTGATGGGATCCTCCACGAAGATACGTGGGTGAACTTGAGTTGGCGTCCGGGAGATTTTGCCGTCTCGCACGATTTGTACATGGGCGAAAGTTTCGACGATGTGAACGACAGTACACGCGAGAGCGAGACGTTCCAGGGCAACCATGCCACAGCATTTGTTGTAGCAGGCTTTCCCGGCTTTCCTTATCCGGATGGTCTTGTTCCGGGCACAACATATTACTGGCGAATCGATGAGGTCAACGATGCCGATCCGAATAGTCCCTGGAAAGGTACAGTCTGGAGCTTTGCAATTGCACCCAAAACCGCCTATGAGCCCTTACCGGCCAATGGCGCCAAGTCTGTAGATGTTAATGTTCAACTTAGCTGGACAGGAGGTTTCGGATCTAAATTGCACACCGTGTACTTCGGAGACAATTTTGATGATGTTAATAATGCTACCTTAGGTCAGGCTCAGGGAACTACCACCTATACTCCCGGCCCGCTCAAAATGGCCCAGACTTACTACTGGCGGGTCGATGAGTTCGATGCAATCACCACACATAAAGGCGATGTCTGGAGCTTTATTACCGAAGGTGCTGTGAGCAGTCCGAGCCCGGCTAAAGGCGCTGTGGATGTAACGCAGACACCGGTTCTAACCTGGGTACCGGGAGTTTTCGCCGATACACATGATGTTTATTTCGGCACCGATCCAACCTCTCTGGAGTTAAAAGGCAGTGGAAACCTCGGTTCAGAGAGCTTCGAACCCGGACAACTCGAGTGGAATACCACCTACTATTGGCGGATTGACGAGACCAATAACACCAACCCCGATAGTCCGTGGACAGGCAATGTCTGGAGCTTTACTACAGCCAACTTCCTTATCATTGACGATATGGAGAGCTATAACGACCTTGATCCCGCCGATCCCGAGAGTAACAGGATATTTAATGCCTGGATCGACGGATACGACGATCCAACAAACGGTGCTCTTGTAGGTTATGACCAACCTCCATTTGCAGAGCAAACTATCGTCCATAGCGGCAACCAGTCGATGCCGATGTCATATGATAATTCTGTTGGAAAATCCGAGGCTACTTTGACTCTTACTTCCAATCGTGACTGGACCGTTAATGGTGTTGACACCCTGATAATCTGGTTCAGAGGTAATTCTGCTAATGCCGCCGAGCAAATGTATGTTACTCTCAATGGAACAGCAAGAGTCGATAATGATAATCCTGATGCAGCAACTGTTACGAGATGGACGGCATGGAATATCGACCTGCAGAAATTTGCCGACCAGGGCGTAAACCTTTCCAATGTAAATTCGATCACTCTTGGCCTTAGCTCCGTTACCGGCGGTACAGGTACAATGTACTTCGATGATATTCGTCTGTATCCACCGGCACAGTAAGCTGGGATTTGGCTGTTGAGTCAAGTTATGCACTTAAATTCTTATGGGGCCTATTCTGAGTAATTAGGTATAGGCCCCTAAGTTTTAATAATAGCAAATGAACATTACCAAGTTTCAGTACCCCTAAAAAGAATTATATAGCTTGTACATTCTTTCTCACCGTAGTAGGGTCGAGGACTGGCGCGTTAGTGTAGGTCGAATTTTGTGTTCACAGTTTACTCGCCCTTTCGTTTGCGAGTGTCACAACATCTCGACCATGCCACGTTTCCAGTCCCCGCCTCGTCAAACGCAGCTTGTGGATTTCCCACACTACGCTTTCCTATATGCTTCATACCAAGGTTTATGTGACTTATCGCGCTGGAGTTGCTTTCACCAATAATAAACCATTGGCTACTCCACCTCTTCCAGCCGAAGCCTTTACGCTATCAAAAGCGCCAGGCCTGTTCAGCCTTCGCCTTGATGTATATTCCCGTCTCAGGTCCTGCAAACTTATGGCCGATTTTATCATGTCGACCTTGCCTTCCTTTTTGTCAGAGAAATTACATATAGTAGGGTTCCTTTGCTCCGCGAGCGTTACCTCGCTTCATAGCTCGTACGAACCCATCCGCCACCCTCTCGCCTTCGACTGATTTCCCTTTGAGAGGTTATACAGCCTACCTTTCTCCACCGATTTCTCGATGGGGCGAGGAGGGCTTCGCCAGTTGCTCGGCATGTCCTTGCCACCGTGCCGTCGCTGTTACCCCGCCGGAGGAAACTGCCGCTTGAGCCAGTATGCGACAGATTCTACAGTCTTC
>JBGVTO010000255.1:0-7466 GCA_041862635.1 Phycisphaerae bacterium | reverse complement strand
CCTGTGATGCTAAAGCAGTGGGCGCAACGGGCCCACAGCCTGGCTTTTGAATCCTTAGGCCAGGTTATAATTTCAAGCGGCGGTGGTAAAACTCCCCCTCGCAGGGCCTTGCGCAGCGATGAAATTGTATGGGGACGTGCACCGGCAAGGTTCGACACCGGCGGCGGCTGGACAGACACACCACCTTATTCTCTTGAGCACGGCGGTTGTGTGATAGACATCGCTGTAAATCTAAATGGTCAGCCGCCCATCCAGGCTTACATGAGGGTGATTGATGAGCCTGTTATCCACCTCTATTCGATTGACTTAGGCACTCGAATCGAAGTTAATTCCCTTGACGAGCTATTAGATTATCGCCAGGCAACCAGCGAACATGCTCTGGCCAAGGCAGCCTTGGCGTTATCCGGATTTTCACTCGAGACAGCCAATTGGCCGAAGGGCACAACACTAAAGCAAATGCTGGAGCAATTTGGCGGGGGCATCGAATTGACTACTCTGGCAGCAATTCCCAAGGGCAGTGGATTGGGAACATCCAGTATCATGGGGGCGGTCATCCTCGCGGTTATTCAGAGGGTTATTGGTCAGACACTAACGCAGAAGGAGTTGTTCCACGCGGTCTTGCGTCTGGAGCAGTCACTGACGACCGGAGGAGGCTGGCAGGACCAGATTGGCGGAGCTGTAGGAGGGGCAAAGATTGTTACCACAGAGCCGGGACTTGTTCCGGATGCCCAAATTCGTTATCTGCCTGCTGACGTAATCGACCCCAAAGTCAACAACGGACAGACTTTATTATACTACACAGGTATTACCCGATTGGCCAAGGACATCCTTGGCCAGGTTGTGGGCCGTTATCTGGATCGAGACCGCAAAACTTTATCAACATTAGGACAGATTCACGCTTTGGCTCCACAGGTGGCAGAGGCGTTGTCACAAAAGGATATACGAGCTTTTGGCCAGTTGGTGGACGCAGCCTGGCAACTCAACAAGCAGTTGGATCCGAACTCCTCAAATGATGAAATAGAAGCACTGCTCTCAAGAGTCCGACCCTACATTTTCGGGGCAAAACTTCTCGGCGCCGGCGGCGGAGGATTCTTGTTAATGGTTTGCAAATCAGCAAAAGATGCTGAGCATGTCAGGATGATGCTCGAGGCCGAACCAGCCAACGATCATGCCCTGTTCTTTGACTACGAAATCAACCCAAAAGGGCTTGTCGTGACAGTGTGCTAAACACACGAGTTCTTTGCCGCTCATTTCTCACCAGCTATTTGGATAAAGCGAAGCATCGTTACCAGGTATCTCTCTACAGTCTTAATGTAAAAGGATCAAGGTTTGAAACGCTATGGCATGGTAATAAGGGTAAGGCTGGAAAAACTCGAAGAATATAAGGAGCTGCACTCTCAGGTTTAGCCGGAAGTTCTGGACATGATAAAAAAGTGCAATATCCGGAACTACTCGATTTACCACAAGGATGGGTACCTCTTTAGTTACTTCGAATATGAAGGAGAAGATTTCCAAGCTGACATGGAAAAAATGGCGGCCGAACCTACAACTCAAAAATGGTGGAGTGTATGCAAGCCATGCCAGGAGCCGCTTGAAACCAGGGCCGAAGGAGAGTGGTGGGCTGATATGGAGGAAGTGTTCCATTGCGACTAACTGATTCGTATTTCTGCTCGATTTTCCTTGTCCTTGAGTACAGTTAAGATGCCCTCTGACAGCATTATTGAATTATTGATCCGGGCCGCTGGTAAGGGCAGGCGGATAGTCCGGCATTATGCTGCAAACGAAAATCTCACAAAAGCGGGGAAAAAGGATGATGGCTCATTACTGACAGAAGCCGACATTGCAAGCCAGAAGGCTATCTGCGGTTATCTTAGCAAGAACCTGTCGGGCATCCCGATTGTTTCCGAGGAGACAACAGACTATCAAACAGATATCAGTACTGGACAATGGCTGGTTGTCGATCCGCTCGATGGTACTACGAATTTCAGCCGGGGAATTCCGTTTTACTCGGTCACGATAGCCTATGTTGTAGATGGAACTCATCGGGCAGGGTTTGTAATGCCGATCACCCAGGACTACTGCTACGCCGCAGTCAAAGACGATTTTGCTGCCTTGGTAGATGAGAAATTTAACAGAATACCCATCCAGTGCAAAAACAGACCCTTGGAAGAAAGTGTCCTGTGTGTTACGTGCGATTACAGTAATCCGGCTGGCCGTGAAAAGTGGTGGCAATGGATGGACAAATTACGGCCGCCGACCTGCTTTGGACTGCGTATCATCGAATCCTCAGCCTTAGAATTATGTTTGCTCGCAGAGGGCAAGATTGACGGTTACCTGCACCCCACTGACAAACCCTGGGATATGGCAGCTGCGGGACTGATTGTCCAGGAAGCAGGCGGGAAAATATTTGATATTGATGGTGGCCCTTGGTCAGTAAACAGCGAAGGTATCATTGCCGTCTCGCCCACAATTACCGCCCTACTGGCAATAATTTCGTGAATATTACCCCCATGTGATTACTTAGCCTTTGACCATAATCGGCTGATAACCTATCCTTAACATCTAAAAGCAGATTATCGATAACATATCGATTGAGGTCAAAAACAAATACCGGTATCGTTAGGTGGTTCGGTGCTTTTCACGAAGTTCCGCCGAACACCTCCTTATCCTCAACGATACCGGGGAAGGAGAGCCAACGGATGGCTCTCCTTTTTTAATTATATCGGCATTAAGGGCCCCGTACCTTGATGCTCAGGCATTGATACCCCCCCTTTCTTTTCCTCACGAGTCTAACACTCCTCTTTTTCTTGCCTTACAGCTCTTGCCCAGCGCGACCACTGTAGTTCATATTTATGCTGAACTGGCTACAAACATTTGCGGTATCCACAATTCTTGCAGACAATACGACCTGATTCAAAGCATAGAATCTTGCCACACTCCAGGCATTTTTTAACAAACACGTCGCTTTGAATCGCATCAAACAATACCAATTCCTCTATCTCTTCTGAGGTATGCCGCGCCAAAATGCATCTATTGTTACTCTGGACTTCCTCTCGAACGGGAGCATCTGCTGCCTTTAGCTTTTGCAGGAGTTCATCAGCTGTAAATGCCGCTTAGTTGTAGCAGCCTTACGCTTACCAGAAACGCTGTGTTGCATCTTTTTCCTGTTGCTTTCTTGTGTCTTTCGCGGAGCAGCATCATCGTTGGAAGTGGGTGCTGCGGTATCTCTCCGGCAAGAATCACTTTCGCTATCTCCATTCACGAGCCAGTCACCGGCGATTTTTTTCACCATCCATTCATTGATTCGATCCTTCTCGACCATGCGGGTCGGCAACTTTTGCTGTTTGGTCAACAGACCGTCGAGCACGCTCTTAATAGACCGCTTGATGCGGGCTGCGCCGAGCGTATCCTTCATAAACTCGATCATGCCAGAAGGAGTGTTTAGGTCCGGACCGGTGTATTCCTCATTAGAACTTCCGGGTGGACCGAAGTGTCGACGGTCTATTTCCTCGAGAGCTTGGCTAATTGCCTCCCTCTCCTCGGGGCCCAAGAGATTACAAATGGAGAACACATATTTGTATTTATCAGGAATAGAGTCCCAAAACCGGCTAAGTTTCACTCCTTCACTTAGGAACTCAGGATACTCGTATTGCTGCCGATCATATATCCCTACATGCTTTGCCAACATATCGAGGGCCCTGAGCCTGTCTCTGTTGGCCACAGTGAATTCGCCAAAAGCTATTTCTGCCAGCTTACCCAAGACTCGATCCGCCGCCACGAGGGTTCTTGTATTTCTCGCTGCAACAAGCTCGCGAATGCGTTTTCGTATTCCCGGTTTTCTGAGGTTTTCATTGCCCATGGAGTAGGCTGTTCTCCTAGAGTATCCTGACCTGATAGCAGCCTGGGTGGCATTGAAATCGAGAAGGTATTCTCGGCAGAATATAGCTTGTTTGTGTGTTAATTCACCATTATTCATACATTACCTCTTTTCTGCTCGCACCTACCAAGGTCTCTCTGTACCAAGAGGACCATTACAGTATTAGAGCAATTAATTTTGGAATCTCTATTTGTCTCGCTTGTAAGTATGCGGCTACTGTAAACTTCAAGGAAAACCTTCGTTCGATCGCTCCGAATACCTGATTAGGCAATCTTATGATAAAGAAAACAGAAAATCCAGATTCTCTAAGACCTCCCAGGCGCCATCTCGCAACCATTGATAAGATTGTCTTCTGGAATCTGCGTTCTTATACTTCGTGCTGCTTGAGTTCCTGAATGTAATTTCGGATCTCAGGTTTTTTCAGGAGCTCTTCGCCTATTGAATAGATCGAGTCCTTAGAATATCCCGCTCTAATTGCTGCCTCGGTCACATCGAGATCAACCAGGTATTCTTCACAAAACCTCTTTTGTTTTTCTGTTAATTTCCCTTCTTGTTGTGGAATCTTTTCTTTCGATTCCTCTTTCTTGGACATCGCTATCTCCTCACACATGTTAGGACAATCGGTGAAGTAGTTGTAAACCGCTCAATGATGATATTTTGGGCAATTCACCACCGCCCATACTGCCCTTAATACCTTTTTATAAGGCCTTAATTCCCCAAGGAAATATCGGCAATGTGGGCCCGCTTGTTTAGTTAAAAAATGTCTTGGTCATATGTAATCATTCGGACCTTTGCATCCATCAAAGAACCAGACCCAGGATAGACTATAGGCCCCGTGATGCAATGAAGCCAGTTCCTTAGCGATATAGGCACAAAGGCGCAGAGGGGCGGTTTGAGTGCGAAAGTGTGGGAGTGGGATATTTGGATTGCATGTTTTAAAGCGATTTGTTATAATTGTTCCAGTAAGAGACGATATATCCAAAGGAAGCAATTACGAGGCAGTTACAATGAAATTGAAAGTAATAATTCACGAAGCAGAAGAAGGTGGCTATTGGGCGGAAGTTCCCGCAATTCCCGGATGTGCGACTCAGGGAGATACTTTCGATGAATTGCTGCGCAATATCTATGAAGCGGTTGAGGGGTGTCTTTCTGTCGAGGTTCAGGAGATTGCAGTCACAGGAACAGATAAGATCATGGAGATAGCGGTTTGAAGCCTATAAGCGGTAAAAGGTTCTGTCGCCTTCTTGAAGACAGGGGTTGGATATTGAAACGTATCAATGGAAGTCATCATATTTATGCCAATTTATGCCAAGGCCGGTATAAATGCCCGCATCTCCGTGCCGATTCGGCTCATCCGAGTTGAAAGCGTTCACAACCACTGGCTACTCGCCCCGATTCTACCCAGATATGAGTTTTTGTTCCCTACGGGATGAGCACAATATCGCCGACCTGAAAGATAGCGTATAGCGGTCAGCTAATTCGTCATTCGTCGCTCGTATCTCGTGAAGCGTAAAGCATATCTCGTGTAGATGATGGGTGGCAGCTTCAAAGCCTGCCCTGAGCGAAGCCGAAGAGCGTAGCGCCCCCCGGGATTATGGCTTGCATATTTTAAATCAATTTGTTACAATTATCTTTATAAGAGTAAAATCAGAGCATTTTCGCTGATATAGCAAAGTACAGAAAAACTGAGGATAGTAATATGAAATTTGTTATCACCCTATTCCAGGACCAAGATGGCGTGTTTATTGCGGAATGTCCATCTATCCCCGGCTGTGTCAGTCAGGGTAAGACCGAGTCGGAAGTAGAGAGTAATATTCGGGAAGCAATCAAGGAATGTTTGGAGGTGCGAGAGGAGAAGGGCATGCCTCTTACGATGAGTACCCGCCACATCGAGGTTGCCGTCTAATGCCACCTGTGCCGGTCTTGAGGCCAAGAGAGGTTGTGAAAACATTTGAGAAACTTGGGAATCTGACTGATGACTATTGACAAGCAGCAACCAACAATAAATAATCGATCGATTGTGGAATATGAGATTTACCATCAGTAACAGTAATGAGTAAAAAAATAAAACAAAATTGGTTTTCGCTTGCAGAGTATGATTTGGCGACAGCAAAGGCCATGCTTCAAACTAAACGTTATCTCTATGTTGCGTTTATGTGTCAACAGGCCATAGAAAAAATACTGAAGGCTTGCTATGTGGGGCGCGTCGTCTCCACACCACCCTACACTCACAATCTTCTTCGACTTATCAAGGAATTGACCTTCAAGGGCGAAATGGGTGATGAGATGATGGGGGCGATTGAAGAGTTAAATTCGTACTATATCGAGTCTCGGTACACAGAGGACATCGAAGAGTTGACAAGGCAATTCACAGAGGCAAAAACAACAAGTATCTTGGAATCAACAGAGGAAATTTTTAAATGGATCAAAGCCAAGCTATAATCCGTGAAAAGGTATTGAGATTCTATAAATCAGTGGAAAAGCTGTTCCCAATAAAGAAAGTTTTTCTTTACGGCTCATACGCGAAAGATTTGGCAAATGAACACAGCGATATTGATGTGGCAGTTGTTATTGATGAAGCTGATCACTCAAAGCGTATCGAGATTACCGCCAAATTATTCCACTCCGCCTTCGATATTGATGCGTCAATTGAGCCCAAGTGCATCTTCTGGGATGAATACAACAACTATGACAAAGCCAGCATTTTATCTGAAATTATTAACACAGGCGTTGAAATTGCATAAGAAGTCCAAATCTATGCCACTGGTCGGCCTTACCATGGATGAATTCCTAAAAGCCTTGAAGGGATGATCTAAGAGGTGAGCTAACTCGTCGCTTGTATTTCTGATTTTTCCTTTTTACTTTTTCCTTTTGCTTTACTCTTTGTGTCCTTCGTGGTAACCAAATGCAATAGTTACCATACAATCTTTCATTTTACCAAAAATGTATGGTAACCAATCATCATCTGCGCAAATATTACCCATCCAAAACCGACCTGCAGGCCCGGCTAACATCTGTTTAATATAAATAGAGATGGCGTTAGAAGCCTTAGATGCTTGTTATTATAGGACGTAAGACCTTCAAGGTCTTAATAAACTTAAATCTATGCTTCTATGTTTGTAAGTCTATATATAATAGTTACTTATGGTCTATATTTGGAAGTGTGGCCATGCCATCTTTCCTGAGACGTTGCCTTGGCCAGTCCTGGGCCGATCAATTTTTCGAATCTCAGGTTTTCTCAGGTTCTAAATCTAAGGCCCCTGCCCAGGGTCTTTCGATTTTTCGGATCTCAGGTCTTATCAGGTCCTTTAGCGCCTTATTGGGCTTGGATTTCGGCTGAAAAAATGACCCAAAATTGACCCAGGGCATGCATCTTTTTGGGAGGGTGGGTTTTGTTTGTATGGTTGTAAGCCATTATTATTTAGTGGTTTAGGGCATGATTTCTTGGCGGCTGGGGGGTGGTTTCTTAGCGGGGGCCTTAGGTCTGCTCAGCCACGGATCTGTTCTGTATGTTTCGCAAAGCGACCGTTTCAGGCCAAGGAAGCCCTTGATGAGCCGCCTCTTATTCTGAACCAATCCGTCATGAAGC
>JBGVTO010000254.1:0-4422 GCA_041862635.1 Phycisphaerae bacterium | reverse complement strand
TGGGCCCAGAGAGACAATATCATCTTTTGGCGCTACGGGGAGAATCTTCCGGCCGGGACGCCGGAGAACTATCCTCAGCCCGAACCACAAAGTGAATCGACCCGCAAGAACTATCATAGGATTATGGGATACTTCTGGTTCATTGATACGGTCAGAGGCAGAGAGAACCCGCCCATGAGCCCCGAAAACAAGCATAAGGAATGGGTGAGAACTGTTACCGCAACGAAGATGTCTGCCGCAACTGTTGAGCTGATTACCGACGTGACCGCAAGCAATGGGCCGAACCGGTTACAATCGGACTTTACCAAGGCAACCGGTGGGTGCTGGTCACGCTGGCAAATCTATGACAGAACGAACCATCTGAGAAGAGGCTCACGGCCTGCGGGGGGAAACATCCTGTTCGTTGACGGGCACGTGCAGTGGCGCAATTTCAATGAAATGGAACACCGCTGGTTCTGGCAGCAGAATAGCAATCCCTGTTTCTGGTGGTAAAGCAAGCTGTTGTGGGTTTTGCGTCCTGCTTCTTACAGCTCATCTTGTGTTTTAGTTTAATACTTACTCTTCTTTTTTGTCTTTTTTTCCACCCAGCAGCCCGCCGAGTCCTTCGAGAATGCCCTCGGGTTTCTTCAAGGCATCTTTAATCTCTTCAGGGACCTTATCGCCAAGCTGTTCGTCTATTTGTTTTCCGAGCCGACTGTCAATCTCGTTGGCAAGTCTTTCTTTTCCCGCCTGGACGAGTGCCTTTTTGAATTCATCCGTCAGGCCCTTGACGTCAAAAACGAGACGTGGTTCGGTAACAGGGCCGACAACTCGGATTGTCGTTTTGAGCTCTTTTAAGGCATCGAACGCCTGGGAAGTTGTATCGGAGCCTAAACCTAAGACTCCTCTTCCCTGCCCTTTAGCCTTGAAATTGCTGATTGCAATGTCCATGGTCAGGTCAAGGGATTCATTCGTTGCCGTCCCGCTGAATTGACCTGAAGCAACGCCCGATTCGAACATCAGGCCTGCGTTGCTGCTAAGGCCTGTTTGTATTTTTAACAAATCAAAACTCTCAAACTTTCCGGAGAGCTTTGGGACCTGGTCTTTTGAGCTGTAGTCGATTGTTACGTTTATAGAGGCAGGTGTATCGTGTGAGCTCATTTCGAATGTGATGGGCAGCCTGGCCGTCTGTGGGGAATCGCTCAGGTTTGTCAACAGAACTTTGCTGTTGCCAAAAATCAGCGAAGGTATTTGAACTTTGTCAAGTATGGCTTTTTTAGCCAATATTCGAGGCGAGGCCGATACCATGGCCCGGGCTTGAAGGTAATCAAGATACTTTTGCGGTATTTGTTTAGGCTGAGTCGCTGTTTTCTTGCCATCGGCCTTTGGCAGCCACTTGCTGAGTTTTTGCAGCTTTTCTTTAAGGGCTTTGGCATCTTTGAAATATGTATCGAGCTTGCTAAGATCGATATTTTCGAGCTTAAAGTCACACGGGTCAAATACGGCAGGCTTTTCCTGGGCATCAGATTCAGAAATACTGCCCGGCGTCGAGCGTTTCTGGTTGAATTTGATATTGGAGAGCTCGACCTGCTCCATTACCAGCTTGCCCAGAGACAGGTTATACAAGCTCGCATCAGCAGCGACTTTCTCTATTGAGACTTGATTGTTTTGAGGATTCTGGGGGTCAGTAACCTGTATTCCCGAGGCTGAGACGGAACCCGTCAGGGCGGAGAGATTGAGGTCTTCGAGATTCACTTCGGCTCCGTTGGCCTGAGTCATTTTGCTGGAGGCATAATCTTTGATTGTGCTGTCTTTGATTAAAGTTGTTGCAATTACTGATACAACAAGGAGCAGAACGGCCAAAGCGATTCCAGCTTTGCGGACGTACTTTGTCTTTTTTGTGAAGAGCGACTTTGCGTCTTTTGTGCGTTTGCCAATCAGCAGCCTATCAAGGATGCGCACCCAACGATTGGAATACCATTTTTTGAACTTATCAGAGCCATCTTCGAGTTTTAACAACTTACGTCGAAAGCCTATGACAGAGCGGGCCATAAGCAGTCCGGCAAGGCCACCGATAATTGGACCAAGGACAACGGCACCAGCCACTGCGTATCTATTGAAATCGGTTATTCCTATTAACGGCACTGATTCCAACAAACGCAATATAAAAGATAGATAACTTTGAATCCAGGCACCCACATGATACAGGACCGGTGCCGCTGCGAAGCAGAGAGACTTGGCTAATGCGCCTGACAAAAGGAAAAGGCCGGTGTGTATATTCAATACCAGCACCACGATTATCAGTGCTGTGTGAAGGCCGGACCAGCCCGGAACCAAGCCGAACGAGAAACCCAGCATTATCGACAGGAAGATAATGACAGGGGAGACGCCGCCCCGGAGTACCGCTAAAAATTTACGTATGGTTTTTGGAAGAATCATATCTGCACCTCTTTCGGAAAAATAATATGCTCGGTTACAGGTTCATATCCGCCGGGCGATTGTACCAAATCAAAAGGAAGCACGACAACAGAAATTACCACTTTTTCTACAATTGTTTTTCTAATAGCAAAAATAGTCTATGTATTTGAAGGTCTGTACATAGCGGTTAAAAGTCGCGGAAGGGCCTTCTTGGCTCGGCCTCGGCCATAAGTTTCTTCCACGCCTCAAAGCGGGCCTTTACTTTGACCAGTACCTCCGGCTTTTGTTTGGAAAGGTCGTTCTGCTCGCCGATATCTTTGGAAAGGTCGAACAGGCCCGAACCGCGCGACGATTCGACCCATTTGAAATTTCCCACGCGTGCCGCCTTGTTACTTCGGCGCTGCCAGAACATCTCGTTGCGTAGCGATTTCTGGCCGCCGGCCAGCACCGCCGTCATATCAAAGCCATCAAGGGGTACGCCTTTGGGTGGGCTGATACCTGCGGCGCTGCTGAGCATTGGGAAAATCTCCATAGAGGTTAGGAATTCGTTGCAGACGGTCCCAGCCGGGATAGCACCCGGCCAGCGGCAAATGGCCGGCACGCGGAGTCCGCCCTCGAACATATCGCTTTTGTGGCCTCGCAGCGGGCCGTTATCCGCGGTGCCGGAACCGCCGTTATCGGAGAAGAAGATGACAATAGTGTTATCCGCCAGGCCTATTTCGTCCAGCGTGTCCAGCATCCGGCCAATGGCCTCATCCATATAGGTTACAGCGGCCATATATCGCATACGTCTGGCCTTTTTGGTGTCGGCGTCTTTGGGGTCATACTCGCCATAGTGTCTGCGTATGTATTCCAGCGGTGCCTGCACGCCGGGCCGAGGACGATTTAGGTTAGAGGCGCCATGCGGGGCGTTAAACGGCACATAACAGAAAAAAGGCCGGTCTTTATGTTTCTTAATGAAATTCAGTGCCTCTCGCCGGAAGAGGTCTGTGGCGTAAGTGCCTTTGTCCTCTGTAGTCAGCTTGTTGCCGCGGCGCATTGAGTGTACTCCGTATCGCTCGTGTATCCAGTAGTCGATGCCGGTGTTGGTGAAACCGTAGAACTCATCAAATCCCCGCTGGAGCGGCAGGAAGCGGTGTAGTTGTCCGAGGTCCCACTTGCCGAAGATGCCGCTGGTATAGCCGGCCTTTTTCAGCACCTGTGGAATCAGCACCTCGCGGGTGTCCATTCCTAATATCATCTCAGGCGAGACGGCGTATTCTTCCGGGGTGTAGAGGTGGTCAACATCGACCAGATAGTTGCGGTACATATCGTAGGTGCCGTTGCGTTGGGGGTATCGGCCGGTGAGTAAACTGCCGCGTGAAGGCGTGCAGGCCGGCCAGGTGACGTAGAAGCTTGTGAGCCGGACACCACCGGCAGCCAGCCGGTCAAGGTTGGGCGTCTTCACTTCGCTGCTTCCAAAGCAGGCGAGGTCATTGTAACCCTGGTCATCGGAGACGATGAGTAAAATATTTGGAGGTTTTTTGCCCACAGCTTTCTCAGAAGAGAAGATACTGCTCTGTTCGTTCTTATTGCTTGTGCATCCTGCAAGAGTAAGTGCAGCAGCACCCAGACCAAACTGTTTTATTAAATCACGTCGGTTGAATGATATCGCCGGCATAGTCACCACCTTTCAAACACTTTTACACGGCATTTCCTATTTAACACATTTAGAAACACGTTTCTGTCTTGGAGTTTTATTATAATATCATTTTTTAAACTGCGGGTAGCTCTAATTATGAGTGGAGGTTTATTTTCATAGGAAAATATAAGTAAAATGACCACATTGGTTTCAAATCAGAAAGCAGTTCCCGCTGTCGGGTCTATAAGGGACTTTCAACTCCAAGCAGGTGTGCCTTGCCGGGCACGTAAAAAATAAAGGCTGTTAGTGGTTTTCACTCACAGCCTTAGTTTGCTTAGATCAGATATTCTACAAAGCTACTACGGACAGTTCTCAAGCCAATCGGCAGTGAAAGCATCCAAGTC
>JBGVTO010000253.1:0-17025 GCA_041862635.1 Phycisphaerae bacterium | reverse complement strand
GTGTATCTGGTTAGGCGTTCAGGACTTTCTTCTGGCGGTGAACACTTATCAGCTACCCGCGTATAAATTAACGAACCGGATAGCCTGACCACAGCAAAAAAAGTTTCTTAATACTGAGAAGAGTGTTTGACAGCGCGACAGAAAGGCGTTAGACTGCTGGATTCTCAGTTTGGCTTAATTCTACATATTGAGATTTAGCAGCGCACGCGGCTGACATAACGGGCCGTTATTTATTATATCTGTAATGCAGGGTGTAAAAATAGCAATTGGCGGCAAAGGGGGTGTAGGAAAAACTACAGTTTGTGCAATCTGGGCGCAGCTATTTGCCGAAAGCGGATTTGACGTACTCGCAATCGATGCCGACCCCAATACTACCCTTGCCTCAGCCTTTGGCATAGCTTCACAGCAATGCCCGGAGCCACTTATCAAGATGAAAGAGCTAATCGCCGAGCGTACAGGGACCGGCAAAGACGCGGTTGGCGCATACTTTCGGCTGAATCCCAAAGTCAGCGACCTGCCGGAAAAATACTGGCTTGAAACCAACGGCTTGAAACTGCTGACCTTGGGAGCAATTACCCAGGCCGGCGCCGGCTGTGCCTGCCCGGAAGGTGCGTTCTTAAAGGCACTGCTCACGCATACCATATTACAACGGCAGGAGCTGGTCCTGGTTGATTTGGCTGCCGGCGTTGAATTTATGGGCAGAGCAAGCGTGCAAGGCATTGATGCCTTTGTAGCTGTTGTTGAGCCTGGAGGCAGAAGTATCGAAACGGCCAACAATATCGCCAAAATGGCCAAAGAATTAGGCATTGGTTGTATTGGAACAATTGTTAACAAGATTGCAGAGCCGGCTCAGGCAGAGGTGATAAAATCGCAATTGAAAGATACAGTGCTGCTTGGAACTCTTCGGTACAGCCGGTCTCTCCAGGAAGCTGACCTCAGAGGCGCGCCCGTCTTTGGAGCCGATGCTGAAGTTACGGAGCAATTCAAACAGGCAAAGAACAAATTAATGGAGCTTATTTCCGGGTCTTCTTCAAAGGTCAAAAAACAATAATTGACAACATAAGGAATTTCCATTATGCTCACGGTTTTTCATTTTAGTTTTGGAGACGAAGATGCGTAAAACCATAATGGTAACTATCGAAAAATGTTTGGCTTGCAAGAGTTGCGAGATAGCATGTGCAGTGGCACATTCCAAGTCGAGGGTTCTTGAAGAAGCGATAGCGGAGCAGCCCACGCCACAGAAAAGAGTAACGATCGAGGCGGCTGGGGAGCTTTCAGTGCCACTACAGTGCAGGCACTGTGAGGATGCGCCCTGTATCACGGTTTGCCCGACGGTGGCGATACAACGACATGAAGCTGATGGGCCTGTGTTGATAGAACAAGACAGGTGTATCGGCTGCAAGTTTTGCCTTATGGTTTGTCCGTTTGGAGTTATTGATGTCTCCACCGACGGCAAAGTTGCGGTCAAGTGTGACCTTTGCATTGAGCGAACCAAAGCGGGCCAGGAACCTGCCTGTGTTGAGGCTTGTCCCACAAGAGCATTGAAGTTAGTGAATGAAAAGGAATTGGCAAGGCACAAGCGTCACCTCGCCGCCTGGGAACTTGTCTCATTAACTCAGAAAAATAAAAACAAAGAAAAGCAAAAAGAGAATACTCAATGATAACCGTAACCGTATGTGTGGGCAGTTCGTGCCACATCAAAGGTGCCCGGGAGATGCTATCTCATTTCAACGACTTTCTGACCAAAGAGGGCCTTGGGGACAAGGTCGAGTTAAAGGGCTCATTCTGCATGGAGCACTGTGGCGAGGGAATTAATTGGCAGATTGACGATGAGATTTTCAGCAGCTCCAGCGTAGAAGATGGGGCCGAAATGTTCCAACAAAAAGTTTTGGGGCTTCTCAAGGAAAAAACATCTGAACAGCCCACTAAGGATCCCGGTTAGAGGAGAATTTACTGTGGAACTTCCCAAAGGCCAAGCAGCCGCGCACACCAGCGCCATATTACAGCACACTCCCAACGGGGTTCTTCTGGTGGACAGAGAGACGCGCATCCGTTTCGTTAACCCCGCCTTCCTAACTATGTTTAAATGTGCCGACGACGAGCTCTTGGGGCGATTAGCCAAGGACTTCGTGCATTCTGATTGTTTCGAACGTGCCATCGCTGCGGGCGGGTCGCTCATGGTCAAAGAGAGCATTCCTGAGCATGGAGTCAGCTTCCGCGTGGGCATTTTTCCCATCGAGGGCGAGGACCTTTACTGCGGCATTTTTATCGACATCTCGGAGGAGGAAAAGGCCAGAAAGGCCCTTCTTGATATGAAGGCGCAGACCCTGGAACGGGCGCAGGAAGTTATCTCCCGGCAAATGCAGACGGCACAGGAAATAGCCAGACTTCTGGGTGAGACGACAGCGGAGACCAAGGTGCTCGTGATGAAACTTATGTCCCTCTATCAGGAAGAAGGTCCGTGATGAGGTTATTTTACGAGTGGGGCACAAAACAGCTCCAAAAACACGGCGAAGAACTCTGCGGCGACAATGTGGCTATTGCCCGTCATGCCGATTCAGTCACGCTCGCCCTTTCTGATGGACTGGGAAGCGGAGTCAAAGCTAATATTCTATCTATCCTGACCACGCGAATTGTTATGCATCTGATGGAGAATGAACTGTCCCTGGACGAGGTGGTGAACACATTGAGCAAGACACTGCCGGTATGCGAGGTCCGAAACCTTGCTTATAGCACCTTTGCCATCGGACAATTCTTCTCCCAGGGGCATGCACGGGTAGTGGAGTTCGACACACCGTCGGTTATTCTGCTACGGCAGCGAGAGTCTGTGCCCGTGCCCTACGAGGAACGGGAAATTGAAGGCAAGACCATTCGCAAATCGGAGCTGAAACTGAAAATCGGGGATTGGATCGTCTTTGTCTCAGATGGTGTTATAAACGCCGGCATAGGGGGGCTCTATCCTCTCGGATGGGGCTTCGATCAGGTCGTGCGTTTCCTTCAAGAGCACTGTCACCCGGACCTTTCCGCGCAGGAACTCGCCGATAAGCTAGCGCAAACCGTTTGGGATCTGTATTGCAACAAGCCCGGTGACGATGTCAGCGTGGCAGTTATAAAGGTTCGCCACAAGCTTATGGCCACGGTGTTGACTGGCCCACCGGCGAACAAAAGCACCGACGAAGAAGTTGTCGCCAAGTTCACACAACGTCCCGGGTTTCTGGCAGTTTGTGGAGGAACTACGGCAAAGATTGTTGCCAGTCATCTGGGCGGCAAGCCGTTGGAAGTCGACCTGGCCACGATGAAGCCCGATGTTCCTCCTTTGGCGAGGGTGGAAGGTGTTGATCTGACGACCGAGGGGATCCTGACCCTTACCAGGACCAATGACCTGCTTCATTCGGGTGCTGATAAAGAGACGGTCAAGTTTCATACTGATGGGGCCTCTGCATTGGTCCGCTTATGCCTGAACGTCGACCACATACATTTCATTGTGGGTCTGGCTGTGAACCCAGCCCATCAAAATCCCGATTTACCCGGACAACTGGCCATGAAATTGGCTGTTGTGCGGGAGATTGCCGAGGAACTCCACAAAAGAGGCAAGGAGGTGACTATCAATACCGTTTAGCCATAGGCCGGACAACCCGAAAGGCCCTAAACCATTCCGGCAAACTGTCTATTGACGGCAAACGTGTTTTGGCATAGAATTCCGTATTTTATTATAACCAACCCCTACCGGGATAGTTAACATGGCTCAAGAGGATAATCTCATAGAACAGATAGTTAAACGTTATGACGGAGACACCGGGATGCTCATACCCATGATGCAGGACTTGCAGTCCGAATGCGGCTACCTGCCAGTAGAGCACCTAAGATACTTGGGGGGGCGGCTTAAAGTGCCGACGAGCCGCCTGTATGCTGTGGCAACATTCTATTCATCGTTCCGCCTTGCACCAAAAGGACTACACGACGTAACCCTATGTATGGGCACGGTCTGCTATCTCAAGGGCGCCCCGAAGATTTGTGAAGCTATCAGCCGGGAATTCCATGTTGAGCCCGGCGGCACCACCCCCGACCGTCTTTTCACCTTACAGGCAGTAAATTGCGTGGGAGCCTGCGCCGTGGCACCTGTGATGTTGGTAGACGGCAAGTATTATGAAAGTGTTACACCAGCATCAGCACTGGAGATACTTCAAGAGCTTTATCCTGACGAAGACACTGTCGAAAAGGAGACCGAAGCGTGATAGAGTTCGGCAAAAGGCGGCTTAATAACCCTGAGGTGCTTGAACGAGTTCGGGATGAATTGCAAAGGCAGTTCAACTCCTCGTCCAAAGTCGTGCGCGTTTGCACCGGTCCAGGCTGTGCAGCCAAAGGGGCGAGCAGAATATACGAGCTGTTCTGTGAAGCTGTCAGTCAACATAGCATTGAAGTGGAAGTCACAACCAAGGTTGTCGGCTGCCATGGATTGTGTGAATGCGGACCTATTGTCATCGTCCAGCCGGGCGAGATATTCTACCAGCGAGTTGAGGAACCTGACGTCCCCGAAATCTTTCGAGAAACCGTGCTCGGAGGAAGGGTGGTCCAGAGATTACTATATGAGGTTCCCAGTACTGGAAAGAAGGCTAAAAAAGCAAACGAAATACCTTTCTACAACACTCAAGAGCGAATTGCGCTGGCCTATAACGGACTGATTGACCCAACGAGCATCGAGGATTACATCGCGGCTGGAGGCTACAAGGCTCTACCCAAAGCCCTAACCATGATGTCTCCCGAAGACATCATCGCGGAAGTTGAACGTGCAGGACTGCGTGGCCGCGGAGGCGGGGGGTTCCCGACTGCACGAAAATGGCGTTCCTGCCGTGAGGCCAAAGGCTTTCCCAAATATGTGATCTGCAACGGCGATGAGGGCGACCCCGGAGCTTTCATGGACCGTGCGATCATGGAGGGAAATCCACATGCTGTTCTAGAGGGTATGACCATCGGCGCATATGCTATCGGTTCCTCGCAGGGATATATCTACGTGCGAAACGAATATCCCCTTTCGGTTGAACGCCTGAGAGGGTCGATCGAAGAGGCGAGGGAATGGGGGCTTCTTGGCGAAAGAATCCTTGGCCATTCCTTTTCCTTTGACATCAAGATAAACCGTGGTGGCGGTGCATTTGTCTGTGGTGAATCCACCGCACTTATGGCATCGCTGGAAGGCCGCCCGGGCGAACCCAGGGCAAAATATATCCATACGGTAGAAAGTGGACTTCGGGAAAAACCCACGAATCTCAACAATGTAGAGACATGGGCTAACATTCCCGCCATTATCAATAGGGGTGGGGAATGGTTCGCCGGCATCGGAACGGAAAAGTCCAAAGGCACCAAGGTATTCAGCCTGGTTGGAACGGTGGTAAATACCGGACTGGTCGAGGTTCCCATGGGCATCACACTACGGCGGATCATCAACGAAATCGGCGGGGGGATACGTGACGGCAAGCGTTTTAAGGCAGTTCAGACCGGAGGCCCATCCGGTGGATGCATACCTACCGAACACCTCGACGCCCGTGTGGACTTCGACGAACTAACGAAGCTGGGTTCGATGATGGGCTCCGGCGGCATGATTGTCATGGACGAGGACACCTGTATGGTGAAGGTCGCGAAGTATTTCACCGACTTTCTCCAGAAAGAATCCTGCGGCAAATGCACGCCCTGCCGGGAGGGCTTGTCCCAGATGCTGCACATTCTCGAACGCATAACCAAGGGAGAGGGAGAGGTCGATGAAGTGGAGAAGCTTGAGCAGCTGGCTGACCTCCTGGCAGGAACGGCCCTGTGCGCCCTTGGGAAAACTGCTGCAAACCCCATTATCTCCACTATACGCTATTTCCGTGACGAATACGACGCACACATTTTAGACCGCCGCTGCCCGGCAAAAGAGTGTCGCGGCCTGTTCCTGTATGAGATCGACGCCGAGGCCTGCAAAGCTTGCGGCATCTGTCTGAAGAACTGCCCAGAGGATGCCATCACCGGTGAGAAAAAAATCCCCCATGTGATTGACCAGAAGAAATGTACGCTCTGCGGAACATGCTGGGAAAAATGTCCCTTCACCGCAGTGTTAAAGGTATAAGGAAAGGTAAGCCAGTGCCTATAGTAACCATAGACGGATGTAAGGTCAGGGTTAAAAAGGATGCAACGGTTCTCGACGCGGCTAAAAAGGCCGGTGTCTGGATTCCAACCCTTTGCCACCATCCGGCTATTTCATGCGATGCAGTGTGCCGGCTCTGCATGGTAGAGCTTGACCGCGGCGACTGGAGGCAATTAATCACCGCCTGCAACTACCCCGTACGCCGGGACATTGTCGTTTACGTTTCCAGCGAAGGGGCCAAGCAGGCTCGCCGGGGTGTCATGGAGCTGCTGCTTGCGAGGGCGCCAGAAAGCCAAGAGCTCAAGGTATTGGCCGAGAGTATGGGTGTGAAAGAAACGCGCTACCCCAACGTCACGGAGAGTCAACGAAATTGCATCTTGTGTGGCTTGTGCGTTCGCATATGTGAGGAAATAATCGGGCAGGCAGCTATTGGGTTTGCCGGGCGCGGCGTGGACCGGACTGTGGCGGCGCCCTTCCGGCAGCCTTCCGACGATTGTATCGGCTGCGGAGTATGCGCGGCCGTTTGCCCCGTGGGAACCATCAAAGTCAGGATTCACCAAGACCAGCAGGAGGTGGAGATATCACCGTTCAAGTCGCGGGCGAAGCTACTTGTCTGTGAGAAGTGTGGAGCACCAATTATTAGCACGCAGGTTAGTGAGCGAGTCCTGGGCAAAGTCGAAACCATGAGTTCCGAAGAATTCCGGCAGTGCATACGCCTTTGTCCAAAATGCAGAAAGCTGCAAACTGCCGTACGGCTTCAAGCTACTAAGATTTACAACAAAGAGTGAGTGTGTCGTGAACCATGATGTGGATGACGGCGAGGTCAGTAGTCTTGCTTGAAGTATAGAATGAGGTATGATATACACTTTAATATAAAAATTTTTGCAATCAACTGATTACTAAGGGACTGTTTATGAACACGAAAAAAAGTAGTAGTGACAAAGCAACACAGGAAATGCTTCAGCATATGTCTGAAGCGGGCACAGAAAATGCCTGGGACAGATTTGAGCAGCAAGAGCCTCAATGCGGTTTCGGCAAACTCGGGATATGCTGCCGAAACTGCTCAATGGGACCCTGTCGAGTCGATCCATTTGAAGAAGGACCTCAAGCGGGTATATGCGGTGCCACCGCCGATACAATCGCTGCAAGAAATTTGTTGCGAATGATTGCCAGCGGGGCTGCGGCACATTCCGACCACGGTCGTGATATCGCCCATACCTTCAAGATGGCTGTTGAAAGTGATAGCTGTGATTATACAATCAAGGATGAGTTGAAATTGAGGGAAGTTGCAGCGAGATACGGAATCCGGGTAGAAGGCAGAGGAACAAAGGAAATCGGTAGCGATTTGGCCGATGCGGTGTTAGCTGAGTTTGGAAAGCAAGATGGAACACTTTTAAGCGCAGCGGCCTATCCACCGCCTGCCAGAAAAAAGATCTGGGAAGAGTTCGGTGTAGCTCCTCGTGCTATTGACCGCGAAATCGTCGAGATTATGCACAGGACACATATGGGTGTAGGCTCAGATTATAAAAACCTCATAAAACAAGGCATCCGGGCTTCTTTGGCAGATGGCTGGGGTGGGTCTCTCATTGCTACAGAACTTTCGGACATTCTGTTTGGAAGCCCCTGGCCGATTCGATTTGGGGCTAATCTCGGAGCACTTGACGCAAAGAAGGTCAATATAATCGTACATGGTCATGAGCCTACGCTATCGGATATAATCGTGGCGGTTTCGCAGGAACCCGAACTGATAAAAATGGCCGAGGATAAAGGTGCTACAGGCATCAATCTTGCAGGGATATGCTGCACAGCCAATGAGATTCTAATGCGACACGGGATACCGGTTGCCGGCAACTTCCTACAGCAAGAATTAGCTCTGATGACCGGTGTCGTGGAAGTTATGCTGGTTGATGTTCAGTGCATTATGCCTGCGCTCGGGTCACTATCTAACTGTTTCCATACCAAGCTGATTACCACATCTGGCAAGTGTAAAATTGAAGGAGCAGAGCACATTGAATTCCACGAGGATAAAGCAGCTAAAACCGCAAGAGAAATCGTCAAGATTGCTATTGAGAACTTTGCGAACAGAAAGGGTAAAGGCAAGATTCCGAAGGCGATGGAGCGTGGAATTGCAGGTTTTACAACGGAAAATATCTTTTACCACCTTGGCGGTCGATTTCGCGCCAGCTACCGCCCATTAAATGACAATATTATCAATGGTCGAATTCGCGGTGCCGCCGGAGTTGTTGGCTGCAATAATCCAAAGCAGGTGCACGATTACGGCCACCTTACGATGATAAAGGAACTTATAAAAAATGATGTTATAGTCGTGAGCACGGGTTGCAGTGCGGTAGCGGCCGGCAAAGCTGGCTTAATGAGACCGGATGCAGCAGCAAAATATTGCGGCAAAGGGCTGGCCGAGGTCTGTGAGACAGTTGGTATACCACCAGTGCTTCACGTCGGTTCCTGCGTGGATAACAGCAGGATTTTGACAATTCTGTCGAATGTAGTTGCCGAAGGCGGCCTGGGCGAGGATATATCAGAGTTGCCTGCCGCAGGGGCTGCACCTGAATGGATGTCAGAAAAGGCAATTTCAATCGGAATGTATTTTGTAGCCTCAGGAGTATACACCGTTATTGGTGAGCCGCTGCCTATCCTCGGGGCTCCAAATTTAACATGGTATCTAACCGAAGAAATTGAAAAGGATGTAGGTGGCAAATGGGCTTTTGAACGTGACCCCATTAAAGCCGCTCATATGATGATTGAACATATCGAAAGCAAGCGCGATGCACTGGGTATCAATAAAGAAACAGAACGCAAGCTCTACGATATGGCGGATCGGCGAGCTTTATCTGTAGAGTGAAAAACAGGACATCCGGATATCAGGTTATCAGGAAACCAGGTTGCCTGACATTCTAATAATCTGATAACCTGGTCCCCTGATATCCGGATAATCTGACTAAAAGGTATGAAAGGTAGGTTATTCTATGTCAAAAATCATTGCATCAGCAGCCATATGTGGCGCTCATAAGATAGCCAAGCAGGCCGAGGACATATTAACAAAAGCCATCAAGGAAAAAGGCGAAGATTGCAAAGTCGAGTTTCCAAATACCGGTTACTACATGCCCATCATTTACTCTATGACCGGAAGAGCGGTGGAAAAATTAGCCGATTTCAAAGAAGTAATGCAAGAGGTAAAGGACTTACTTCCCCCGCTTGTTGATGATGATTTATGGGTGCCTTATCTGGGCCACGCCCTGGATGCCGGCATGGCAACACTCTTTGCAGAGGAGACTATCGAGGCCTGCAAGTACCTAATCGGCCCCAATCCGGTGGACGATATTTGGCTCGGAGCGGCGGACGATGTAATACTCCGCGAACGCGGCATCCAGTTCGTGGACGGCACGGCACCTGGCTTTGCGGCTGTTGTCGGCTCCGCCCCAGACGTTGAAACAGCCGTCGATATTGCCCGTAAACTGCAGGAGCGCTGCCTTTATGTTTTTATGTCTGCGCACAATAACGGCACTACTTTCGCCGAGCAGCTCGTCGAAGGTGGCGTACAGTTGGGCTGGGAAACACGACTGGTGCCTTTCGGACGGGAAATAACTTCAGCGATATATTCACTCGGATTCGCAAGCCGAGCTGCCCTTAGTTTCGGAGGTGTCCAGCCTGGTGACTTCCGGCGCAACCTGCTCTACAACAAAAACAGGATCTTCGCCTTCGTTATGCCCCTCGGCAAGGTCACTGATGAATGGTACGCTAACGCCGCCGGTGCGATTAATTACGGCTTTCCGACTATCGCCGATTCGGACATCCCGGAGATTTTACCTACCGGCGTGTGCACGTATGAGCACGTTGTTTCGAACATCCCTCATGACCAAATCGTAGAGAAAGCCATTGAAGTCCGCGGCCTTAAAATAAAAATCACGGAAATACCAATCCCCGTCTCTGTCAGTCCGGCTTTTGAAGGTGAACGTATCCGCAAGGAAGAAATGCACTGCGAGTTCGGCGGACAGAGAACCCCAGCCTTCGAATGGCTCCGCATGCGAGAAATCAGCGATGTTGAAGACGGTAACGTTGAAGTGCAGGGACCTGATGTCGATTCGTTGGAGGCCGGCGGAAAATTGCCGCTGGGTATTATAGTTGAGGTAGCGGGAAGAAAAATGCAGCCTGATTTTGAACCTGTGCTGGAGCGGCACATACACACATTTATGAACGAGGCACAGGGACTCTGGCATATGGGACAGCGGGACATCAACTGGATACGAATCAGCAACGACGCCGCAAAGGCGGGATTCAAGCTCGAGCACATCGGTAAGCTCCTGCACGCCAAGTTCCACGACGAATATTCGAGCATTTTAGACAAGGTACAGGTCAAATTATTCACCGACCAAAAGCAGGTGGAAGAGCTTCGCAAGCAGGCCCAGGCCGTCTTTGCCGAGCGTGATGCACGATTAGCAGGCATGCAGGACGAAGACGTAGAGACGTTTTATTCCTGCACACTTTGTCAGAGTTTCGCCCCGAATCATGTATGCGTAGTTTCACCAGAACGGCCGGGCCTATGCGGTGCTTATAGCTGGCTTGACTGCCGGGCAGCATTTGAGATAACTCCGTCCGGGCCGAATCAGCCCATCTCCAAAGGCAATTGCATCGAGCCGACCATCGGCCAGTGGGACAGAATAAACGCATTCGTCCTCAAAACCAGCGGTGGTAACGTTGAGCGAATGAGCCAGTACAGTATGATTACCGACCCGATGACCTCCTGCGGCTGCTTCGAATGTATCGCTGCTGTGCTGCCGTCAACAGGAGGAATAATGATTGTCAACAGGGAGTTTCCTGAGATGACGCCTTGCGGAATGAAGTTTTCGACTCTGGCCGGCACCGTAGGTGGTGGACAGCAGACGCCTGGCTTTATCGGCCATTCTAAGCATTACATCTGCTCGAAAAAATTCATCGCTGCTGAAGGTGGAATTAAGCGAATAGTATGGATGCCCACCATACTGAAAGAAGACATTAAGGATGCTTTCAGCGAAAGAGTCAAGGAAATAGGACTGACCTCGGAAGAATTCCTCGCCAAGATTGCCGATGAGACCATAGCCACGACCGAAGAAGAGGTTCTGGAATTTATTACTAAAAACGAGCATCCCGTAACCACTTTAGAACCAATGTTCTAAAGTAAACGAAATACGGAACAAAATCAAGTGAGCTAAAGTGCCTAATGTGAGCTAAAGTGCCTAATGTGACACGTAAGTGTCATCCTGAGGCGGAGCCGAAGAATCTCATCTCCTGAGCAATAAGGAGATTCTTCGCTTCACTGCGTTCCGCTCAGAATGACAGCGAAGCTGTCACTTTAGACACTTCCTGATTTACTTAATTTTTGGATCTGTTTCGGATTTATCGCAAATAAGATACAATATACCAAGAAAGGACGAATATTATGGCACTGACAGGATTGGATATATTTAAACTTCTACCGAAAACCAACTGCAAAAAGTGCGGCATGCCTACTTGCCTGGCCTTTGCAATGGCACTTGCTCAGAAACGCGCCAAACTCGAAGACTGTCCCGACGTTTCAGAAGAAGCCAAAGAGAAACTCGCGGCCGCAGCGGCCCCACCAATGGTAAAAGTTGTGTTCGGCACCGGAGACAATCAGGTCCAGCTCGGACAGGAAACGGTAATGTTCCGACACGAAGAGAAATTTTATAATCCGACCGTTCTAGCCGTAACCGTCTCAGACAAGCTTACCGGTGAGGATTTAACCAAACGCATTGAGGCCGTAAATGCACTCCAGTTTGAGCGGATCGGCATCAAAATCGGAGCTAAGGCCATAGCTCTCGTCAACGACAGCGGCTCGCCTGAGTCTTTTGCACAGACTGCAGCGGTGGCAAAGGATGGCAGCGACCTTGCTTTAATCTTAGTAACCCAATCACCCGATGCAATGGCCGCGGCAGTAGCTAAAACTAAAGAATCTGTCCCTTTACTTGCTTCGGCCACGCCAGATACTGCTCAGGAAATGGCGAAAATCGCCAAGGAAAATGGCTGCCCAATCGTTGCAAAATCCGACTCACTCGACGCCCTGGCCGAGCTTACCAATAAGATTAAGGCCGAAGGAGTTGAGGATATTGTAGTAAACCTCGAGGCCCCCAGCCTTCGGGACCAATTGTTTAATCTGTCAAAGATGCGAGCTTTGGCGCTGAAAAAGGTTTTCAGGCCATTAGGTTATCCGACAATATCCTTTGTTGTTAATGGTGATGCCGATACACAGGCAGCTTCCGCCATAAGCTTAATTTGCAAGTACGCCGGCATCGTGGTGCTCGACACTGTCGAACCCTATGCGCTTTTGCCTATGCTGACAGCGGTGATGAATATCTTTACCGACCCACAGAAGCCCGTCCAGGTAGAACCGAAAGTCTATCGTATTGGAGAGCCCAATGAGAATTCACCGATGATGTTTACGACGAACTTTTCACTGACATACTACACAGTGGAATCGGACGTCGAGGCCAGCAGGATACCAAGCTATATTCTCGTGGTCGATACAGAAGGCACAAGTGTATTGACGGCTTATTCCGGAGACAAGCTCAACGAAAAAACGGTAGCTGATGCTATGACCAAATACGGCGTGGAAGACCTGGTCAAACACCGAAAACTAATCATCCCCGGTTACGTCGCTGTGATGAGCGGAAAACTTGAGGAGGCCACTAACTGGGAGGTTATGGTTGGTCCAAGAGAGTGTTCGATGCTGCCTAAGTATCTCCAGGAAGTCTGGAATTAAACTGGATGCTCTTTGCTCGATGTTAGATGCTCGTAAAAGAAAAAACGGGTATCGAGAATCGAGATTCGAGAATCGAGAATGGAAGAAAGCAAGAAAAAGAAGAAGAAAAAAAAATTCACAGTCCGTTTTGAACCAAGCGGTCTTAAGATAAAAGTGCCGGGCGGGATGGTTCTGCTCGAGGCCGCCCACAAAGCCGGTATTTATTTAAGCAGCATCTGCGGCGGTGATGGATATTGCGGAAAATGCAAAGTAATAATTGATGAAGGACAATTTCAAAGCAAGCCAACCGCTTTACTTACACCGGACGAAACACGGGAAAATGTCGTTCTTGCCTGCCAGAGCAAAGTCCTTTCCGATATGACCATAACCGTTCCAAAGTCTCATACTTTGGAAACAAGTCAGATACTTATGGATACAGACGCCCGCAGATTCAGCGAGCTTGCTGGTGAAGTGCGGGAAGGAATATTTAAGTTCGACCCTCTGGTTCGCAAAATCTTCGTTGAGATGTCGCCGCCGACCGTACACGACCACACCGCAGACCATGAGCGTCTGTATCTGGCTATACGCGAGCATATTGATGCTCCTATAATGCAAACCGGCTTCCGTATTCTTCAAAAGCTATCCAGATTACTGCAAAATTGCGATTACAAGGTTACCGTAACAATAGGCCGACGAGGCGAAACTACCGAGGTTATTGAAGTCGAAGCCGGCAACCACTGCCGTAGAAACTTTGCTGTTGCTGTTGACCTCGGGACAACAACTGTAGTAGCACATCTCATCGACCTGACAAACGCCACTACAATAGACACCGAAGCCACGTATAACAGCCAGATAAACTTCGGTGAAGACTATATCCGCCGAATCATTTACGCTGAAGAAAACGATGCTTTCGACGAGATGCAGAACCGTCTCGTACACGATGTGAATAATCTGATTGTAACGCTGGCAGCAAGGCGGAGAATCGACTTACAGAACATAACAACAGTGATATGTGCCGGCAACACTGCAATGGTGCACTTCTTGCTGAATTTAGACCCTACACGAATCCGCAGAGAGCCATATATCGCCTCAGCCAGCTTTGTGCCCCCAATTCGGGCGGCAGAAGCAGGCGTCCAGATCAACAAGCGAGGTTTATTATACTGCCTGCCAAGTGTAGCTGCCTACGTTGGCAGTGACATAGTAGCCGGCGTTCTAACCACGCGAATCTTTACTAAAAAAGGCATCTCACTTTTCGCTGATATTGGAACAAACGGCGAGGTTGTGCTCGGTAATCGGGATTGGCTGGTCTGCGCCTCAAGCTCGGCAGGCCCAGCATTTGAAGGAAGCGGCGTCAAGCACGGCATGAGGGCCGGTGCCGGGGCTATCGAAAAACTGACTATTCTCGATGATGGTGATATCGAACTTAAGACAATCGGGGATACTCATCCTGTCGGCATTTGCGGCTCGGGCCTTCTGGATACCCTTGCCGAATTATTTACCCACGGCATCATAGACCGCACGGGGCGATTCAAAGCTAACGGCCAGCCACAATTAACCGAAGGTGACGAGGGCCTGCAGTTCCAGATAGCCCAGGCAATTAACGAGCACCAGGAAATAGTAATCACCCAGGCCGACATCGATAATTTGGTTCGTTCCAAAGCGGGTGTCTTCGCCGCTATCAGGGTCCTTATGGAGTCAACCCAGACAAAGCTCGAAGACCTGGATGTGGTTTACCTGGCCGGGGGATTCGGGAACTTCCTGAACGTTCGCCAGGCCGTTACTATCGGGATGTTACCTGATGTGCCCTTGGAGAAGATTCAATTTGTGGGAAATACCTCAATCGCAGGGGCCAAAACCGTGCTGCTGAGCCGAAAAGCTCTCAAGGCTGCCGAAAAAATCGCCAAAAGTATGACATATTTTGATTTGATGAGTCATCCGGGATATATGGACGAATTTACAAGAGCTAATTTTTTACCGCATACGGACTTATCACTGTTTCCTTCGGTTGAAAGTGTGAAGTGTGAAGCAGGATACAAAATTCGAAGCACGAAATCCGAAATACGAAACAAATTCAAATGACAAAAATGCAAAATTCAAAACAAAGTGTTTTGAGCATTTGAAATTCGAATTTTGATATTGTTTCGGATTTCGATATTCGAGTTTCGGATTTATACAAGATACCAGACATGGCAACAACTATTGCGATAAGTGGAAAAGGCGGTTCGGGCAAAACAACTTTAGCCGCTATGATTATCAGGTTCCTGCTGGCCCAGGCCGACAGAAAGGCTGTGCTTGCAGTGGACGCCGACCCGAACTCCTGCCTGGGCGGAATGTTAGGCGTTCAGCCGGCTGTCACCGTCGCGGACATCCGCGAAGATGCCCGCGCTAAACCCCCAGGTAATGCAGGTATCGACAAGGTGCGGTCTATCGAATACAGTATCCAGCAGGCGATTACCGAGGCCGAGGGCTTTGATTTGCTTACTATGGGTCGGCCGGAAGGACCATCCTGTTACTGTGCAGTAAACAATATGCTCCGAAAGTTCCTGGACGAGTTAAGCTCACAGTACAAGTTTGTGATTATTGACAACGAGGCGGGAATGGAGCATCTATCCCGCCGAACCACCAATAATGTTGACCTGCTGTGCATCGTAGCAGAACCGACCTCCATCGGCGCCCTTACCGCCCGGAGGATTTTTGACCTTGCCAAGCAATTGCCGATTATTGTAAGGCAAATCGGTATTATATGGAACAAAACCGAGAACAGTAAAGAAATAGACGGCATAGACATCTTTGGACATATACCTTATGATAAGGCCGTCTGCGACGCCTCAATGCAGGCCAAGACGGTCCTTGACCTTGCAAATGACAGCCCTGCCTTTTCAGCGGCGTGGAAAATATTCGAAGATATTTTAGTTTTAAGCTCGCAGACTACGAACCCCAAACTATAAGCGATGAACTATTTTTGGAGGTCTTAAAATGCCAGTTCCTGAAGTTGCAGAAAGATTTACCGGCTCAGTAAACCGCCTTACACTTGGGGCAACCAAAGACGATGGGGGCACTCGAACCTCAACAGTAACCGTGGGCGGAGCGCGTAATGTTGTGTATGGCGGCTCCGCAGCCGATGCCGGCGAAAAACCGGTTATCGCTATGGACGTCCTGGACAGCAAGCCCGACGATTGGCCCGACGTCCTGCTCGAAACTTATAAAGGTGTGCTCGACAGTCCCGGCGACTGGGCCAAAAAGTGTGTAGAAGAGTTCGGGGCAGATTTAATTTGTGTCAAATTCGACGGCATTCACCCCGACAAAGAGGACAAAGACGCCGCTCACGCTATCAAGGTTACCGAGGAAGTGTTAAAAGCAGTCGGCGTACCTCTTGTGCTCTGGAGTTGTGGAAATGACGAAAAAGACAACCAGGTTATGCCCAAGGTAAGCGGTGCCGCAAAAGGCGAAAAATGTCTCATCGGAACCGTTACAGAGGACAATTACAAATCCCTGACCGCTATCGCTTTGGCCGACGGCCATTATCTCATCACCCAGGCCCCTCTGGACATCAACATCGCCAAGCAGGTCAATATCTTAGCTTCTGATATGGGCTTTCCGTTAGAGCGAATAGTAACATTCCAGGCCACCGGAGCCCTTGGATATGGAATAGAGTATGCCTATTCGATTCAGGAGCGCCAGCGCATTGCCGCCCTAACCGGCGACAAAATGATGGCTATGCCGGTCATCTGTGACGTAGGTTATGAATCCTGGCGGGCCAAGGAGGCCAAGCTCACAGATGCACCGGGCTGGGGCGCAGCTGGCGACCGAGGACCTATGTGGGAAACGGCCACCGCCATCTGCTTGCTACAGGCCGGTGTTGATATAATTCGGATGCGCCATCCCAGAGCCGTCGCTACCGTCAAGAATTTCATCAATCAGGTATGGCTTTAAAGGAAATTGGAAAGTGCCTAAAGTTAAAAGTGACTAAAGTGCCTAAAGTTATAGATTATTTTTCAATTTACTGCTACGGAGAATGGATTCCCCACCATGTTTAGGGTTGTCGATGCTCGTATCGATGCTCGCCCTGGAAACTCGAGGCTCGGGCTTCCAGCCTCCAGTTTCGATACCAGCTTCGACAACGACAAACCAGCTTCATTCACTTTAGCTCACTTTA
>JBGVTO010000252.1:0-9069 GCA_041862635.1 Phycisphaerae bacterium | reverse complement strand
TTTCGCAAAAAATTGATATTTATTCGGACTCGATATAGGCAAAATCAACGTTCGTGGAGACATTCTGGAGACACGATGTCACCTGAAAAATCAGGGTGTTTTTTAGCTCCTGAAAGAGGTGACTTTTCGGAGAATTCCGATCTTTTGCAGTTAGTGGGAAGGATGAGTTTTGTGCGTGCGCATCGAGCTTGAAGATTGCTCAGTAATCCTTTAAGTTCTTCATCCACTCAGGCCAGTCCCCTCGATGGACACCACCGGTAATGGTCCGGGGACCACCAGTGTCAAAGACGCGATGCCACTTCAACGCCCACAGCTCTTTTAGCCCCACTTTGCGTACAGAGAAATCAATAGAGACTGCATTGATGTATCCATTGTGGCGGTCGATGCAATATCGCTGCATCATTCCAGTCCCACCGGTTCCATCCTCAAAAACCGGAGGTGTATTTGTGTGCTGTGGCATGCCTCCGAGCCATACAGCGTCGAGGAACAGCAAAATACGATAAGCCCCTGTGACATCGGGTGACACCCAATACCATGAATGCTCACCTTGCACACCGTTAGGATTTCTTGCATAGGCTGGATCACCTGCATAGTCATTGATGCCGTAGCTACCGGCCAGGCCGGCATAGCCGTACCTGACATCGTCTTTGGGAAAAACACCGTACGCTTCAAACGCCGCTCCCCATAGACCATTATCGGCATTTGGCTTTGTGGCCGACGGGCAAAAATTGATATCTTCTTCCTGATAATAGGGCTTGAGTGCTCCAATCCACACATGTCCCTGTTGACTTGTGGACCATGCTCCGTAGAACTTGTGAGCGTTGTCATCTGTGTACATCTTAAAGATGAGGCCCCAGTGTCTTAGATTGGACATGCACGCCACGGCTCTGGTCCGTTTCCTTACACGCTGTAGTGCGGGCATCAAAATAGCCATTAACAGTGCGATAATAGCAATCACTACTAAAAGCTCTATTAATGTAAAACCGTCTCGTTTACACATGACCTTTACTTTTCTCTTTCAAGATAACTTGTTTCGCTGGTATGCTTACCTGCGTTGATTATAACAAAATTGACTCTGGCAATAAAAGCTGTTGCTGACTTTTGTGAGACCTTGGGGTATCAGATACATTTCAAGCGAGTTCGTTGTTTAAATGGCCTCTTGGGTGTTATAAATGAAAAGATGATGAAGCGGTATATAAGATTCTACAAATAAACTTAACTGCATTTTCGCCACACTTTTCCATATTTATGTCAATGAGGTATGCAAATACACTAATACATAATCAAGGGATTTTCCTTGACGGGAAAGTACCTGATTTGGTATAAATTATGTTATGAAGCTTAAAGCTGCCTAAGTGGGCATGTGATGATTGTATTTTCTGACCTGCGGAAACTTTAGAGCTTCTTGATATAGGAGGAGAAACCATGTAAGGCACAGAGTTGGTCGTAATGGTAACTGTGTGCTTCGCTAAAGGAGGTGTTAGCATTTCAACGATAAATTCATATCCCGCTTCTATGGGTATGAGTGTTTTTGTGTGGTCGAAGCATGATAATTTTAACTTTTTAAGGAGGACTATTATGTGTAAGAAATTGATTTACTTAGTTTCTTTTGTTTTGGTGTTAAACCTGGTTCTACCGAACAAAGTAGGAGCAGATCTTGTCGGCTGGTGGAAGTTTGATGAGGGTTCTGGAGCTACTGTTGCTGATTCTTCAGGGGGAGGTAATGACGGTACACTCGAAGGCAATGCCGACTGGGACGTCGGGTATTTTGGCAACGCCGTGTTTTTCGATGGTTCCTCATGGGTAGAACTCCCACCTGCACCCTGGGACACTATTGAAAAGAACGTGACCGTAGCCTTCTGGGCCTTTGGTGATGACGCAATGCCGGCGAACAACTTTGTCTTTGCCGCATATAGCGCCGATGAAAATCCGGCAAGGCAGGCTTCCGCGCACATTCCATGGGGTAATGGAAATGCGTACTGGGATACAGGATATGATGGAAGCACCTACGATCGCATATTCTTAGCATTGCCTTCGGAGTTCCAGAAAAGTGCCTGGGTGCATTGGGCATTCACCAAGGATGCCGATACTGGAGATCAAAAGATCTATATCAATGGTGAACTTTTCCACAGTGGTACCGGGATGACCCGCCCAATGACAGGAGTCAACGCATTTACGATCGGTGTTAGAGCCACAAGTGACCGCTCTATCGGTTATATTGGGAGGATCGACGATTTCCGCCTCTATAACCATACACTTGCGGAAGAAGAACTCTTAGCTGTCATGGAAGGGGCTGGAGCAGGATATCCGTACGCCTTAGGTCCCAATCCTTCTGATGGTACCTTACATGAGGATACATGGATTAATCTTTCGTGGCGACCGGGAGATTTTGCGGTCTCACACGATGTCTATTTGGGCGACAATTTTGAAGATGTGAACGCCGGCGCCGAAAGCACGTTCCAGGGCAATCAGACCTCGACTTTTCTTGTAGCCGGCTTTCCCGGATTTCCTTATCCGGATGGTCTTATTCCAGGCACGACATATTACTGGCGGATTGATGAGGTCAATGACACCGAACCGAATAGTCCCTGGAAAGGCAAGGTCTGGAGCTTCTCAAATCCACCCAAGACCGCTTACTATCCCGATCCAGCTGATGGCGCAGAGCAGGTAGAGACGGATGCGAAGCTTAGCTGGACGGCAGGTTTCGGTGCAAAATTGCATACCGTGTATTTTGGCGAGAATTTTGACGATGTCAACAACGCTGTCGGGGGTCTTCCTCAGGGAGCTACAACCTATACGCCCGGCACACTTAAATTGGCTCAGACTTACTACTGGCGGGTCGATGAGTTTGATGCCATCGAGACGTATAAAGGCAACGTGTGGAGTTTTACTACTGAGGGCGCCGTCGGGAACCCGGACCCGGCTAATAGTGCTGTGGATGTAAAGCAGACACAGATTATTACCTGGTCGCCGAGTGTCTTTGCTGCTTCGCACCAGTTATATTTCGGCACTGATAAAGATGCCGTGAAAAATGCCGATACCGGCTCACCAGAGTACAAAGGCACCAGGGACCTTGGTTCTGAGAGCTATGACCCCGGAATGCTTGAGTGGGATACCACCTACTACTGGCGTGTTGACGAGGTCAATAACGCCAATCCGGATAGTCCGTGGGCGGGCATTCTCTGGAGCTTCACGACCGCCAACTTCCTTGTCGTGGACGATTTCGAGTCCTACAACGACATTGATCCCCCTGACCCCGAGAGCAATAGGATATTTGAAGCGTGGCCAGACGGTTATGATATCCCGACAAACGGAGCTCTGGTTGGTAATGACCTTCCTCCTTATGCCGAGCAAGGTATTGTCCACAGCGGCATCCAGTCGATGCCGTATATCTACGACAACAGTGTTGGGAACTCTGAGGCAACTCACACGCTGACTTATCCGCGTGACTGGACCGAGAATGGTGTCAGCACTTTATCTATTTGGTTCAGGGGCAATTCGGATAACGCTGCTGAGACGTTGTATGTAGTTCTTAACAGCAGTGCGATGGTCAATCACGATAATCCTAATGCCGCACAGATAGATAAGTGGACAGAGTGGATTATCCCCCTGCAAGCGTTTGCAGACCAGGGCGTGAACCTGGCCAATGTCAATACGATTTCAATTGGTTTGGGCGATAAGAACAATCCGCAGGCTGGCCGTTCAGGTACGATGTACTTTGATGATATTCGGCTGTATCGGCCAATCCCACAAGAACCAGAGTCAGAACCGTAACCGGCACCGAAGACATGTGGTGAATTCTCGAAGGCCAGGACTATCCCAGACTTTGGTGGGAGCTGATCCCAGAGAATTGATATACACTAATTCCGCTGGCGTCACAGATGTACTTTACGGTACGATTACGGAAATCACTATTTGAAAAGGGGAAAAGTAAGCAACTTTTGTCACTTAGTCTTGTCCAAAAGCCCAACCACGCCCTGGATGCTTTTTCGATACATGCTTAGTTTTGTATTTCCCACGAAGTCCGGGCGGCAGCGTTTCTACATCAACCGCTCTCCAACCACTATCGATAGACATGCTCAGTTCCCACTGGCCGTTGTAAAAACGGTAGTAACGCCCGTCTAACCAGAAATGCCTGTCTAATCCCACTACAATATACACCCCACAATCAGTATCGAAAGTAACTTTCACTTCCGATGGTAACTTGTGCCGATGACCGTGCGCCGGTGCATGTGGCGGAGGACCAAATCCCCTGTTCTTGCGTGGTGACCAGTGTACAGCCCTCATTGAGCACGACGAGGATGTCAACATCAGAAACATCACCACAACTGTCCACGATATTAAATTCTTGGCTTTCATACTCCTTGCCCCCAATTATGCTTAGCTTTTTTTAATACTATTTAAAATATAAGAAATCTGTGCCGCGAAACCAAAATTGTACTTCCGAAAATATCGAGCGTAACAGAGAACAGGAGGATTTTCTGGATTTTTGGTGTCCATAAAAAAGTATTATTTAGCAAAAAATACCCTGTTAAAACAGGTCATAACAGTAGGTCAAAAACGGAGGTTCATAACTAATTAATCCGAAAAAAAATAAAAAATTCCGAAAAAATATTCACTTTTTGGCTAATATTTCAGGTTTGGTGCCTCCATTAATCATGAAATTTGATATTTGTGGTGACAAAACAGAGACATAATGTCACCTGAAAATCAGGGTGTTTTCCAGCTCCTTAATGAGGTGATTTTTCGAAGAATTCTGGTATTTTACAGCCCATGGGAAAGGTGTCTTTTGTGCGACTGATTGGCTGGTGGAACTGGTCCGAGGAATTTCGACTTTTTTATCACCATCACTCTGACAGAATAACCGTTGTTAAGTCAAAGGGTCGACTATTGTAGGTCTCCTGGGGAAGACGTGTGAGGAAGAACAGGGCTGCATTATACTCTCACGAACGAAAGTGGCAGGGAAAACTACTAAACACATTGCACTGTACAGCGATTTGAATTATTCTAATGTACTTGTAGCCCAATAGTGGGCTGGATGTAGTTTCTTTAGAAAAATGTTGTTGAAGAAAGGAGGAATCTCATGTTAGGTCATTGTTATTTCTACCGTGTGATGCCAGGTTTCATAGTTCTGAGTCTCACTTTATCCTGTTTATACTCATCATTATGTCTGGCTGCTGGCGGGTCGCGCGGTCTGAGGTTTTCTAAGCGTTGTTTGATGGTCAACCCAAACGAGGGATGTGCAATAGCCGATGTGAATCGAGACGGCAAGCTTGACATCATCGCCGGCACGCATTGGTACGCAGCGCCGGATTTCATTCCACGGCCGGTTCGAGACATCCCCCAGGTATCGCTCGGCTTCGGCAGCAAAGATTTCTATGCCAACAATGGAGACCATGTGCACGACGTTGATGGCGATGGGTGGCCAGATGTGATCTCAGGCGGCTGGACCGAGTCGGAACTCTACTGGTACAAGAATCCGGGCAAGGAAGGGCTCGAAAAAGGCTGGAAATGGGAACCTCACTTGTTGGTCGACGCACGCGCCGAAAATGAGGCCTTCAAACTGCATGACCTGGACGGCGATGGAGTACCAGAAATCGTGGTTTTCTGCTGGGTGAGAAAAGCACCATTAGTAGCCTGGAAGCTGGCCAAAACTGCGGATAGTCAGCCCACAGTAAGCCGGATCGTGCTGGGAGATAAGGGTTGTGGACATGGCTATGCGTTTGGCGATGTCAACGGTGATGGCCGAGAAGATGTCCTGTGTGGAGTTGGCTGGTATGAGCATCCGCCAGGCGATGTCTTTGCCCAGCCCTGGAGGTTCCATCCCGAGACTGCCTTGCCGACAGCCAGCTCCCCTTTTTTGGTAGTGGACGTTAATGGTGATGGCCGTAACGATCTCATCTGGGGCAGGGGACACGATTACGGTATTTACTGGTGGGAACAAGGAGAATCGAAGTCTGATGGAACCACAACCTGGACAGAATATCTTATAGACAAATCATGGTCCCAGGCGCACAGCATGGTCTGGGCCGACCTGGATAAAGACGGCAAAGGTGAACTGATTACTGGCAAGAGAGTACGGGGCCATGGTGGTCGTGATCCCGGAGCGATGGAACCGGCATGCCTGTTCTACTACAGCTGGGATAGCACCACGCGCAAGTTCAACCGTTATCCGATCAGTCCACCCGGCTCTGGCGTTGGCACCGGCATGCAGATCTGCGTTGCAGATCTCAACGGTGATAGCCGCCCAGACATCGCGGTGGCGGGCAAGACAGGCACATGGCTGCTGCTTAACGAAGGTCCAAGGAAGTAGGGAACTATTTGGTGACAGTTCGATATAGGCTACACTTGTGAGATGGCTTTCATAAAATATCCAAAAGGGCTTTTAGAACAACGCTTGGAGCCCACATGTTTTTCCAATCTCGCATTTCTTTCAATGGCGGACACACAGACATAAGTGAGCTAACCGAAAGAAATACCCGCACACTATCTTGTTTGCCTAAAGAACTGGCGGTTTGAGTCACGGTCAGCTTCTTTGTTAAGGGGAGAACCAGAGGCAAAGGATATCATTTATCCCGTCTTTGACTTCATGGGCCTTCACGGCTAACTAGAATTGTCTTGCCTACATTTTTCACTATTGCAATGGATAGCTTTACGGCTTATAATCAGTATACAGATTTCCTTTGGGCTGAGGGATTAGGATGAGTAAAATCAAGCACAGGAATAATAGCAAACTTGGGGAAGAGGGAGTTGCACCCACTGCGAGTTTAGGGGGCCCAGCAGTTGATCTAAGCGACCTGATGGGCGGAAAACAACCTTTGAATTTGAATAAAGAAAGGATGGTGCTCCATGATTAGAAGGATAGTTATAAGAGTAGCAGGACTTGCTTTTTTGCTATCATTGACCTTCCCGGAAAAGGGAAGTACTCAAGGGGTTTATTATGAAGGATTTCCTGGAAGATGGATCTATATTCCTCCGTACTATTCTCCCTACTATCCTCCTCCTTATGGAATATGGTGGCGTAGAGGACCTATAATAGGAAGAATTCCAATCGGAACTGGGCTCAATTTCGGCAGACGATTTCCTGCTTGGCCCTATGAATCTCATCCATTTCTACCTCCTCCACTGCTAAATGAAACAGAGGGTCCAGACGAGAGAGCAGGAGAGGAGAAAATTCGTGCCTATCTTGTGAAAAAAGGGCTTAGGTTCAAGATGAACAGACTTCTGACGTTTAGAACAAACAGAGGAGAATTCTATTTAAGGCCTGATTTTCAGCTAAGAAATAAAAGAGTAATGGAGTATTGGAGTAAGGAAGATCAGCGAGATTCAGAGAATAAGAAACAAACATATGAAAGAAACAAACCGAATACCGGGCCAGATCTAGACCTCATAAAACTCTATTTTTTTGCGGACAAAAAAGACATTTATGAGGAGTACAAAAGAACTGGGGGAACAGTTTGGTTTGTAGAGCAAAAAGATCCAAATAAACCACTCAACATAGAGCAAGAATTAGATAAGATTTTAGAACAATTACCTAAAATACAGGAAAGAGGGAAAAGACGACCTCGAAAATCGCAAACTACAACAAATCAACCGGAGAGAGCTCACAAATAGTGAGCCACTCGTGAAATAAGCTTTCTCAGTTGACCGCTTGGCAATTTCTTGGAAAGCTAGCGTGGTTCAGGTGCATAAGGAGCGGCAAGGTTAAAGCTCTGTTTTTTTGCAAAATGGGCAGAATTCAGGGGCTTTCGTAGAGGTGCGGATAACCACACACCATCTCAATTGTTAAAAGAGCTGGCAGCTTAAGAGAATTGCCAGCTCTTTGTCAACGGACGAACTTCACATAGGCCGGTATAGTAAGCTACCGGCAGAATGGTATAATGTTGCTTAGCATATAAGCAACATAACCAGCCAAAAAGGAAAGATTACGATGAGCGTTCCTTGTGAAACGTATCAGCGATATCTCGAACCGGGATTTACTCCCTTTGACCCGCTTGAGCTTGCCAAACAGACTGAGGAAATTGTCTGTCGTGGCGATAACCGCAAATATACAGAATTCTACTGCGTGGGTGTATACGGAGGGATCGCGACTGGCTATGCTTGTGGGTGTTGTTTGCGTTGTGTCTTTTGCTGGGTCAATTGGAGCCGGGATTTTCCAGAAAAGTATGGCGTCTTTAGGTCTCCAGCAGAGGCTTTTCATCGGCTTAGCCGCGCTGCACGTAAAGCACAAGTCGATCAACTCCGTATCTCTGGAGCAGAGCCCACTCTCGGCAAGTCCCATCTTCTGGGTGTATTGGAAAGAGTAGAGAGTTCGCCATTTCGTTTGCTCATCCTTGAGACCAATGGCATACTCATTGGGACCGACCTTGACTATGCACAACAGATAGCTCGTTTCAGAAAAGTCCACACGCGAGTCTCACTCAAGGCAGGAACACCAGAGGATTTTACTAAGAAGACAGGTGCCAGACCCGAAAGCTTTGACCTGCCGTTTCAGGGAATTGAGAATCTGATAAAAGCAGGTGCAAGCTTTCATGTTGCAGCCATGACTGCAGACCCCAGAATCGTCACAAAACAGGAACGTCAAAGCCTTCTGGACAGACTTGCATCAATAGAGCCCGCGCTGGTACGTAACCTTGAAGAAGAAGTAGTTAACCCATACCATACCACACTCAAAAGGCTACAACATGCTGGTATCGAATTAGAGTGGCGTGAGAGTGGGAGCCGGTAGAAATATCACAAATATTTATGGCCAGGACAAAACAGGTCTGTACACCCGAGTTAACGTGTGTCTTTCTCCTCAATAATCGCTCAGGCTGCTTCAACTCCCAATATCCATCTGAGGCGGTTCGCCACCCATCGAGCTTCATTATCAAAGCCAAGCTTTGGTAAAATCGCAAAAGATTATGATATCCCCAAAAGAATAAGATAATTGACACATTTCTTTTCCTCCGTCGTAGGGTCGAGGACTGGCGCGTTGGTTTAGGTCGAATTTTGTTTTCACCGTTTACTCGCCCTTTCGTCTGCGAGTGTCACAATATCTCAACCTTTCCACGTTTCCAGCCCCCGCCT
>JBGVTO010000251.1:0-4908 GCA_041862635.1 Phycisphaerae bacterium | reverse complement strand
GGATTTGGTACTCTTGCGCGCCATCTCGGTGCCGAATTGGCTCGAAAGCGGGTTGCGGTTATTTGCATATGTTTACCTGGCTGCGGCAGTTCTATTTGCAGCTACCGGAAGTGCTTTTTTGATATGCAGGTATGACCCGTTTGTTGCATTTTTTCGTTTGAACGGAAACTTGAATATTTTAATAATTGGTGCCTGCTTGCTGTTCATAAGCGTGTTCGTTGGACGTCCTTACTGCCGATTTATCTGCCCCTACGGAGTGTTGCTCAGACAGTTGTCACGGCTCTCAAAATGGCGGGTGACCATTACTCCGGATGAATGTATTCAGTGCAGATTGTGTGAAGATTCGTGTCCCTTCGGCGCTATCAGAAGGCCCACGACTAATTGGCCGACGACGGAATATGGCAGGAGTAAGAAAAGACTTGCCGTTCTGATTCTTCTTTTGCCTGTCCTGATATTTCTGTGTGGATGGGCAGGCGCCGGCCTAAAGACGGTAACATCCCGAATGCACGCAACAGTCAGATTAGCTGAGCGCATATATCTGGAAGATACCGGCGAAGTCGAAGATACTACAGACGCCAGCCTAGCCTTTAGAGCAACAGGCAAAGAGCCAAAAGAGCTTTACGAGGAAGCTTCAAATATCAGGGCCGAGTTTGGACTGGGCGGATGGTTTTTTGGAGGATTTGTAGGGCTGGTGATTGGCCTTAAGTTAATTGCTGTCTCCGTCTGGCGGCAAAGAACCGACTACGAAGCCGGCAGGGCAAGTTGTCTGGCATGTGGCCGCTGTTTCAAATACTGTCCCAAGGAGCATGTGAGACTGAATAAACTAAAAGAGGCAACGGGTAAAAGCTGATGGAATCTCATACTGACAATACACAAGACTCAAGACACAAGACACAAGACCCAAGAAAGGGACCTGGGGTCTGGAATCTGGAGTCTAGCGAGTGGTACCGAAGCGCAATCACAACAGCCATTGTCTGTGCGGTTTTTTCTATTATTGTATTTGCATTTTTTGTAACCAATTACGTTCGGGGCAGGATAATTGACGCTAAGTGGGAAATACAGTCAGAGAATCTGAAAATAGAGCTTCGTGAGCATCCTGAAGACCAGGAGCTATTGCTGCGAATTCGACAACTGGATTTGGAATTCAGGCAGCATAGAATACGACGGCTGGATTTCTCCCGCAAAGGCAGTTATCTGCTTTTTGGCAGTGTAGTGATATTTTTGATAGCTCTCAAATTTGCGGACACTTTCAAAAAGAAATTGCCGGCGCCAAAGGTACTCAGTAACAGAGGCGATGAGCAGCTCCACCAGGCAACGCTGGCTCGATGGGCTGTTACCGCTGCTTTAGCAGCACTTGGCTCAGGGGCGTTAATTCTTGCAATTCCACAGGATACCTTGCGGTGGAGCACCGATATTGATTTTGGCGGAACCGGCGCAGCGATCACTTCATATCCTTCAATAGAGCAGATTCGAGAAAATTGGCCCAGCTTTCGTGGCCCCGGCGGACTCGGAATAAGTGCTTATACAAATATACCTGCAAATTGGAATGGCAAAACCGGTGATGGGATTCTCTGGAAAACCAAGATACCGCTTCCGGGGAATAGCTCACCAGTTGTGTGGGGCGACCGCGTTTTTCTTTCCGGAGGAGACGAGAACAAACTCCAGATATTCTGCTTTGACGTAGTTTCAGGCAGACTTCTTTGGACAGGGGATGTTACGCGTGCGCCTTTAAAAAGCGATGAAGAACCATTTGAAGTGATGAAAGATACCGGTTTTGCCGCTCCTACTGTCGTAACGGATGGCCGACGGGTCTATGCCATCTTTGCAACCGGGGACATTGGCTGTTTTGATTTTAACGGCAAACGCATCTGGACCAGAAGTCTGGGAATCCCTGACAGCTCATACGGCTATGCCTCTTCACTCGCGATATATCGAAACCTGGTTTTGATTCAATATGACCAGGGAGGTCCCGAGGATGAAATGTCTAAGTTGATAGGTTTGGATGGATTCTCAGGACAGACTGTCTGGGAGACGAAACGACCCGTCCCAAATTCTTGGTCTTCACCAATAGTCAATAAAATCGGCGATCAGTTTCAGTTGCTGACCTGCGGCGATCCCTGGGTTATAGCATACGATCCGGCTAAGCGCATAGAGCTCTGGCGGGCGAAGTGCCTGGCCGGTGACATTGCACCATCGCTAATCTATGTCCCGCACCAAAATCGACAAAAGAGCGATTCGGGACCGAGCGACAAACAAACGGCCCTGCGCAACGGTGATTTTGGTGCGGGATTGGTATTTGCCATAGAACCATACAGTAAACTGGTTGCCATTCGTCCGGATGGTCGGGGTGACGTTACTGAAACCCATATTGCTTGGAGCATCGAAGAGGGCGCTCCGGATATCTGCTCGCCGGTCAGTAATGGTGAGCTGATATTTCTGCTGACTACTGAGGGACTGCTTAGCTGCTATAAGGTCGCAGACGGAAAAAGGTTATGGGAGCAGGATTTGAGAGAGAACTTCTGGGCTTCGCCGAGCCTGGTTCTGGCCCCTGCGTCTCCCGACGCAAGTCGGGGCAACGGGGGTGATAAGCTGTATCTCCTGACCGAGGAAGGAGTTATGCTCATCGTTCAGGCCGGGCCCGAATATAAGGAACTAACCAGATGTGAGCTGGGCGAGGAATGTCGTGCATCACCGGCTTTTGCCGATGGCCGCATCTATATAAGAGGGCTTGAGAACCTGTACTGCATAGGAAACAGGGATTAAGTGAGTTGTGAGTGGTGAGTGGACTTACCAATTGACCAATTAACCAATAATGAATGAGCTGGATTTGACATTTGTAGAGCAGGCCGTTGAGAAAATCGGCAACGAGGAAGAGAAGGTGCTTGAGCTCTTGCAGGCCGTCCAGGGTAACTACGGATATCTGCCCAATGAAGCTCTTGAGCGGGTCTGTGAGCTGACGCAGATTACTCCTGCTTCGATTGCCGGTGTTTCGAGCTTTTATAACCAGTTTAGGCATCGTCCAGTTGGACGTCACATAATTCACGTTTGCATCGGCACCGCCTGCCATGTAAAAGGAGCGGACCGCGTCTACGAGGCGTTTCTGCGTCATCTTCGTATTCCTGAGGGGGAAGATACGGACTCCCAGAAGCTATTTACGGTTGAGAAAATTGCATGTCTGGGATGTTGCACACTGGCACCTGCGGCACAGATTGGAAAAGTAACATATGGACACCTAAGCCCTGACACGGTCCCGACTGTTATCAGTGATTTTCTAAGATATGAACAATACAGGGCAAGCCGGCATAAGAAAATACGAAAACATTGGGCCGAAGAATCCAAACCCCGCGGCGAGATTCGCCTTGGTCTGGGCTCGTGCTGTGTGGCCCGAGGTAGTGGCAAACTGCGTGAAGCCTTGGAACAAGCTTTAGCTGAAACGGGCATCCGGTTGGTCGTAAAACGTGTCGGGTGTGTTGGTATGTGCTTTCAAACACCGCTGCTGGAAGTGGTATTGCCTGACAATAACTCTTTTCTTTATGCCAGGGTTCAGCCGGAAGATGCAAAAGCCATAGTGTTAAGGCATTTTAAGCCGAAACAAATCGGCTGGAAAATCAAAAACTCCGTCTCCAAAATGTTAGACAGAATACTAACCGACAAGGCGTGGGAGCCTGTTACACGATATTCGATAGATGTACGGGACCGGCCGGTGGCAGACTTTTTGGGCAAGCAATTACATATTGCTACCGACCTCTGCGGTCACATTGACCCGGCCGACCTTGATGAATATATTCGCAATGATGGATTCGAAGCGCTGCAAAAGTGTGTTAAACAGATGAGCCCTGATGAAATCATCTCCGAGATTGAAGGCAGCGGGCTTCGTGGAAGAGGTGGTGCCGGCTTTCCAACATATCGTAAATGGTCCGCCGTCCGGAGTCAGCAATCCGACAAAAAATTTGTGGTATGCAATGGTGATGAGGGTGACCCCGGTGCCTTTATGGACAGGATGCTGATGGAATCTTATCCGTATCGCATAATTGAAGGCATGACAATAGCTGCATATACGGTCGGCGCAAATGAAGGTTATTTCTATATTCGCGCTGAGTATCCACTTGCGCTCGAACGAGTCAGCAAAGCTATAGAGCAATGTCAGCAGCGAGGTTTTCTTGGTGATAATATCCTCGGTACTGATTTTTCACTGCACCTTAAGATTGTAGCTGGTGCCGGAGCGTTCGTATGTGGTGAAGAGACTGCGCTTATGGCCAGTATAGAAGGACGGCGAGGTATGCCCCGCTTGCGGCCGCCATATCCGGCGGAAAGTGGGCTCTGGGACAAACCAACGCTTATTAACAACGTCGAAACCTACGCCGTTGTCTCGTGGATTATACGCAATGGTTCTGAAGCGTTCGCCAGGTCTGGCACAAGCAGCAGTAAGGGAACAAAGGTTTTTGCACTGGCAGGAAAGGTGGCGAGAGTGGGCCTTATTGAAGTACCGATGGGCATTACTTTGCACCAGATTATACATGATATCGGCGGCGGGATTGCAGGTCAATTAAAGCTAAAAGCAGTCCAGGTTGGAGGGCCGTCCGGCGGATGCGTGCCGGCCGAGCTTGCGCATATTCCTGTTGACTTTGAGGCGCTCAAGGACGTTGGAGCGATGATGGGTTCCGGCGGTTTGGTGGTACTAGATGAAACAGACTGTATGGTTGACATCGCACGTTATTTCCTGGACTTTACTCAGAATCAGTCTTGTGGCAAATGTACTTTCTGTAGAATCGGCACTCGCCGTATGCTGGATATTCTTGAAAGGTTATGTGCCGGGGAAGGTAAGAATACGGATATTGAAGAGCTGGAAAATCTGGCTCGAATGGTTCAGAAAACAAGTCTCTGCGGGCTTGGCAAAACGGCGCCGAA
>JBGVTO010000250.1:0-9511 GCA_041862635.1 Phycisphaerae bacterium | reverse complement strand
CCAAGCTTAATGCTGCTGTATCATATCTCAAGAACAATTCCGGGCGAGATGGCGTCAAGGAGCTTGTCATTATACGCAACGGATATATGGTATTCAAAGGCACAAACATCGACAAAGTTCACGGTGTCTGGTCCCTCACAAAGTCTTTTACCAGTACGGTGCTTGGCTTACTTATCGATGATGGCAGGGCGACTCTGGATACGCCGGCAAAGGAGTACATCCCCAGTATGGCTGCAACCTATCCGGCTATCACACTTCGGCACTTCACAACAATGACATCCGGATACTACGCCGTTGGTGATGAGCCTCGTGGCAGCTATAAACACGGGCCGAGTCAGACTCCCTTCAAGCCGGCCGACAAGCCGCTATTTACACCGCCCGGCTCAAAGTATGCCTACTGGGATTCAGCAATGAATCAGTTTGCTAATGTTCTGACTCGCATCGCCAACGAGCCGATAGAGGCCCTCTTCAAGCGTAAAATCGCTGACCCAATTGGGATGAATCCCAGCAAGTGGGACTGGGGTGATTTCGGAGAGGTAAATGGCATCGTGGTCAATGGAGGCTCTGGAAATAGTAACAACCATGTTCAAATTTCGGCTCGAGAGTTAGCCCGTCTTGGCCACTTATTTCTGAATCGGGGCAAATGGAAAGGTAAGCAATTGATAAGCAGTGCCTGGGTCGCTCAGGCGACCCGGGCCCAGGTACCGGTAACCTTACCCTTGGAAAGTCTTAGTGGTGCCGACGGCCGGGGAGTCTATGGCTATAACTGGTGGCTTAACGGCATTAAGCACGATGCGGACACGCACGCTTCTGACAGGCGTGGCAAACGAAAGTGGCCTGGTGCGCCACCTAACACCTATTCAGCCAGCGGATATAATAACAACGATATGTTCGTCGTCCCGGAATGGGACATGGTTATCGTTCGCCTGGGTCTGGACCAAACCGAGTTCAACATCACAGATAAGATATACGGCACTTTCATACAAAGACTCGGCCAGGCAGTCATGGACGTAACCTCTGAAAGTAGGATGTAAGAGTAGCAGGCCGGGCTTCGACGAGCTCAGTTGAGTCGTAGCTTAGTTGGAGAAAGCGACAAAGTTTTTGATTAGAAGGGCCTTGTTCGTTAGACTAATAGGGTAAATAATCCAAAAAAGGTGGAAGCGAGGTTCACAAAATGACTGAGATACAGCCAATTCTATTATCGGCAATCACCTGCAACAGAGTCATTTTTGACAAAGTCTCTGGTATGCCGAGTATTATAGATATTGTTCAAACTATCAATGCTCAAAGATATCCGGCGAGACATCCACAAATTGTCTTTTTTTGTGAGCTGACGAATGGGCATGGTACAACGAAAGCGAAAATAAGACTCATTGATGCTCAGGAAGAGGAGAAATGTATATTTGAGAAAGAAGGAACAGTACGGTTTAAGGATGTTAAGCAAATCGTTACTTTAGCGATGGATTTGCACGGTATTGTCTTCGCCCACCCTGGAGAGTATCGTTTTCAGCTATTTGCCGGTGGATATTTACTCGGGGAAAGACGAATTACTTGTCGGAAGATTAAACTACCCCCGAAGGCCGGTGCTAATGAACGCAAAGAAGATTGAGAGTATAATTACAAACCTAATACGTTGACAACGGTCGTTCCATAACTTTTCTGCAGAAAACACTATCTGACAGCAATTTCTCCAACAACGCCAAAGCTTATTCTAAAGACAGAATATTTTGGGATTGCTTCAGATGCTTTTGAAGTATATAATATATTAACGTGCTATTATGGCAAGGTTGCAGGGCCAAACAGATGTGTTTGAAGGTTGATAGAATAGTGGAATGTGCTATGTCACGCAAGAAACGCGCTGAAGGATTCACCCTCATAGAGCTTTTGGTGGTTATATCAATTATTGCATTGTTGCTTGCTATCCTATTGCCTTCGCTGAGTAGAGCCAGGGAGCAGGCCAAGGCAACGCGGTGTCAGAGCAATCTCAAGCAGATCGGTCTGGCAATGCATTCATATGCTGCTGATTACGATTATTTATTGCCACGGGCTGAGTTACGTCCGGGTGTTGCTATATATACCGGCATAGATATGAGATGGCCTGTCCTGTTTATGCCTTATGTAGGTGGATTATCCGACAAATTCGAAAATTATTATGAACTCAAGATATATGATTGTCCGAGCTACCCAATTAAGGAACAAACGGTCGATTATTGCAGTAACGCCTTCGACTTAAAGGGCACTTTGACGGAGTGTTTCGGGTTTACCAAGCTGGATGATTTTCCCCGCCATACGACCACGATTTATCTGGCAGACTACGAATATATTCCAGACATGGGTCATATTAAAATCATACTAAAGGACGATTCACCAGATACCATGAAAGTTAAAATGCAGTCGCTGGATGCCTGGCACACGAATCATCTGCCGTCAGCCCAGAACAGCTCGCGGCGAGTGGCACGCGACCGTCATACCAAATGGATTAACTGCCTGTTTATCGATGGCCATTCTGCTAAGATGGATCCTTTTGAAATTACTACATACGATTATGGTCTACCGGTGGAACCTGGATTGCCGTAATGGAGGCATGTATATTGTTGGGGACTTTTGGGGGCAGGTCATAGACAATTATGATTGTCACACCGATTAGCCAGTCGAGTCTGTTTTTGCCTTGTATATTGCCGATGAAAGCCTATAATCCACCTGTGCTTGCGCAACCATAGGTGCAGGCAGCAAAAATTATCAAGATAGGCTGCGCTGTAGATGTATAGGTCTTTTTTGCGAGCTCCCCTTCTTGCTTTCGCAAGAAAGCAGGGGGGTAGGGCGGACGCAGTCGTCATTCAATCAAGGTTTATGAGCAGCATAAGTAAATACAGAATCGCCGTCATTCCCGGTGATGGTATTGGCCCGGAGATATTGCCCGCCGGCGCCAAGGTTCTCAGTGCCGTTGCTGAGGAATTTGGCTTTGGACTTCAGTATGAAGAGTTTCCTTATGGGGCCGGTTACTACAAACAGACAGGGACATTCATGCCGGAAGATGCCCTGCGAATCCTGCAGGAATTTGATGCAATCTACTTTGGGGCGGTCGGGCTGCCGGATGTGGATGACACTCTTCCGGCCAGGCTGTTCACGTTCAAGATTCGTACCAGCTTTGACCAATATGTCAACTACCGTCCCGCAAGGCTCTTGCCTGGTATCGAGGGACCGCTTCGTAATAAGACACCGCAGGACATCGACTTTGTAGTCATCCGCGAGAACACCGAGGGAGAGTTTGTTCAGTCCGGTGGTTTCGTCCGGCCTGAGTTTGCTGAGGGCATGGCAACAGACACAAGTATCTTTACACGCAAAGGAATTGAGCGAATCGCCCATTATTCATTTCAATTGGCCCGGCGCCGCCGTAAGCACTTAACGAATGTAACGAAGTCTAATACGTTGATTCACAGCCTGGCCTACTGGGACCGGATTGTCGAGCAAGTGAGCATTTCCTATCCGGATGTGGAATACCATAAGATGTACGTTGACAATGCATCGGCGAATTTCGTGCTTCACCCGGAGAAGTTCGACGTTATTGTAACTACCAATTTTATCGGAGACATCCTGAGCGACCTCGGCGGTGCGATAATGGGAAGCCTCGGACTGGGACCGAGCGGCAATATTAATCCCCAGAAGACTTACCCTTCGATGTTCGAGCCAATTCACGGTTCGGCGCCTGATATTGCCGGGCAGGGGATTGCCAATCCGATTGGAGCTATCTGGTCAGCCAGCTTAATGCTTGAGCATTTGGGCCAGCAGAAAGCAGCCGAGAGTATTGTTCGAGCGATTGAGATGACTGTTGGTCAGGGAGTGTTACCCGTTGATTTGGGCGGTTCAGCAAAGACTATGGAGATCACCGAAGTGATTGTGAAAAATCTTAAATCTGCCGCTAAAAACGATGCCCCGAGTAATTGACTTAACACTGCCTTTGACCTCCGGAGCGGGAGGGATTTGCATTGAGCCGGCCCATCGGCTCGAGACCGACGGGTGGAACGCGAGTAAACTTTGTCTTTATTCTCACTATGGTACTCATATCGACGCCCCAGTCCACTTTGGTGTGGATGCAGAAACGATCGACACGATTACTGTAGAGAACTTGGTAGGACCTGCCTGGGTAGCTGATGTACGTCCGATTGAACCGCATGCTTTAATTGAACAGAAGCATCTCGGAGCCATCCCAAAGGGGTTCAAGCCCGGCGAGAGTCTCTTAATCTGCACGGGCTGGAGTGCTTACTATGGCCAGGAAAAATATCGGGATGGACTTCCGCGAATAAGTGCAGAACTGGCGCAGTGGTGTGTGGAGAACAAAGTGCGGATGCTCGGCGTGGAACCGCCTTCGGTCGCGGATGTCAACAATATCGAGGAGCTGACTACAATACATCAGACTCTTTTCAAAGGGGGAGTAATTGTAGTGGAGGGGCTGGCTAATCTAACGTCGATATCAAAACCAAAAGTGACATTCATAGCCCTTCCGCTGAAGGTTGCCGGCGGTGACGGCGCCCCGGCCCGCGCTATTGCTATTGAGGATGCGGATACGCACGCTTCCCTCTCTTAGAAGGGGTCTTCGACTGACAGGCGTGACGATTAGATACGTGATGACGCAGAACAGAAGATGCCAATACAATTACAGGAAATCCTAAGTTCGCTGCCTCCAGTCTGGCCTGATGATTTACTACCGGCGATACAGCGCAAAAACGCGCAAAGTCCCGCATCGATTGTCGTGCTGGATGACGATCCGACCGGGACCCAGACGGTGCATGATGTGCCGGTCCTGACGAATTGGAAGCTGAAGACGATCACTGGCGAATTTGCAGGTAAAACACCACTGTTTTATCTGCTGACCAATTCGAGGAGTCTTACGGAAGCGGCAGCGGTCGATCTGGCTTTGGAGGTGGGGGCGAATATCTATGAGGCCTCACGGCAGACCGGTAGGGCGTTTGAGATTATCAGCCGAAGCGATTCGACCCTGCGTGGACATTTCCCCGCGGAGGTCGATGCCCTCGCTGACGTCCTTGAAATGCAACAAGCCGTGTGCGTAATCATACCTTTCTTTCAGGAGGGAGGCAGATATACCATCAATGACATACATTATGTGGGACCCCGCAAGGCGGGAACCCTCAGCCAGGGACAGCAGCTTATCCCCGCCGCTGATACGGCCTTTGCCAGGGATGTGGTTTTCGGTTACTGCAATTCAGATCTCAAGCGGTGGGTCGAGGAGAAAACGCAAGGCCGGATTTCTGCTACATCGGTCCGGTCACTGTCTCTCGAGGAGATCCGGAGGGACCCCGCAAGGCGGGAACCCAAAGATGGGCCGGACCATATTACCGAGAAGCTCGCCCGCCGGCGGCCAGGGATAGCCGAATGCAAGCAGGGAAGTGTTTGCATCGTCAACGCCGCCGATTACCGGGATTTGGAAGTGGTGACGCTGGCCCGCCAATCAGCGTGGCGGGCTGGGCTTGCTCGGCGCCCGGCAGGAAGGAAGACGTTTTCTTTTTCGAGCCCCGTCCCGACTTCGACGGGCGGGGCGAGCCGCCGCTTCCTTTGTCCGTGTCCGAGCGGGCCTGACGTCCCGGCCGTTATTGACCGCTGATGAGGGACCCCGCAAGGCGGGAACCCAAATGAATGTTACAGGCAATACAGGCGGCTTGGTAATCGTGGGTTCTCACGTCCCAAGGTCATGAGGAAACCAGGTCATCAGGAAACCAGGTTACCTGATGTTCTGATAATCTGGTAAACTGGTACCCTGACTTTAAGGTCCGTTGAGTTCGCCCGCCGGCGGCCAGGGTTTGTTGAGAACGATGATAGGAAACCAGAGAACCAGGAAATCAGAGAACCAGGCCTGATCACCTAATGTCCTGATGCCCTGATAACCCCATTATCAGTTACGAGCCCCGTCCCGACTTCGACGGGCGGGGCGCGTTTCAGACTGACTTGTAGAGATTGTTAGCTCGATGGACGTCCGACCTCGCCCAGCCTGTCGTTGACAGGCGGGGCTCGCCATCCTGGCCAAAGCTCGCCCGCCGGCGGCCAGGGGTGGAATCACTTCCAGTGACATTGCAACGCATGCCTTGGGGATTGTGCGGGCGAAGGTGCTCGGACAGATATTGCCGGGTGTGCCGGTCTGGCAGAGCGGGCCCAGCCCATCCGATGGGCTGGGTGGGCCCGAGAGTAAATTCCCGGACATTTCGTACATAGTCTTTCCCGGGAATGTCGGCTCAATCGATGCAATCACGGAAGTTGTTCAGGGCTTTAGAGAACCAAAAAGTCGGTAGAGGATTGTGAGCATTTTATGAAGACATCACGGAATACTGTGAGTCGCCAGCGTTTTGTTCTTATTTTCGATTCTCTTTTTCCACAGTGTCAACACATACATGGATCATGCGTGCATTGCCTCTGCTGCGGATTATATTATCAAAGATCTCTCCATCTCCAAAGAGATGCTGGGTCTGATTCTTGGTATCTTTGCGGTTGGGTACGCTTTGTTTCAGGTTCCCTCCGGATGGATTGCCGATCGTTTTGGCCCACGCAAAGCACTAACTATCGTGGTGTCAGTCTGGAGCATATTTACGGCCCTTACGGGCGCAGCTCGAAACGCTATACAAATGCTAATCCTCAGATTTTTATTTGGTGTGGGTGAAGCCGGGGCTTTTCCTGGCGCCACACAGGCTTTTTTCCGCTGGCTGCCTGTCAAGGAACGTGGAATTGCGCACGGCATCAATTTCTCAGGCAGTCGTTTAGGCGCTGCACTTTCGCTCTTTTTAATGCCATGGCTGATAAGTATCATTGGTTGGCGCTGGACATTTGTGGTTAACGGAATGATTGGCATTATCTGGGCCACCGTTTGGCTTATCTGGTTCCGTGACAATCCTAAAGATAATCGCAAAATTAATCAGGCGGAATTAGACTATATCGAGACCGGACGTGTCAGTGACTTTACTACAGCAATAAAGGCCTCCTTTGCCGAGGTTTTTACATCCCTTAACATGTCGCTGGCGATGCTGCAGTACTTTGCCAGTAATGTGACTTTCTTTATTAGTTTGACATAGCTGCCTTCGTATATAAGAAGCCAATGGCCTGATGACCCACACGCCATCTATTATTCGGCAATTCCTCTTATTTTTGCTGACTTTGCGAACTGGATTGCCGGTTCCATGGTGACCGGATTGTTTAAGAAGGGCTGCCATGTGGGCTCGAGACGTATCACGGCAATTGTGGGCTTTTCCTTAGGCCTCGTCGGTTTGATTCTTGCAATACAGACCAAAAACCTGGGTTTCCTGACCACGGACAAAGCCCAGCTTTATTGGTTCGTCTTCTGCTTTGCTCTTGCGACATTTGGTGTAGATATGACACTCAGCCCAAGCTGGGCCTTCTGTAACGATATCGGTGGCAGTAATTCAGGTGCTGTCTCGGGCTCTATGAATATGGTGGGCAATATCGGAGCGGCTTTAAGTGCCATCATATTCCCGCTCTTATTGAACGAAGAAACAGGGAGTGCCAATACCTTCTTTATGTTGGCTGCGGGACTTAATTTTGTGGCTATTGTGACCTGGTGCTTCATGAATCCGAATCGGACTTCAGATAAGAAGCTTTCTCCTGAGGCCATTCGAACTCGGTTTATTGCCATGCTTACATCTCTGTTCCTTTTGACTCTTGGGACTATCGGCTATAACATCTATAAATCAACTCGCAAGAAACCGGCGACTGTGGTAGAAACTAATGATGTTGGCGATGACGGTCACATAACAACAGATGAAGATCAATGAGTGATGTACTTAGAAAGGAATATTGATTCTAATGAGCACTTTCAAAGCTGTAGCGGTTGGAGCGGGGTATTTCAGCCACTTCCAGTATGAGGCCTGGCAGCGAATCCCGGAAGTGGCGGTTACCGCTTTCTGTAATCGCAACAAGGACCGCGCAAAACCGATTACCGAGAAATACGGTATCAAGCATCACTATACGGACTACCGCGAGATGCTGGAAAAAGAAAAGCCTGATTTTGTGGACATTATTACGCCGCCACCGACACATTTGGAAATGTGCAAAGTAGCGGCGGATTTGGGAATTCATGTGATTTGTCAGAAGCCGTTGGCTCCTGCCTTTGATGAGGCAAAGGAGATCGTGGAATACAGCGGCCAGGCCGGGATTCGGTTTATGGTTCATGAGAACGTATGAAGATTATCAGTATATCAGATTACCAGGATATCAGATTAACAGAACCTTGGTAACCGGATTCCCTTATATTCTACACCCTGGTATCCTGATACGCTGATAGCCTGAATCTCCAGCCGTGGTATCGCCAAATCAGGAAGCTTGCCCGCCAATCAGCGTGGCGGGTAAGATTCACTCTCTGTATTTCCGCTCGCGTATGGGCGATGGCTGGGGGCAGAATGCCTATCTTGATTGTCAGCCGTACTTCCGGGATTATCCGCGGTTGTTGGTTTATGAGAACGGCGTGCACTTTATAGATACGTATCGCTATCTCGGCGGTGAGGTCAAAGAGGTCTATGCCGTGCTAAGGAAGCTCAATCCTGTGATCGCCGGTGAAGATTTCGGAGTCATCATTTTCCATTTCGAAAGCGGAGCAACGGGCCTCTGGGACGCCAATCGGTACAATGAATCCCGCCCCTCCGAGGGGCGGGATGAAAATCCCCGCTACACATTTGGCGAGCCCCGTCCCGACTTCGACGGGCGGGGCGAGCTCCTTCTCGATGCAAACGGCGGGTCCATCCGGCTCTATCTGGACGGTAGAATTACAATACAGCTCCTCGGCGAAAAAGAACGAATACACGATTATCACCACGAAGATCGCGGATTGCCGCCAGACAGTTGCTATACGACGCAGAGGCATTTCATTGACAGGATGCTCGATGGTAAGCCCTTCGAAACTAATGGACGCGAGTACCTTAAGACATTGGCAGTACAGGAAGCTGTGTATGAATCGGCATCTAAGAATGCTACTATAAGTGTCGGTCAATAGACTATGCATTGGGTTCCCGCCTTGCGGGGTCCCTCTCAACTCTAATGGCTGTGCGAGCCCCGCCTGTCAACGACAGGCTGGGCGAGCAAGATAGCCGTTGCCCCCGGGTATTTGCCTGATTACCAGACGCTCGTTCTTGACCTCCTGGCTCATAAATCAAAGCAAACACACGGTGGGCAGTATTACCGCTATCGTAAGCAGTAATACTACCCACCGAAACCGGTTGTAAGGGACTCCGCAAGGCGGGAACCCTAACCAGCATTGATTTTACCTTTGGTTTTTCACTTGCTATTTCTATTTGCTTTCGTTGTAAAGCGCTGTAATCTCGCCTTCACTGAGAGCATAATTGTAAATGCGAACGTCATCGATGGTACCGCCGAAATAATCGGAAGCCGTTGAATGTTTACCGAATTTCAGAGTCGCACTTTCGGTAACCGAGGTACCTGAAGGAGCTGGATTGTTCGTGATTAAGACGCCGTCTTTATACGCCTTGAGATTTTCTCC
>JBGVTO010000249.1:0-5423 GCA_041862635.1 Phycisphaerae bacterium | reverse complement strand
AATAGTGCTTAAGGACGGCAAAGCAATTATAGCCGTTAGTGTCGCAGGTGGTGACCTGCAGGACCAGACTACCCTCAATTGTCTTCTTAACTACCTTGAGTTTGGTCTGATGCCCAAAGATGCAGTGACGGTGCCCCGCTTTAGCACGGGACACCAGGAGAACTCTTTCAACCCGAATCCCGACCGTAAGAAAACGTTGGGGACATTAGGGAGCCTCACGTTAAATGACCGTATCGATGAAAGCATCAGACGTGAGCTGGCCCATCGTGGACACAAGGTAAGAACAACTTCAGGGCCTATTGCATACCCCGTTATGATTTACGTGGACCCGAATACCGGAATGATATATGCAGCGGGTGACCCGGCGACAAGACGTCACGCGGCGGCTTTGACCCAGCACTAACAAGATAGGAACGACTTCGGGGCCTATTGCATACCCCGTTATGATTTATGTGGACCCGAATACCGGAATGATATATGCAGCGGGTGACCCGGCGGCAAGACGTCACGCGGCGGCTTTGACCCAATACTAATGGTTCGACAGGCTAACCATCCTGAGCAGAGCCTGCCCTGAATTAGCCGTAGCCCTGAGCCCGTTCGGCTACGCTCAGGGTAAACTCCGTCAAAGGGATGGCCGAATGGGTCAAAGGAAAGAGCTTCGGCTCACCCCGTTAGAAATTACTTCAAATAGGTGAGTGACATGCTTACAGCACCGATTTCTAACGGGGCTCACGCGGTTTTGGTGCTGGGTGCCGTTACTCACCCCGCCCCTCTGAGGGGCGGGGCTCATAAGGAATCCTGCAGCCCTTGAGCGAGCTGCTGCAGCTTCTGCAAGCGTTCAGAGCTGATAGTTCTGCAGTAGCGGAGGTTTGCGTATTCGAGATACCAGTCTGATATCCTTGTCCACAATCCATCACCCAAGTCTCGCATCAGAAGCTGCTGAGAGAAAGCGTGTAATGTCTCACTGAGATCTCGCCGCGGTCCCCTGGCTTTTACTTTGCGGTCCATCCTGGTCAGCATCTTGTGCAAGGTCGCAAGCCCTGGGTTTCTCACCGCTCTTAATTGTGTCCGGCCTTTAGACTTCTTCCTATTGTAGTATCGTAACAGGACCAACGACAGCACACCACCAAGGAGGCTCATTAGTAGAACTAAGCCGGCAAGCAGGCCATGGGACTCGAACAACCAGCTAATCACACCAAAAAGACCATATTGATACAAAGCTTGCAAGAGCTGACCAAGAGTACCAATACCGCCGCCCATGCGTTCCAGCTCTTCAGCAGCGGGCGCCGTGGCCAGATCCTCCCGCACCGTAGCTTCGACAATAATCCATTGTTTTCGTTCCTGGTCCCAAGCTTCAGCCCAGGCATGGGCGTCCATGTACCGCGCAACCCACAATTCACTCTGTTCGTCTTTCTCTGTGACTAAAAAACCGGTGACGTATCGAGCTGGTACGCCAGCGAGACGCAGCAGAATCGCGGCGCCGGAGGCAAAGTACTCGCAATAGCCGGTGGATTCCTCAAGCAGAAAATGGGTCAGCTTATCCCGGTCGGGTGGGATATCCAGTCCGAGCACGTAGGTGTAGTTGGTGCGAAAGTAGTTAACGACAGCATTGATTTTCTCAGTCGTTGTGCTACACCCCGCGAAAATCCTGCCTGCCAGCTGATGTATACGCGGGTCAAGCTGATTGGGGATGTTCAGCGTCCGGCGGCCTTGCACACCAGCCGGAGGCTTTTGATAAGCTGATTTCGCATAGGCAATCCGGTAATTCAGGCCACTACGAAATTTCGGAGCATAAACAATATCGTCGTCGTCCCGCAGCAGCAAATTGAGCGGCGCTTCAAGAAAGGACGTTCCCAGAGGTGTGAACACAGCATCAGCGAACTGGGCTTCATGCCGGATGGTCATATACTTACACTCGGAAGCATCTGTCTCGTTGAGGCGAAAGAAATTCGTTCTGCCCACGAAATACATGCCGAACGGCTTGTTCTGTTCGGGAAAGAGCGCTTCCCGGTATGACAGATCGTGCCATTCGGATTGACGATAGACCTCAAATGCCCTGGCCCTCAAGTAGCCCGGGCTGCCGTCAGACTTGATGCTAAGCGCGGGCGTTGGATCCTGGTCTCCCTTGATCAACAACACACTTGACAGTCTGCCGCTGGTGGAGAATCCCACAAGTGACACACCGTCTGTTTTACTCTCCAAGGTGACACGTCCCCTCCAGAACCAGACCGGCAGGTAGTTAAGAACCTCCACGTGGCGATAGAGCATTGAACTCATAATCCAGCCGCAGTTTGCAGTGATGACCAGTATCAGGCTAAAAGCGAACACGCCTGCTTTCTGCCGAAAGTAAGAAGGGGTGGACATGTGCCGCTCCGTCACTAAAGCTTTGGAGCGCAGGCGCCCTATACGCTTTGGAATGAGCTTATCCACCGATCCATGTGTGGCCGCGGCATATAGCACGACCATAATGACGGAGAACAGCTCTGACAGACGGAACGTGACGTACATATCATCAAGTAAGAGGATTTGTCCGGCTGAGATAGTGACGGCTATATGAAACAATCCCAGCGAAGATGGCAGTCGCTCAGGTGAACCGAGAAACAGTATGAGAATCATTGAAGCCAGGAAGTAGCGTGCTATTGTTTGCCAGGCTACGGTTGCTGCTTGTACATAAGCTAAACGTCCGGGGGAACTGGCATAGCGGTAGTGAATTGAAAACATAATCGCCAGTAGCAGCAGGAGCAATGAGGCGATAACTCTTCTTTCCGGCTTGATATCCCAGGTAAAGCGCCGCTGCAAACCCAAGAGACCCAACATACAAAGGATAGTCGGATAGGCAATATCCCCAGAGACCAGCGCGGTCAGCACTGAGCTTGTCAGCAACATGATGATAGCTATGGTCTTTTGCGTCTTCATAATCGTTCTATCTGCCCCGTCAAGATATCATCAGGAGACAGGAACCGGACATTTTCAGGCCAGCTCAGATTGCCCTCATCCAGATGCATTCGGCTGGACTCGCCTATCAGGAAAACTGTGCAGTGGCAGCCAGCCTGGTCGGCCAGTTCCATCAACCGCCGGTATGCCTTGTTCCATTTGAAGCAGATGAAAACGACCTCAGATATTTCATAGAACCGATTTGCCAATTTTGGTGCTATCTGCTCCAGGGAATAGCCTCTCGATGGTTCAACACCTGCCAGAATCTCGTGTATTTTGTCGAGGCGCACCATTCTGGGCCAGCCCCCGCTTGTTGCCGGCGGGGGGAACTGATGCAAATCGGGGCCGGCAAGCAAAATATCGATAAGACAATCATTGTTAATTGTGAAAGCCACGGAAGCACAAAGAGAGACGGCAGCTTCAAGCTCCTTGACCTCGTTCGACTTTGACCACGACAGGACTTCAGGTATTCCGGTATCCAATACCAGTGCAGTGTAGTTGTCGAAATCATCGTGGTACTCCTTGGTGGCCGGCACGGACAGGCGAGCCCAGGCACGGGCATCAATATTGCGTGGGGAATCTCCCTGTAAAAAAGGGCGGTTTCCCGCGTATTCAAGGAAAACTCCTGTACGACCAGCGAGTCTGGCGCCACTGGCGTGAACGTACCGACTTATGCGTCTGAGGGGTATTTGAATTCGGGAAAAGGCCGGAAGGACGATAAGGGTTTCCTCATCATCACGGGACGTGCCAAAACTGAACAAGTTAAAGGGAAAGCTGGATTGGCAAATCGGCTGCTTGATTCGGTAGTATCCCCGCCGCCTGGGTCGTATCGCAATAGTCACTTCGGTAGTCTCGCCGGGCCCCAGGCGTGAAACTACGTGTTCGCCTCCGACTTGCTCAATCGCCTCAGGCACGGCACCAAACTTAACGCAGAGATTGTAGGCCGGTAAGCGCGCGACGTTCTTGAGCACGTACCTCAACTGTGCTGTCTGGCCCACAATGACACGTTCAGGCAAATTGCCGCTGATGTGGATTTTTGGCCGCAGAACAAAGCCGACCAGCAAAGCCATTAGCACGACCGAGACCAGAGCCGAAAGTACTCCGAAGGCAGGAACAATCAGGACGGCTAAAGTGACAAAGCCGGTCCCGCGCAGAACCATCTTGCCGGCATCGGTCAAGCCAAAACGCAATCTCCCATCGGTTTTCTTCATCGTGACAGTTGCCTCTTCGCCCCGTCCCGTCTTCGACGGGCGGGATTCAAACCGGTACTTTGATACGGCCGACGATGTCAGTGACAATCTGCTTGGCGGTAGTACCGCTGTGGCGCGTTTTAGAGCTCAAAAGAATGCGATGTGGCAATACATAGGGGACGAGCCACAACACATCGTCGGGAATGACAAAATCGCGCTTTTGGAAATATGCGCGTGCCCGGGCCGCTCGGTACAACATCAGAGTTCCGCGGGTGCTGATACCAAGCTGAAGACGATTATCTCGGCGGGTAGCATGAACGATTTCAACAATATACTCCAAAATACTATCATCTATGTGAACGTCGGCCGCCTCTTGCTGGAGCTTCCGGACCTGTTCAAGCTGGAGTACAGGCTGTATTCTGTCGAGCGGCTCGGTATGGGCATGCGACTTGAGAATGTCGACCTCGACTTCGACTGTCGGATAACCCATGGCAAGCCGAACCAGGAAACGGTCCAGCTGGGCTTCAGGTAATGGATAAGTGCCGTGGAACTCGATGGGATTCTCTGTGGCAATCACCATAAACGGTTTTGTTAATGGATAACGTTTGCCTTCAATGGTCACCTGGTTCTCATTCATTGCCTCCAGCAGGGCCGACTGGGTTCTGGGTGAAGCGCGGTTTATCTCATCGGCAAGAAGAATATTGCAGAAGATAGGACCAGGATCGAACCTGAAGTCCCCGCTAACGGGGTTGTAGATAGAAGAGCCCAGAATATCTGCAGGTAACAAATCGGGGGTGAATTGCACCCGGCGAAACTTGGCATCAATGCTTTTGGCCAACGCTTTGGCCAGGGTCGTCTTGCCCACGCCCGGTACATCTTCAATCAGGACAGACCCCCCTGCTAACAGGGATACTATCATTACATCGATACATTCGCTCTTGCCATAGATAACACTCTGTAAATTCTCCTTAAACGGTACTAATAGTGGGTTTTCTGTGCGAGTTGTCGTCAACTTCTGTCTCCTGAAATACGGTCCAATTCGTTCATCTCGCCCGTCTTCCTATGTGTTTAGCCAGACTAAATACATCCCGTCCCGTCGTTGACGGGCGGGATACATACCCATTTACGACGGGCGGGATTCATAAGCTTAAACACTGTATCATATCTTAATACGCCTCGATTGTAAATAAAGTTCTCAGGAACCCCGCTCAATGAATACTCCAAAAAGAATTAAATGACTGAAACATTTCTTCTCTCCGTAGTAGGGTCGAGGACTGGCGCGTTGGTTTAGGTCGAATT
>JBGVTO010000248.1:0-7511 GCA_041862635.1 Phycisphaerae bacterium | reverse complement strand
GGATTACACATCCACCCGTTTGGTCCGTAGCTACCTATCCATTCACCGGCTCGCCAGGCCTGGTAAAACCAATAACCTATACCCTGATGCACTCCTGAACCCAGTGCTCTTGTAGCCTGTGGGCAGCAGCGCATCTTCTCTCCGATCTTGTAAGTCTCCAGCATCGGCTCGAACCACCACCTTCCGCTGCCGCCGCCATCGCCGCTAAGCCAGTATCCATCGTTATCGTCACAATACATTGACCAAAAAAGGCCCCATTGATTGAGATTGGCCATACAGGCAACAGCTCTGGCCTGTTTCTTTACTCGATTTAACGCAGGCATAAGGATTGCCATCAGAAGCGCAATAATAGCGATTACCACAAGAAGCTCTATTAGGGTAAAGCCTTTTCGCTTGACCATAATAATATCTCCTTCTCCATGTTTTAATCGTTTACTTTTGCAGTAGTATTTTATAGTTGGTCAAAAACGTAATTTTTTATTTTTTTCGACGGTTGTTTTTTAATAATCTTTAAGGTTCTGCATCCATTCGGGCCAGTCACTCGACTGGACTCCGCCGCCGATCGTCCAGGGACCGGCTTCAATGTACTTTCTATGCCATTTGAGGGTCCACAGCTCTTTAAGCCCTACTTTACGGGCCGAATAATCTAAGAACAGACAACCGCCGAACCCATCATGTCGGTTCAGGCAATACCGGCCCATCTGCGCGTTGTCGTTCCACTGCTCGCCGCTATAGCTGGGTGGCGTGTCTGTGTGTAACGGCACGCCGTTATAACGCTGTGCCTCCAGGAACAATGGCACGTACCCGGCTCCCGCCACCGTGGGCCCTCGCCAGAGGAAATCCGGAGTTCCCCGCTCGGGATGGGGTTCCCGGCCTGGCTGGGCATCGACAACCCAGCCGTTGATGCCGTAACTTCCCTTCATTGGCTTTTTCCAGTGCCCCTGATTCATGTATCCCCAGGCCATGGTCACACCTACACCTAAAGTGCTTCCTTCGGCACCCGAATTTACCCCATATTCATCCACCCACGGCTTATACGCATTCGGACAACAGGTAAACTCGTCATCCCATTTATAGTAGTCCCCAAGTGCATAGACCCACCGATTGGCTGTAGGTTGGGCCCTAAAGCCCATCATGAATCGGCCGTTGTAGTCGTCGGCGTACATCGCAAAAAATATGCCCCACTGCTTTAGCTTGCTTAGGCAGGCAACGCTCCTGGCCTGCTTCTTTACCCGTTGCATCGCCGGCATCAAAATCGACATCAATAGCGCAATGATAGCAATTACCACTAAAAGTTCTATTAGTGTAAATCCTTTTTGTTTGTTCATAATGGCCCCTTTCGCTGTTTACTTGTTGGGATGCGCAAAAATGACTTTGTGTTTCGTCACTTTTGTATTCCCAGGCTAATATTATAGGCGCAATTTCACCACAAACGGTATTATACAATAAGTCTTAATTTTTTGCAACAGTAAAAATCATTAATCTGACGTCCGAAAAAAAATGCGATTCTCCTCCACTAACATTAGTGAATCCCGGCCTTGTCAAAGGCTGTTTACTACTGATTTCAAGTTGAGCTTTCTTTTCGCAGGGGTAATTTTCTTAGTATTCTTTAAATCTTTTTTAGATGCATAAAAAACAGCTTTGTATTTCGGTAATCTTGTATTCCTGTGTTAATTTAGGCTATTTTAAGAGCAGTATACCCCCAAATTTGATTTTCCGCAATAGCAAAATAGCTCAAATTCAGGGATTTTTTGAAGACACTTCATAGCAAGACCAGCCGATGCGGGATGTTAGGGACTGTGCTATAAAGCCGTATAAGTATTTATAACAGATAGGGTAGCGCAGGCACAGGTGTGTAGCTTGATTAGTATCAAATCGGGGCCTATGCTGATTTGCTCGGCATAGGCCCCTCTTGTTTAGTTCATTCGGTTATTTTTTCAGTAGTCTTTGAGGTGTCTCATCCAGGGCGGCCAATCTCCAGGCTGGACGCCGCCGGATGTTGTCCAGGGGCCGGCCTGGTTATATGCGCGGTGCCACTTCAAAGTCCACAGCTCCTTAAGTCCGGCCTTTCTGACGGACCAATCCAGAAAAGCCATGCCTATGAATCCATCGTGCCGGTCAATGCAGATACGTCTCATATGCTGCATGCCCTGCCAGGCCATATCCTGTATTTCCGGCGGGGTATCCGTATCCCTCGGGAAGACATTGAACCTCAGGGCGTCCATAAACAGAGGCACATAGCCGGCACCTTTGACATTGGGAGTTCTCCAGTTATATTCGGTCTCAAAATCTTCATAAACCGTCGCGTACGATGGTGGTGGGCTTTCTACCCATCCATTTATCCCATAGCTGCCATATTCACCTGCAGTGTCATAGCCCTGGCCCCAGAATCTGCCCCAGGCTGAAAACACATTCCACTGGGGTGACTGCTGTCCGTTCTCGTCGATAAGAGACTTCATAGCTGTGGGGCAGCAGCGCATTTTTGGGTCGTTTTTATAATACGGCCTCAGTGCATTCATCCAATGGTGTGTATGCCCATCGCCGACGCCTGCCTGGAACTTGCCGTCGTGGTCTTCGGTGTACATCGAAAAGTAAAGTGTCCATTGCTTGAGGTTCGCCAGACAACCCATTGTCTTTGCCTGTTGCTTTACTCGTGCCAGGGCCGGCATCAGTATCGACATCAATAGGGCAATAATGGCGATTACCACTAAAAGTTCTATCAGTGTAAATCCTTTTTGGTTGTTCATAATTGTGCCCTTTTATTTTGTTTTAGCTGTCCACCTGTTAAGATATGCAAAAGCAGCTTTGTGTTTCGTTAATTTTGCATCCTTGCGTTACCTTAAGGCTCTTTTGCCTGAGAAAAAAATATTGTACCTTAAATCTTTTTTTTACAACATCAAATCGTTGATGTGGATGTAGTAATATGGTTCTCCTCCAATAAAGTCAGTGGATTCCATCTTTGTCAGAGGCTGTTTTCCACCGGTTGGTAGCTGAGCTTTCTTTGAGTAGTGATGATTTTTTAGTATTCTTTGAAACTTCTCATCCAATTCGGCCAATCACTTGCCACGCACCCGCCGGCCGTTGTCCAGGGGCCGTTAATGTTGTACTCTTTATGCCATTTGAATTTCCACAGCTCTTTAAGCCCGACCTTTCTGACGGACCAGTCCATAAAAAGGTGGTTTATAAAGCCGTTGTGTCGGTCGATGACGAAATGCATCATTTCCCTGTTGTAACCCAACCATTGGCCGTGGTATTCGGGAGGGTCGCCGCGTGTACCATTTTCATACGGCCCGCCTCCTCTCCACATTGAATCTCCTAATACCGGCGTATTTGCTGAGCCCTTAGCATTAGGCGTCCTCCAGTTCCATTCCGTGGGACGTGATTGAATTGCTGAAACTCCTGCTGCCGGATGATAAATCCAGTTATTTCCTCCATAGCTTATTTCTTCGCCGCCTCCTATGCTGCCTTTTCCCCCAACCGGCATAAAGTAAGTATTGAGCGGACCACCCCATTCCTGCCCGGTGGGCAGCCTTTTAACAGCCATCGGGCAGCGGAGAATGTTTGACTTTGTTTCGTAATCGTCTCGTAAACAAATAATCCATTCGCCGCGATTCCAGCCGACGCCGGTGCCTGAGCTGAAATAGCCGTTGTTGTCCTGGCAGTACATCGTCCAGATAACGCCCCATTGTTTCAGTAAGGCCTGACAGGTAACCGTCCGTGCCTGATTCCTCGCTCGTGCCAGGGCCGGCATCAATATCGCCATCAATAGGGCAATAATGGCGATTACGACCAGAAGCTCTATTAAGGTAAACGCTCTTAGCTTGTGCATAATATTACCCTTTCCTTTACCACCTTGTTTGATGTAATTTTGTCTTTATGAGTTAGGAAAAATCAAGGCAGCTGACATGTGATAGAAATATAACCAGTTTATCCTTTTACGATCTTCAATATTTTACCAGATAGGGAAATTACTATCAAGGCAAATTTTGGATAGCTAAAGCTTTTTTTGGTAACAGTAAGTGTTTATTAAACTCAAAGCAGTGTTGGCCAATGAATCTTCGGTAACCCCAGAGACATGCCTGTGGAAAGAAAAGCGATATGCCGGTTCGACTAACTGTGGACGAATATTAGGTGCGTAAGATGCAAAAAAGGCTGGAGCGAAAAACTCCAGCCTTTGTGAGACAGTTTGTCATTTAGTGAATATACTGCAAGCTTATGAAAAATCTACCGTCTCACGAAAACCAAGATTTAGAGAAGAAAAGAACTCTTTATACAATTTTGATTATAATCCCCACCCTGAATTTTGCAAGCACTTTTTTCTAAATTTTTCAATTTTTTTGGCAATTCATTAGCTAAATTTTGTTAATTTCGGTGTTTTCAGCCATATCAGAGGCGATTTGGGGATTTAGCGTCTGGCCGGAGAATCAGGCGAACGGCGGTAGAGCGAGGGGGGCGGAACGGCCGAGTTGTCCCGCCCCCGGTTGTTCTTGGTCTCACTCGCCGGCTGTAGATTCCGGCAGGAAATTCTCTATCACCCAGAATTCACTTGATTCACCTTTTCCGCCTACAAAAACAAATCTTTCACCGTCAGGCGACCAGTCAAGCCGATCACCAATATTTGAATCGACGAGACCTGTCTCAATGTTGACTACACTCCCATCTTCTATTGATATGATTTTAATAACTTTGCCGTCAGGTCCGTCAAAAGCGAGCCGCTTACTATCAGGAGACCACGCAAATTGCATGCCTGGATTTGGGTCTCTCACTTTTCCTATAACCCGTGACTTTCCATCACCATTCGCTGATATTATTTTAAGATTTCCAGAACTGGAAGTATCATCTTCTTGAGAAAAATATGCAAGGAATTTTCCATCAGGTGACCATTCGATTGGTCCAAAATTAACACTGTCCGATTCTGTTGTCAGAGATGTTGGCTCTCCACCATTTGCCTGGACGATGTAAATGTTCGTGTTATAATCATTTATTTCACCAATTTTTCCCGGTATTCTGGCGCGCACAAACGCAATGGTCTTTCCGTCGGGCGACCAACAAGGAAACATATCTGTTGTTTGTTCAGGGACTTCCGTGAGTTGTTTTGGTTTTCCTCCCTCAACGGGAAGTGTCCAGATGTGGTTGTGTAAAAAGTGCACCGGATCATATTGTGTTTTTCCTGAAAAGACAATCATCTTTCCATCCGGCGAAACCATATTTCCTACACCGAAATACGGGATATAAATTTTCGCTTCTGACTGAATGGGAACAGTCGTAACGCTTCCTCCCTCAGCAGGGATAGAAGCTATTCCTAATCTTTGCCAGGAGCCAGTTCCCCTTCTTGCTCTTGCTACAATAAATATTCGCTTGCCATCGGGCGACCATCGCGGCTGACCCCCTCCGCGTGCAACCTGCATAGCCTTCCCACCCTTTGTCGGCAGAGTGTAAAGACCTGTTTCTCCACGTCTCTCAAATATGGCAAAAATTTTCTTGTCAGGACTCCATCCCGCTAAAAGCCATATCCCATGGATTCCTTCAGGGGCATCAATAGTAATCAATTCCCCTGCAGCTTCTCCATTCTCTCCTATAGGGATGAAGTTAATCTGATTTCTTTTATTGCCATAGTCTAGAAATGCTATCATATCTCCGTTGGGTGACCATACAGGACTGGATGCATTCTCGGCATCAGCAACATGTTTCGGAGTTCCTCCTTGAGCAGGTACAACCCACAGATCACCTCCCCCCCTGCCCAGATTTTTATCTTCTACAAAAGCGATCATCTTGCCATCGGGGGAAAAAACAGGTTCTCTGGCCTGGGCATCGACCAATTGTTTTGGTGAGCTCCCATCGACCGGGATTGTGTAGATATGCTGCTCCTTCCTTTCCAAGTCAACAGATGAAAAAGCCAAAGTCTTTCCCCTCGGAGATAAACTTATTCTATAGTTGACTGTACGTTCATCACGATAATTTTCGTGTACTTTTTTCGGCTTGCCGCCTTCTGTGGAAACAATATAAATACCCTGATTCCCTTTATTTTCTTCATTCCGTTCATTTAGTGGATATTCGTTAAATGCAATCCATTTACCGTCACCGGACCAGGTATGAGCAGTCCACTCAACGCGTACATTTTCTGTGTCCAGTTCTACCGGCGCTCCTGGAGTATCCGGTCCCAATTGTCCTACTAAAGGCATAATCCACAACTTTTTATCAGAAACTAGGGAGACTTTTTGCCCATCTGGAGATAAATGCATATCCCAAGAAATTTCTGTAGGGATCCGGATTTTGCGGAAGGTCGGCCGTTGCGCAATGCCCTTCAACACGCTAGATATTTCAGTGATTCTCTCCTTAGCCACTGCGACTTCCCCTTGTTGCTCAGGATATTGCTCCACCACCTTCTGATAGGCGCTGAGCGCTTCTTGCTGCCCCAGTTTTTCTCTGCACAGACCGATATGCAGTTGGGCCTTTGCCGCGACCGGACGGTTCTTGGGAAATTTTACAATGATACGTTCGTAAACCTTGATGGCAGCATCGAGGTCTCCTTTCACTTCCTCTTGATACAGGCCGGACTGGAAAAGCACTCCAGCGCTCTGCTTAGCGTAGGCCAACGAGGCCACAACAAGCATCAGCGCAAAAACAACGGCCAAGATAGATAGAAGTTTAACGTTTGTCCTTTTTCGGTTTTCATTGTTTGTTAGTTGTGTGCGAACTTTCATTTTTTTCTCCTTATCTTTTTAGTTACCAATAAAACTGACCAACTGTCAATACTAAAAGGTTTCTCTCATTCTTTTCCCCTTTCTTTTTTTTAGTCACCAATAAAATTAACCAGTTATTACGACTAAAAGATTTTGATTACGGAGAAAATTATACAGAAGATAGTATTTGAATGAGTGAAGCCCAAGTGAAGTTTTGGTGAAGTTTTGATGAAGTTTTATTTATGCGGTAAATTTGTATCCTACGCCTCGCACGCCAATGATGTGCTTGGGATTGGCCGGGTCGTCTTCGATTTTCTTCCGCAGGTGACCAATATGAGTGTCCACAGTCTTGGGTAATACATACACATCCTCGCCCCAGACCCCGTCAAGAATGGCCGAACGATCTAAGACCTGGTCTTTATGCTTAATGAGAAAGCCAATTAAGGAAAACTCAAGCGTGGTCAGATAAACCGGCTGTCCCTTTTTTTTCACTTCATACTTCTTGAAATCAATTTCCACGTCGCCGAAGTTAAAAATATCGAACTCTTCCTGTGTAGTCTTGACTCGTCTAAGGATGGCTTTTACTCGGGCGAGGAGCTCGCGGGGGCTAAAGGGCTTGGTGACGTAATCGTCAGCGCCCAGCTCCAGTCCCAGGACTTTATCAATCTCCTGGCTTTTGGCGGTCAGCATCAGAATGGGTGTGGCCACGCCGGCTTGACGCAATTGTTTGCAAACCTCAAAACCGTCCATCTTCGGCAGCATAATGTCGAGAATGATGAGGTCGTATCTCTTCTCTTTTGCCATTGAGAGGCCCTGGAGTCCATCTCT
>JBGVTO010000247.1:0-12085 GCA_041862635.1 Phycisphaerae bacterium | reverse complement strand
GCTGTAATAAATGGCGGAGGCGAATGGGAATCGAACCCACCCGGGACCTTATCAGCCCCACACTGGTTTTGAAGACCAGGGGCACCACCAGGCACCAGTCACCTCCGCAAAGGCTTTGTTTATTATTTTAGTGAATACCATAATATAAAATCCGTTCCGTTCGGTCAATGAGCAGTTGGCCGGAACTTTGCTTTTATTTGACATCGACCGCGCTAAAAATCCGGATTGGCTTTGTTTGGGTTTGTTTTTTTGGAGTCTGAAGGCGGTTTCATTGTTATATACCTTTGTATAATAGATATTTGCGTTCATTTTGGGTCTTTTCGGAAATTGGGTTTGAATTGGGTTTGTTTTTTCGGACTGCGAAATCATCTTTTTTTCTGTAACCCTTTGTTATAAGTGAGTTTACATTCATTTGAGCTTTTCGAAGATTGGGTTTGTTTGGGTTTGAATTGGGTTTGTTTTGACCAAGTGTCCAATTGTGTTTATTTTCATAAGCCATTGTATCATAAACATTTGCAATCCGCCTACGGCGGACAAGATTGGGTTTGTTTTGCATAAAAAAGAGCTGATTTGTAGAGCGCTCTCTACAGATGTAGAGGTGCCTTATAGGCACGTAAATAACTGCTGCCTTATAGGCAGGTAAGTTAGTGAAGAGTGAGCTAAAGTGCCTAAAGTGAGCTAAAGTTGGATTATTGATGCTCATGATTGGTAATTCCCCTAAGGGATTCCCGTTTCGCTCCGAGTTTATTGACCCCCTTAGAGTATAAAGCACTCTAACCAAGGGGGCAGGCAAATTTGGCTGGGCCTTCTGGCCGTGCCGGGCTGAGGCGAAAAAACAGCGCCTCTATAATTAAAGCTATCTGCACATTTGATGCGAAAAAAGTACTCGAATACCAATCTAAGATTGTCGTAAGTCGATTCGAGAAAGTAAGTTAAAAATTTTTGAAAATTTTGATTTTTGTTATTAGGTATCAGCGTTTTTGATTGAAAACTGACACAAAATTTTACCTATCTTAAACCACGGATATCCGCCTGCGAGGGCACAAGTTTCACAGATTAGCATGGATTGTTGAGTGGATTAGAGATTAGAGATTAGAGATTGGATTCTTGATGCTGGATGCTCGCGTTTAAATAAAGGCCCGCCGGTTTTGACCGTAAGGCGTCCCTTAGGGAGAACACTAAGATTAAGTCGGAAAATGCTCCTGCCCCCTTTTGCTCCCGGAAGAACGAACCTCTAAGAAACCGTCAAATATTCAAGTTAGACTCTTTTTCTCAAAAGAGCCCAGCTCGGAGCGGCGGTGTCATTCTTTAATTCCGTGCTTGCGCAGCAATTCGACGATTTCGGTGTGGCCTCTTTGTTCCGCCAAAGACAGAGGAGTACGACCCCGCTTGTCTTTTGCATTGACGTCGGCGCCCTTGCTAATGAGAAGCTCGACGACTTCCCTGGAGGCGGCACGGGCCGCCCAGTGCAAGGGTGTCTCGCCGTTCCTCACCGATGCATTGATGTCAGCACCTTTGACAATAAGAAATTCTGCTACTTCCTTGCGGCTTGCACTGGCTGCAACATGCAGGGCTGTTATTCCTAAAACATTCTTATTATTTACGTCAGCACCTTCGCCTATGAAAGCCTTTACCTTATTCAAGTCTCCTATGAAAGCCGCAGATTGAATCGAGGTGACTTCAGCGCCTTTCTGAACGAGCAACAGCCCTATGGCCTCATAATAGATGGCAAAGTCAAGAGGAGTCTCACCAGCCTTACCTCTTACATTCACATCAGCTCCTTTGGCAAGAACAAGCTCGGTCAACTCCTTATTGCCCATTATGACAGCCCAGTGCAGTGGAGTGTAGCCAGACTGGTCTTTTGCGCGAATGTCAGCACCCTTCTCAATAAGGAGCCTTGCTATGTCGGTTTTGGAGTACCAAATCGCGTAGTGAAACGGCGTGTAACCGCTGTCATCCTTTACGTTGACATTGGTACCCTCTTCAAGGAACGTTCTCACTCTGGCCAGGTCTCCTATCAGAGCAGCTACATGAATCGAAGTATCAGCACCCTTGGCAAGGAGCAGCTCAATTATATCCTTGCGGTTATTAGTTACGGCGATATCTAACGGTGTCTGACCATTATTGTTTTTGGCATTTACATCCGCGCCCTTGGTAATGAGCAGCTCAATAATATCCTTATGACCAGCTCTTAAAGCAGAATGTAAAGGTGTATCACCTGCAGGGTATGTTCTTTTTGCGTTGGCATCAGCGCCTCGGGCTATAAGCAGTTCTGCTATTTCCTTGTGTCCTTTTTCTGCAGCGTAGTCCAGGGCCGTTCCACCGGGCCAGTCGTCCTGGGCGTCTATTCGGGCACCTTTGGCAAGAAGTAATTCTACTACATCTTTGTGACCGCTCATAGCTGCACGCTGAAGGGCTGTTTTTTTATGTGAACCATCCCAGCTATCGACTTCAACTCCTTTCTCAAGAAGAGACCTTACCATGTTAACATCGCCAATAGCTGCTGCCTCCTGGAGCGATAGAGGCGGTTCTATTGATTCAGTCAGGGTATAAATAATCCGACGGTCAACGCCTTCCTGTTTGTAACGATAGGCAGGCACGAAAAGTGGGCTGCTTGGCCAGACCTCCGGCACGGACCCCGTCTTAGATTTGATCGTGGCGTGCAAATGCAGTAAGGCCAGTGGTTCGAAGCAGTCAAACCTCGTATAGATGTGCTTCTTGCTTGGTACAAAGAAGCCCTTGTAGAGCTGATTGTTGATGATGTTGTCACCGATGCGTCGAGCCATCTCCCGAAACGGTGGGTTCTTTGTCTTTCTGAACAACTCCAAAAAGCCAAGGAGACTAAACACATCAGCGGAGTTTGTATCCACTCGCAAGCTTGGTGTCTCGGTTGGATCCTCGCCTATATCCCCAAAGTCATTCCCGCAGGCAATATCACGTGTCATTTGCCATGCAAATTCATCGCCGGTCGTTCGATATGCCACTGTGTAACCCCAAAAGAGCGTTGGGTCTGCGAAAAGGGATTTTGTCACACTGCCTCTTGGGGCATCACGAGAGCTTTCTTTGCATATATATCCCTCTATGTTCGTACCATCCGTGAGAATAGGAATGAAGGAGTTGTCTTTTTTCCGATACGCTTCCTTGCCCCATGCAGTTAATTCTTCCAGGGCCCATTTGGTGAATTCGCTGCCCTTTTCGCCAAGCATATCGCCGACAAGGAATAGACTTATCCATGGGAGAGCCTGCTGGTTCTGGGGATGATATAAGCCTCTGCCCTCTTCAAAAGGCAACAGCGGGAAGATGGTAGTGTATGGATCAGCAAAGTGCTCTTTGAGGTTGTCTCCCAACAAGGACAAACGGCCGTTGTATATGAACGCACTAATCCCCGTCCTGGGATGCCTGGTGTCAACAAAGCGTTTTGCCAAGCGCTTACCCCAAATAAGTGACTGTTCTTGCCCTGACAGTTTGTGCAATGCGGTACTTGCCTGGACCAGACTTGTACCTGTAGAGAAGAATCCACCTCCCGACTTCCCCTTGAAAAACGTAGGCCCCTCCTCATCATACTCGTGATTCCATGGCTCTTCCTGATTTGCTGTCGTCGGACCGATTCGGTTCATGTCCAGGTTCGACCAATCCACAATATGGGCACACCATAGTGCTTCGATGAGCTTCTTTGTAGCTTGCGGATCAACTTCCCACATCAGTTCGTAGTAGGGGTAATGTAGCTTGATTGATTCACGCGATGTATTTCCATGTGGTGTGTCTCCCAGTGCATCGTAAGCGGTCATATGACCCCAATAGAAGATGCCACTGGGTGTTCGCAGATGGTCAAACGCGTATTTAATGGCGTCCATAGCAGCTTGCTGATATTTGGTATCGCCAGTGATACTGGATAGGCCATCCAATGTCCGCAAGAGAGTCTGCTGACTGGCAAAATTGGAAAGAATCCACTTTTCTGTGTCAGTTGCTGTAGAATAATCACCTTTCGGGCTTATCCACTTCACCGGTTCGTGGGTGTGGATGTTTAAGCCATCGACAAATAGAGGTGTGTGCTTGGGGCCGTAGGTATCGCGGCCGTATTTGAGTACGTTATCGGCAAACTCACGGACAGCATCGAGGTATTTGCTGTTTTCATTAGCTTTTGAATTGCTTTCGGAAAAACCAGCCAGAGCAATAAACAACAAAACGACCTCAAGAATATGATGTGGTCTATATTTACCTCTCATATCGCATCCTCCTTCACATTGAACCATAATCTGATACCAGCACAGAGGCTAAACAGGACTTGTCGCTGCGTATCATACCAGAAAAGTAGTCGTGAGTAATATCAAATAATGTCAATTTTCAGAAATAATGGTGGGGCAAGCCCCACCCTACGATTTTGGTTGTTTGTCATGGATTTTTTGGGGGAAATGAGAAGGACAGTCTATTTTACAGGCGGAATTCCGAGGTCTTTACAAATCTTGCTTGCCAGAACACCTACAATTTCATTGTGTCTGGGGACGGCCGACCTCTTGTTTAAGGATGGATTATACCACCAGGAATGTTTTGCCCCCTCTCTGACAAATTCACAGCCTTGAGAGCGAAGATGCCGGAGTAGTTCCTTCCTTTTCATATCGCTATTTGCTCTTCACGAAAATCCGTCCCCACAGCGGATAGAGCATCCCGCCGATTAAATTCCAGGGCCTCTTTTAGCGTCGCCTTGAGAGTTTCCAGTAACTTCTCATGTGTGCGTTCCTGGCAGTTTACCCCGGGTACTTCTTCAATCCAACCGATCCACCAGCCATTTTCCTGCTTGGTCACAGCCGTATATACTCTGTTCATAATCGCACCATCGACTTCCATCTATTTCCAAAATACGCCCCGGCTATCCTCCATACATCTTAAAACAACAGACCGTAGAAGTCAAGAAACTAAATCTTATAGTGTTGATGAACCAGTAAGAATTAATAAAGAACCCAGTTTGTTTTAAGGAGAACTACCATTCGTCGTAAGCTTTAGAAATAATGGTGGGGCGAGCCCCACCCTACGATTTTGATTGTTTGTCATGTATTTTCCGGGGAAATGGGCGTTACGACTGTTAAGAGTTCTTGAGCTGCTCGTAAAAAACCATTGCCGGTGAGCCGCCGAAGCTGATGCCCATCCAGGCGGCCTCGTCGATTTCATCCTGGGTGAAGCCCTTTTCCCTTGCCTTTTTAAGGTGCATTTTGAGGCACGGCTCGCAGCGCATAGCAACCGACAACGCAATGGCCATTGCCTGCTTGGTATAGGCGTCTAAGCCGTGGGGCGAGCTTGCTGAGCCGAGGAAATCTATAAATTTGGACTTAATCTGAGCGATGTCAGACTTGGGCGAGCCTTCGACGAGCTCAGTCGAGTCACCCGGTCGAGCCGAACCTTCCCCAGTCCCCGGCCCGGCAGAGGTTACAGCGTCTGCGCAGCAGGGGACTTCTTCACTATCTTTTTGTTCGTTGTTCATTGTTCGTCCTTCATTTATCGTCTTTCCTTCTTCGATTTTGATTTTGCGTCTGCCTGTCGTTTTGATACGCACAAATCCCGAACCTTTGCCAAGAACTTTGCCAATAACAACAGCGGTCTTAATACCCTTACTATGCAGCGCTTTTAGAAAATCATCAGCATAACTATCTGCAATCGCTATCAACAGACCGCCGGAGGTCTGGGCATCGTAGCATATATCAACCATCTCCTGCGGCAGTGACTCATCAGCAATTATGCGCTCGCTGCAGGACTCCTTATTTCGCTCGATAGCTCCTGGTAATATCCCCGCTGCGGCATATTCGAGCACGCCGGGGAACAGCGGAATATTGTCCCATATTATTTCCACATCGACGCCGCTCGATAAAGCCATCTCGGCCAGATGACCACACAGAGAAAAACCGGTAACATCGGTGCAGGCGTGAGCGCCAAACTCGACCATCAACTGCGAAGCGTTTTTGTTAAGCGTAATCATCGACTCTGTTGCTTGCTTAACACTCTTCTCATCGGCCCGGCCGATTTGTGCAGCGAAGGCAACGATGCCTGTGCCGAGCGGTTTTGTCAGAATAAGCACGTCACCCTTGCGGGCACCAGCGTTCGTTATTATCTTGTCCTTGTCTATCATCCCGGTTACGGCAAAGCCAGCCTTGATTTCGCTGTCGTTAATACTGTGGCCGCCGATAATTGCCGTGCCCGCCTCGTTCATCTTGTCGATGCCGCCGCACAGAATTTCACTCATCACTTTGTCGGGGACCTTGCGAACAGGAAAACCGAGCACCGAAACCGCGGTCATAGGCGTTCCGCCCATAGCGTAAATGTCACTTACCGAATTAGCCGCCGCCACCTGCCCGAATGTATAAGGGTCGTCAACCGAAGGTGTAAACACATCGACAGTCTGAACCAATGCCTTGCCGTCGCCCATATCATATATGCCAGCATCGTCTCCTGCCGGTACGCCGACCAGCACACGAGGGTCATCAACCGCGGGTAAATCTTTCAGAACATGTTTCAAAAAGGCCTGGTCTATCTTGGAGGCACAGCCGGCCTTTTCCACAAGTTGGGTCAATTGAATCGGGCCTGTCGGTGCGTCGAGCCGTTCACCGGCACACGAGCATATATTCTTTTCCTTAAAAATATCACAGGGGCACGGTTGCTTGGGGTCACAAATACAGTGCCCAAGTTTTATGGAACGCTGCATAACGCGTTTTCGTCTTTCCATATTTATCATCGTAATATCCTCAATAAATAATAATGCCCAAAAAGATTATAAGTTTTGCATATTTACAACACAAGCATACCTGAAACCTGTTATGTCCTTGTTTTAGTAATATGAGTGGATGCCAGAATGGCAGCTCCAAGTGCACCGGTCATCTGCGGGTCGGGCGATACGGTAACGGTTTTCCCAAGAGCGGACTGCAAGGCGGCGTCCATCCCTGAGACCATTGCCACACCGCCGGTGAAAATGATTGGCAAGTCAATGTCACGACCGGCCATTGCAATGATACGGTTTGCAATCGCCGCCTGAACTCCGGCTACGATATCTTCGCAGGCCGTGCCGGAAGCGAGCAGGCCGGTGATTTCCGTCTCCGCAAACACAACACACATACTACTTATCGCAGCGGGGCTTCGGCTTTTCGCAGCCATTCGGCCGAGTGACTCAAGCCCTACGCTGAGCCGTTGGGCAACGACTTCGAGAAAACGACCTGTCCCGGCCGCGCAGCGGTCGTTCATAGCGAAATCGCGCACTTTCCCGTTCCTGTCCAATCGCATAAGCTTGCTGTCCTGGCCGCCGATATCAATAACAGTCATCGCCTCCGGCACAAGCCGACGCACTCCTACGGCGTGAGAAGTGATTTCGGTTATCGTTGTATCAGCGATGCTGACTGCGTTTCTTCCATAACCAGTTGCCACGATTGCAGCAACATCTTTTTTGTTAATGCCGTTGTTCTTTAAAACGTTTTCAAAAAGCTCGGAGGTGAGCTTGTCCTGCTCGACGCCCTGGTCGGTCAATCCCTTCGCTAAAACCTGCATGTTCCCGGAATCTATCAGAACTACCTTTATTGTCCTTGAGCCGGCATCTATTCCTGCATAAATCATCTTTTTCTCCGAGCTTTTATTGTTTCTACGAGGGCTTCCAGCCGGGTACGCACCGTCGGACGCATCGAGTCCGTCACGGGCGGTACTTCAATCTCCAGTACGGGAATATCGAACTTTTCCTGAACGATTTCGCTGATGACTTCGCCTTCCAACGCGCAATGACTTGCGCCCGGAATTCGCGATATGAGAACCGCCTCGGCGCCGAGCTTGCGAATATCGGCACATATCCGCTCTGCGCGGTCGGTTGATGAGCCGACCATAGGGTCAGCCAGTGCCATCCGTGCTAAAGCTTCGAGAGGCGGCAGGTCTTGCGGAATTGCATCGAGGGCGTGGGTGAAAAGATATTCGGTGCCGCATATTCTGCCGCCGGAGTCTTCGAGAAGGTTCATCACCTGCAAATCAGCCACAGGATTAACCCAGAAGATTTTAGCCGCGTCGGCAGCGAGAATACCAACGCCGGCCTGGACACGAGCTTTCACCTCGCCAAGTAACTCTTTGAGCACACCGATGGTCTCCCGGCGGTCGGAACAAAAATGTATCGCCAACATCTCTGCGATAAGCATTTCAAGGGCCGGCAAAGGACACAGCTCGGCGGTAAATGCAAGAAGCCGAAGCTCGGCCAAGTATCTGCGGACCTGATTTGCTTCCTTGATTCCGGCGGAAAGTTTATCCTCATCTAATTGTTCTCCCGCTGTTTCTTCCAACACGGTTTTGACCCGTTCAAGCTCCGATTTGACGAATTCGACCTGGCACTTTGGAGCGGTGAATCCGCCCGGCAGATTCACCGCCACTTCGTTCGGGTCAGGTTTACGCCGATGAGGAATTTCCCACCACAAAATCGGATGCCCAAGACCGCTGAGCCCCTGGGCTATAGCGGAAAAATCATCGCAGGTTGCGCCGACGCTGCATATTAACCTGTCCGGAAGAGGAAAATGTGCACCTGTAACGAAAGCACCTAACATCGCACGCACCGGACAAAACGATTCATCAATACCAAGCGAGTCAGCAATGCTTAACAAGCCGGCGCTTAGCTCCATCACACACGGAATCCACCAGGCGCCATCGGGGTAAAAGGCCACTACATTGTCAAATGAATACGCCATCACCGGCACAGTGCCTAAATCCTTCATTGTGCCGATGAGCTTTTTGCCTTTGGCCCGGGCATCATGCAAGCGGTCTTCTTCTGTAAGCAGAAAGTTCCACAACCTCAGGGCCGCCACAGAATTGTCATATCGAAGCTTCAAGAGCCGCTGGTCGCCGTCCGCGACGTGCCGGCTGAGCGGCCCGCCGTAGTCCGGCCGGCCACCGATTGCGACTGCCTGGGGCTGGCATATACCTGCTCTTCGCAACTTCTCGTATCGCAGGTCCCATTCTTCAAGTGTTATTCTCTCTGGCATATCTCTCACCGGAGCATCTCCAAAAATGCACGAATTCGATTTGCCGTCCTTTGCCGGTGTGTCTCATCATCACCCGTCGAGTCAATGTCGAGGACGGGCAGGTCAGTCCAGTCTTTTAGTCGCCGAAGCTCGGCGTGCCACATATCGCACCATATGTAACGGTGGAAAATAATCCCACGTACTTCTCTGTCAGTAAATTTGCTTTTGAGCCATTTATAAAGCTCGCTGTTCGGTCTGCGTGACGCATCCTGGATACCGCCGAAATATGCATTGGACAGCTCCATGAACGGCTCATCCCGAAGCCGCCGGCGGTCGAAGGGCGGGCACATTCCCCGCTCGCCGGTCTCGGCAGCATTAAGCACCATACGTCCGCCGGATCGCTCGGCTATATCGAAAATGTCGAAGTCTTGCCTCATCAGCGGCCCGCCGACAATCGCCAGCGGCACTCCTTCGATTCGCAGCTCGTGCTTTGTGATATCGTTCAATTCCTCACCCGGTCCATCCCGGCCAAATGCCGCAATCATTTCTGCATATTTTCCTGCGGGTAAATAACCTCTTACCGCACGAATAGATGCCCGGGTGGTGTCGTATGTTAGCATTATATTCGCCAGATTTTCAGACGACGGCGATTTACCGCCCAAGCCGATGAGGAATCGGCTGAGCCGTTTTAGCTCGTCAATATACAGCTTTTGCACTTCAACACTTTGCCAGGTGTTCGGCACATTCATAAGAAATACCGGAACATCAGACCTGCGAACAAGAATATCGAAAGCGCGGCGCATCTGGTCGCATACTGTTGTTATCACAACTCCACCGGCTTGTTTATCTGTTATCACCTCATTGATAAAGCCCTGAACGTAAGGGCAAACACCTTCGGTACGACCGAGCGGGCCGGTCGAGTCCGCTGCATCAGGTATTACTCTGCTGGGCTGGAGGCTATGCGCAGCAATCCACTCGGCAGGCACATACGGACAGGTGTAGATAATTTTTTTCATCAGCTACCTCAGCTGGATTTGCCGGCCTTTTCGCGGACTGTTTCGAATAATGCTTCGACCCTCAACGCAATACGTGCCGAATCGGACGGCGAATAATCCGTTTCAATCCTAAGATACGGGATACCAAGCTCTTCCTCGGCCAGCTTTTTGATGAGGTATGATTCGACATCGTATGTGAGACAGGCCTGCCAGACAAGGTCGATTATACACTGCGGGCGGTATTCGGCAGTTAGGTCTCGAAGTATCTCCAGCCGCCGGTCGTTTTTCGTCATTACTGAGCACGGCAGACGAAAATACTTTTCAGCTAAAGCAACAATCGGGTCCTGTGGCTTTTCGTCAACGTCTTCGAGAATGGGCTTAAGGCCGGTGCAGTTGTCCATACATACTACAAGCCCTCCATGAGACTCGATAATGTCAAGGACCCGTTCGGCCCCGTGAACTATCGGAACACCTGTCATTAGTATCCGGACCGGTGAATTCCTGCAAGAATCAAAATTTTGAGTTTTAAATAGCTCAACCGCTTCAGCGTATTGGCAAAGGTCTGCACTGATGCCGGAGATAATGCTCTTGAAGTCCAGCAACTGCCTGCCCGTTAGTGGGGGCGATTGTGATTTCATCAGCGCCGCTAATTCACGCCGCAATTGCCGTTCGCGATTCATCACCACAATTGCTCGTTTTATTGTTTCGTCAGTAACTTCGACGCTGAAATGCTCTTGAAGTTTAGTCCTGAGCTTGCGCAGCTCACTTACCCAATGCGTCATCGCATCGCTGTCCGTTGGTTTCTGAGGCAGCTCCAGCACATATATTGGCCGGGTTTGTCCCATCAATTCATACATTTTCTTTTTACCGTCGCAGGTGGTCTCGGCCACAATCAAATCAGCCATTTCGAGGAATGGATTTGCCTTTTCGAGATGGTAGCCGTATGTTGATTTAATCAGCGGACAAAGGTTTGCGGGCAGGTCTTCTTCAGCGGGCGCAATCATTTCCGCCGAGCCGCCGCACAGGCACACCGGCACGGCATCTGCGGCCATAATCAACTCCCGCGGCGTATATTCACACATAATGCCGACTATGTTCCTGCCGTTGGCTTTTTCCTTTGTAGCGTATTCATAGCAGTTCTGTATCATTTTGCCGAACCAGGCTAAGGGACCATTCACTGGCCCCTTAGCCGTTGTACTTTCTGAAGGACATTGTGGCTGAGGCGGATTACACGGATCAGTAGGATTAATCTCCACGTTTTTTTTATCGCAACATTTTGCCATCTCTGCCAAACCTCAAAACTTCGTTCATTTTTTCTTGCGGGCGATAAACAGACCCTGAGCAATCTTGCCTGCATGAGCTAACTGTTGCATAAAAGCCATTTCGCCGCCCATTTTTTGCATTAATTCCTGGTCAAAGCCAATAATCTTGAGAGCATCGTATGTAAGTTGCATATTAAGCATATTCAGGTACAAGTCAACATACGGCCCAAACCTGCCGGTATCTTCAGCCTTAATCACCTCGCAGCCATTGGCTTCAAGCAAATCCTGATAACCGTTCACGTCCTGAACGTTAGGAAACTTCATAAAAGTTAAGAAACGCTCTGCTTCTTGCTGGTTTAGTCCGGCGCCTCCTTCAATCCAATCAGTAAAGGCAATGACGCCGCCTGGTTTGACGATGCGCGCTGCTTCAGAAATCAGCTTTTCCTTATCGACCACGTAGCACCACGCGTCTTCTCCCCAGACGAAATCTACGCTTGCATCTTTAAGGCCACTTTCGCAGACATCCGCAAGGACGAATTCGATTTTATCTGACAGTCCCTCTTGTTCGCATCGCAGACGTCCTTGCTGGACGACTTTTTCCGTAGCATCTACACCGGTCATTTGAGCCACATCTCGAAAACGCACGAGAAAGCGCATCCCAGCTCCGTTACAGCAGCAAAGGTCAACACCTTTCATACCTGAGCCGATGCCAGCTTTTTCCGCAAGGTCCATCGATGAAACGAAACCACCAATATGAATCTGCTCTCCCATTATCAGTTCCCAAAGCTCACCTTCAGGTCCGCTGTAAACAGCTTGAACCTCCTTCAGGCCGATGTTGTCCATAGTTTTCATAATAGTTCTC
>JBGVTO010000246.1:0-7188 GCA_041862635.1 Phycisphaerae bacterium | reverse complement strand
CCGGCCACGGACTGTCGGGATTGGCGTTATTGACCTCGTCAATACGCCAGTAGTAGGTGGTATCCCACGCAAGCATTCCGGGGTCATAGGTCTCAGCACCAAGGTCCCTGGTGCCTTTATACTCTGGCGAGCTGGTATCGGCATTTTTCACGGCATCTTTATCAGTACCGAAGTACAACTGGTGCGAAGCAGCAAAGACACTCGGCGACCAGGTAATAATCTGTGTCTGCTTTACATCCACAGCGCCATTAGCCGGGTTCGGGCTCCCTACGGCGCCCTCAGTTGTAAAGCTCCAGACGTTACCTTTATGCGTTTCGACAACATCAAACTCATCAACCCGCCAGTAGTAAGTCTTGGCCAATTTAAGAGGGCCGGGATTATAGGTTGTCGTTCCCTGTGGTAGTCCCCCCGCGGCATTGTTCACATCGTTAAAATTATCGCCAAAGTACACAGTGTGCAATTTAGAACCGAAACCCGCCGTCCAGCTAAGCTTCGCATCCGGGTCTACAGACTCGTCAGCATCAGCCGGGTCGGGTGCATAGGCGGTCTTGGGGGGAACCGTAAAGCTCCAGACATTACCTTTCCAGGGACTATTCGGCTCGGTGTCATTGACCTCATCGATTCGCCAGTAATATGTCGTACCCGGAACAAGACCATCCGGATAAGGAAATCCGGGAAAACCAACAATATAATTCGCCGAGGCTTGATTGCCTCGGAATGTATCGCCGGTGCCGTCATTTACATCATCAAAATTATCGCCGAAGTACACATCGTGCGAGACGGCAAAATCTCCTGCACGCCAGTCAAGACTCACCCACGTGTCCGGATGCAGGGCGCCATCCTCTGGATTGGGCCTCGAGGGAAATGGATATCCTTCTCCACCACTGAGCATAACGGTTTGAATCTCCTCTTCTGTCAGGGCATGGTTGTAAATCCGCACATCATCAATCAAGGCATCAAGAAATTCAGTCACACTTTTGGCACCGCCGAACCACACATCGCCGGCGCCGGTGGCCGCAATTGTTACGCCGGTGTCTTCATCGATAACGGCACCATCTACGTACAATGTTTGAGTGTTCCTATCTGCATCGTAAACACCGGCCAAGTGGAGCCATCCAGTCATCGCTGAGCCCGTATCCATGCGGACGTTGGTGCCGCCGTCACCGCCGTCAAAATGCCATTGATTGCCGGGAGTAACCCATAGGCCATACCAAGAACCCAGATCTCTACTCTTGTTGACAATGCCGGCCCAGCTTCCCGGTAAGGTCCGTATGTTCAGCCAGACTGCAATCGTAAAACTATCCGTTGGTTCAAAAACCAGCTCATCCGAGTGTGGTATCTCTACTCTGCCATCAGTGCCGTCCACACTGAGCACTCTGCCTCTTTCGGGGTCGTCCGTGAACTGTGCGCCACCAACCAGGGTGCCGTTGTGACCACCGAAGATGTCTTTGGCATCAACGTCCAGCGGCCAATGTGCTACCAGATCTGCGGAGGCGTTACCGGCCAAACCCAGCACCAAAACAAAATAAACCAAATAAATCATCTTTCTACACATGATAATCCTCCTTCACCCCGTCCCGTCTTCGACGGGCGGGGTTCAAAAAAGTTAAACAATTATGACTTATGCTTTGGTCGCACACCAAAACTCTCGTTCCCGCAGAGGCGGGATATGAATTGTCAGTTGAAAATGTGAAAATCTCCATTTGCGAAGCACAAAGTTCTTATTGAAAACTCCGTGCCGTTCACAATACATAATAACTCCTCCTCTGTCGAAAAATTACAAGAATTACGCACGCTGGAGAAACTCAAAGCCACAGATGCCCAGCTGCACGAGCACAAGCTTCACCCAGCCCCTGCGGCAGGGGCGGGGTTCACTAATATTACATATACCAAATTATCTACTTTCACGTCAAGGAAAATCCCTTGATAATACACTGGTAAGCACACTTCTTACTGTCCTTAAACATACAACTACTACTCCTTGTGTCATCATACACAGCCAGTACGCTTATAATTGAATCTTTCCCAGAAAAACCTTAAAAATCTTGAAGTTTGAGTACTTTCTCCTTGACCCAAAGGTGGCTTTGTACATATCATTGAAATAGCAAGTCTTGCAAATGCTCATTTTTAGAGGCACTGTTACCCTTTGGGAATATGTCCTGCTCAGGATGCCACAGCGCAAGTGCGGGAACTTGCCTTTTCGAGAGTCACTCTTTGTGGCTTGGAGCTTTCGAAAGCCCGTTCTCAAAGCGGCAACTGAAGGTGAAAGTCGTGAAGATCCGAAAAGGATTTACATTGATAGAACTACTGGTGGTTATTGCTATCATTGCGCTTTTAATGGCTATACTAATGCCGGCGCTTCAGCGGGTGAAGGAGCAGGCGGGAAAAGCCGCCTGCCAATCAAACCTTAAACAGATGGGCCTGGTTGTCTCGATGTACACGAATGACTTCGATGGTAAGTTCCACCAGGAGTCTCCGGCCGGCCCGCACATAGTTGGGTCTATGCAATGCGACCTTACTACAGCCACGAGCCCGAGATACGTAACTGCCCGTTGGTGCACCATTTCTACAGTGACACTGGTGGTAGGGGCGGCCCATTCGTGGGGTGGGGTGTATACGGCAAAGACGGTTACACCACCCCGGGTTGGGCGGTTGAGGGCGACTACGGCAGCTATGGGTGGAACTGGTGGCTCTGTGACGAAGACCGCGAGCAGAAATATTGGCGGAATATTAACGCGATCCCAGGTAACCGCAACGAGATCCCAGTCTTCGTGGATGCTCAATGGGTGGATGCCCTACCCCAACCCACGGACCAGCCGCCGAGCGGGTTCTTCACGCTCATAGACCGGAGCATGGGGTCATTCTGCATCGATCGGCACACCGGTTTTGTTAATGGCGTGTTTGTGGACTTCTCAGTCCGGCCGATTGGGTTGAAGGAGCTATGGGAGCTCAGATGGTATCGTGGCTGGCCTGAAGATCGACGTAAGGCTCGTACGCCCGTATGGCCCGAGTGGATGCAGCACTATAAGGACTATGCTCCGGATTAGGTACATAGCCAAAGCATAGTCATATTTAACCTTTTTTTGAACCCCGCCCGTCGAAGACGGGACGGGGTGAAGGAGGATTATTATGTGTAATAAAATGATTTATTCGGTTTATTTTGTTTTGGTGCTGGGTGTGGCAGCACAGTAATGTGGGTGACGTGTTTGATATTGTCGGTCTTCAACCGCTCGATGAACTTCTGGTTTGCCTGGAACAGGAAGTCCTTTCTGCCGCAACCGATCCACAGCAGATTAAGCTTGTCATTTGTCACCTATACTTTGGCTAACAGATTATCAAGCTTTTGATTTTTTGGTACCGCTGAACTAAAAGCACCTACCCACTCAAAAAGCTCAAGATTGCTTTTGCCATATCTCCGGTTTTCTAATATTTTGAGAACATCCGAAAAAAGTCATCAACATTGAATTTCTTGAAGAAGCTGTTCTTTAAGTCGGCTGACAATGAGTAAAACCATTTCTTCGAAACTAAAGGTGGATTTTTGCCTTGTGTGGTTGTAAAATCTGGACCAACGAGGAACATTTGGAAGCACAGAATATAAGATTTGGAAGAATGAGATGAATTTCCAGATAGAACGGCTCAAACGATTACCCCAACGCACCAAAGAAACATGGCAAGGCGGTCTAACAAGATTACCTATGTGGGTCCAAGGAAGGGGCCAAGAGCCATACCGACCTTGGATAGCTGGATGGATTAGCATCAAGACAAGACTAATCCACATGACCGAACCCAAACCACCGGGGGAGAAGACTTTTGAAATGGCATTGAGCGCTCTTGCGGACTTTGCGTGCAACGAGGAGCTTGCCGGCTATCGCCCTGGAAAGATTGAGGTCAAAGATTCAGCTTTAGCTGAGCACCTCGGCGGGCTATTAGCAGAAGCAGGTATTAAGGTTGAGCAGAGAAAGAAGCTGTTCACGTTTGATCAGATGATTGCTGATATGGCCGAAGACGTCGAGGGCCATCCATTGGTGCCAAATGCTCTGGAGGTCAAGGGTGTTACGGTAGAATTGATGTGGGCCTTTGCGGATGCAGCTGTCCAGTATTACCAAGCTAAGCCTTGGCAATTCTTGATTGATGAAGATTTGATTGAGGTTGAGTCTCCCTTTGTCGATGCCTGCCTGAGATATCTCACGGTACTTGGCGCTGGTGGGACGACCTTTGGTTTGGGCTTTTTCGATTCGGTTTTGCAATTTGAATCTTTGTTTGAGCAACGAGAGCATTCATCGTTCGTGACTGACAAACATTGGTCGGTATTCTTTGGCCCGATTATGGAACTGCCTTTAGGTGACGCCGATTTGTGGGAGGATCATGGCCTACCTGTTGCCGCGAAGGACGCTTATCCAGCGGCAATCTGTTGGGAACCAAGGCTAAAACAAAGACGTCCCGGTCCCGACACATTGTGCTATCTGGAGGGTCTAATGAGGGCACTGGCGTTGACTAAAGAAGACGAGATAGACAGTGGCCGGTGGAAGAAAAGTGTACTGACTGCACGAGGTGAAATGGAATTCACATTGTCCTTGCCAGACCTTTTAAGACTGGAAGATGAAGACTCAAGCAAAAAGCTCAAGAGGCGAGGCGGCATACCGGACCGACGGATAATGGAGAGAACACAGATAGACATCCAACGAATGATAGATGAGCATGATTTCGCGAGCATGGACGAGTTACGAGGTTTCCTCAACGAGAATGTGGTAGGCAAGGAAATTCCTCACAAAGCGGCTCTGACTCCGTTGGAGCAAGCGCAGGATCTTGTCTATCAGGCATTTGAGGCCCGAGGTCGAAAGCAAATTCAGTTGGTGAGGAAAGCGTTGCAGATTTGTCCGGATTGTGCTGGTGCCTACGTCTTACTGGCAGAACGTTGTTCAGACGCGGAAAAGGCGCACGATTTTTATGTGGAGGGTGTGGCTGCAGGTAAAAGAGCGTTGGGTACACAGTTTTTTGACAAGGAGGCGGGTCATTTCTGGGATATTCTACAAACCAGGCCATACATGCGTGCCAGATTTGGCTTAGCGCAGTGTTTAGAAGAATTGGGTAATCTCGATGAGGCAGTAGGACATTATCGTGAGCTGTTGCGCTTGAATCCAAACGATAATCAGGGCGTACGAGACATCCTGCTACCATGTCTGTTGAAAGTGAACGCTGATAATGAAGCTGCAGAGCTTCTGAAACAATACAAAAACGACGAAGTCCTCGCGGTTTGGTGCTATACCAGAGCCCTTCTTACGTTCCGCCAGAAAGGCCACACAGCCACTGCCCGCAACCATCTGAAGAAGGCCATAGGCGTCAACCGGTATGTTCCAAAGTACCTGTTGGGGTACGAGGAAATGCCGGAGCTTCTGCCTTCAAGTTATAGCCCCGGCTCTGAAGAAGAGGCAGTCATTTGCGCTGAGCGGCTGGCAGATGTGTGGGAGGAGGCAGAGGGTGCGATGGAATGGCTTGATGAGTGTGTAGATAAATTGTAGTATATTTCGCGAACGTCATACGGAATATGCGCAACATGCAGATTTAAGGTTTGTCTTTGCGCTGCAATGACTTATAGTTAAATTCTTGCATCCCCTCCTTGTTACATCGTGCGACCTGATTTAGCTCATGCGGAATGGTGAAAACATTATGAAAGTACTCCACTGGTAGTAGCTCTGTCTTACGCTTTTCGAGCCATTCAGCCTTGGCCAGAGCCTGACATTTCGGACAATGGCGGTTACCACGCTCGACAAGAACAATTTGCATCTTGAGTATTACACACCTTCACCTGCCCGTATGTGCAGCGACTGTCCCTTTCACCACGAGTTGTAAGGTGTTGCACGTACAGATCTTATGGAATTATTGACAGATCCGGACAAGTTGCTTAAGGGCCGGGGAAGTATTTACCAAGGGGAGCAAGATAGCCGGTGGCGTCCGCTCATCAAGACGCGCGCATGCTATGGCCTACTCGACGAATGTCTGCCATTTCGGAAGACGCGCGAGTAGGATCTGATATCGAGCATTCACCGTCTCTTCCGGCCCAAACGGGGCGGCTTCGACCGCCTCGCCCTTTTGTTTCGCGTTCGCAACTTCAACCCAGGCCACAGTGTAGATATGGTCGTCCGGTCCGATGGCGATGCTCTCCGCGAAAAACACGCGCCTGCCATCGTGGGAGAAGATGGGGCCATGGTCGGTCAAGCTGGTCTTGTCGATCTCGTACGTGAGCAAATAAAGGCTGGACTGGAGCGATGGTCGGCCTTGGACAGTGACGGCCGGTCCATGGGCGAGGTAGAAGATGGTGTTCCGGGGTCCGATCATGAATCCGAGCTGACTTTTCTCCGGATTTCTCGGCATGCCCTGGTATGCCTTCGGTCGGAGTTCGGCCACTGCTCGTATGAAGTTGGTGGAGGGAACAAACTCGAAGAGCGTGGTGGTCTCGAAGTGGATACCCCAAAAACTGTTGGTATTGGGATTCCACCGAATGACGCGCCAACCGTGATAGAAGTCTCCTTTGAGATCTTCTTCAGCGGATTGGACACGAGGCACGCGGGAGAGGTCGAGGCCGTCCATATAGCGGACCCGCCTGGTTCGCGTACGGTCGTAGTGCCAGATCATACCATCCATGGTTGAGCCGTAGACGTTACCTTCAGGATCTATCGCAAGGGTTCGGCAGATGACATCCCATTCCCACGGATGGTGCCCCCACTCTCCACGCCCCTGAACGGCCCCCCAGGTGCAAAGTTCGTTGCCCCTTATGTCATACGAGACAAGCAGGCCGGAGGGCCACGTGAGGCCATAGAGGATTTCGTTCTTTGTGTCCATGTTCATTGTCATAATGCCTTCACTCGGGATTACTTTGGCCAGATCGGTGAATTCCCCCGTCTTGAGATCGTAGCTCATGAAATGGCCACCGCCGTAAGGGAGCTTGTCGTCATTACCCGTACCCGGTAACCTGCCCTCGTAGAATGCCGTCATCGTCGCGAACCAGACCTTCCCGTCGTGTTCGATAAGGGGCGTGTGGATCTTCCCCTGCGAGACCCGGGTCTTGGCATCTTCGCCCAGAACCGTGTCCATCTCGGCGATGAACGTCATCACGTTGGTCGCGGGATCAAATGTGTAGTACCGGGAAGCGCGGTCAGGGTCGTGGGTATTGACGGCGAAGTGAATCTT
>JBGVTO010000245.1:0-6379 GCA_041862635.1 Phycisphaerae bacterium | reverse complement strand
TGCGGCCTGCTGCCCAAGCTGTCTAAAGAAGGATTTAAAGGCAAAATATACGGCACATCAGCAACCGCCGATATCGCTCGAATTATTTTAATGGACTCAGCCAAGCTGCAGGAAGAAGATGCCGAGTACAAGCGCAAAAGACACGAGCGGGAAGGTCGAAAAGGTCCTTATCCGGAGGTCCCACTTTACACTACCGCCGATGTCGAGGCGTGCTGCCCATTGTTTTCGCCTGTCAAATACAAACAGCCAATAAGGATTGGCAACGACCTTGAAGCAACTTTCTATGATGCAGGTCATGTCCTCGGCTCTTCGATAATTCAGATTAAGGCACAAATAAACGGAGAGCAACGCACTGTTCTTTTCTCCGGCGATATGGGCAGGCCGGATAGGCCCATCGTACAGGATCCTGCTTCTTTTGAGCAGGCTGACTATATTCTCATCGAGTCTACCTATGGTGATAGGGTACATCAGGCAAAAGAAGATACGAAAAAAATGATTGCCGAGGTTATAAACTCGACGAAACAGGCAGGTGGCAATATTATCATCCCAAGCTTTGCTCTCGAACGCTCCCAGGAGCTTCTGTATTACATCAACGAGCTGCTGATTGAAGATAAGATACCACATCTGATGGTTTTCCTGGATAGTCCCATGGCCGCCAACATTACGAAGGTCTTTCAGAAACACAGAGAGCTGTTTGATGAGGAAATGACCGAACATATCCGGCACAATGAATCGCCTTTTAATTTTCCCGGATTGAAAATAACAGGGACGAGTGATGAGTCCAAAGCGATTAATCATATAAAAGGCACAGTCATTGTCATTGCAGGCTCCGGAATGTGCACGGGAGGCAGGATAAAACATCATCTGGTCAACAATATCACCGGCCAACAGAACACGATAATGTTCGTTGGCTATCAGGCCGTCGGAACACTCGGTAGACAAATCGTTGACGGCAAGAAAGAGGTCCGCATCCTCGGCCAGGAGTATCCGGTCAATGCAAGAATTGCCAGAATAAATGGCTTTTCAGCTCATGCAGACAAAGAAGAGCTTTTCAATTGGTTAAGTGGACTAAAAAAGCCCCCCAGAAAAATTTTTATCGTTCACGGTGAGTCTGAAAGCGCAAAGCATTTCCGTGATTACATCAGAGAAAAAACGGGCTGGAAAGTTGCTGTTCCAGCCTATCAGGATGAGATTGTTCTCGATTAGTTAGTGCGAAGCTCGTGGAGAATATCCCAGTATGCTCCCCGCCGGCCTTTTTGAATTGCTTCTACAAGCTCCATATTATTATTATAATTATGATCAGTTGATTGTTCACTTTCATCTTCTTGTAGAGCTGCCGGCTCTGTGGGTTCGAAGAATCTTTTATCACCGGCAATCAATTCCTTTACGAGCCTGGCCGGCTGCTGACCTAAGGCCTGCGATATATAGAAAGTCGGCTGAAAGAGATCGACAGGCCCAGAGTACTTTCGGCGGATATTAGGATTTGTCTCTGGTGAGCCTTCGTTTGCGACAATATTGGCTATTTGTGTGCCCGGATAAACTCTGATACCAAGTGGTGCACCTGCACAATCAGGGGCAATTTGCTTAATAAAATCGACTGTCTGCGAGACCGTTTCCCGTTTTTCACCCGGCCCGCCGAGCAGTAAGTCTATCATAACCTTTATGCCATTGTCACGGCACAAACGCACCGCCAAAGCAAGGTCATCTTTGAGGTGAGCTTGGCCGTAAGTCTTTAGCATTGAAGAACACGCAGAATCACCTGTAAAGTTAATACCTATACAGCCGGCTTTTCTCATAACCTTAGCAAGCTCGGCGTCGAAAGGTACTACCGCCATATATGTGTACCAGCTTAAGCTTCTTCCAATGGAACGTCGATTGAACTCTTCGCATACCGCATATGCATGCTTTCGAGGAACGTTAAATTCAGAGTCGCACAAGTGCAATACCTCCACTCCCTGAGCTATGAGGGATTGGGCTTCGTCAGCGACTTCTGAAGGCTCCCTGAGTCTGACTGTTGGGCCTTTAGTTAAAGGATCGGCACAATAAATGCATCGACGGTTGCAGCCGCGTTTCGTCTCAAGACCACACTGACCTCCCTTTTCCAGGTAAGTCAAATTATCAACCTGGTTGCGACTGGTCGGCAGAGAAAGCGGCATAGGCCAGGATGGCCGATTGCTATAAATCTCTCCATTACGCCGCCATACTAACCCGTCGACGCGTTCAAAGCGTTTTGACTGCTGCAATTCGTTGACAAGTGAAACTATCGCCTGCTCACCATCTCCACGAATACCGAACTCGGCACCGGTATATTCGACTATCCTCCGGGCATAAATGGAAAAGCCGACCCCGCCAATTACGATTGGCGCATCGGTCATATTTCGTATTCCACGTACAGTCTCTGCTAAATCAGGGACAAACCATTGAGCGCCCGGCCAAAAACAATCATCCGTATTGCGAAACGAAATCCCCACCAACTGCGGGTCATGGGTAGCGAAGTGGTCTCGGAGCATCTTTAATGGGTCATCAGTTAGGCACAAATCCACTATTTCTACATCAATACCGACTTTTTTGGCGCCCGCTGCAATATAGTCCAGACCGATCGGCCCTATAGGCGGAACCATCCTGTTTGTGTTAATCAGCGTCAACATACATTTACCATAATATGTGCGTTATGGGAGTGGTCAGACTTGTTGCTGCTTGTCTTGTGATTCTTTTTTTCGACTGGAAAACCAGCTCAGCAATATGCCCAGTTCGAACAAGGCATACAGTGGAACAGCCAGTGTCACCTGTGATATCGGGTCGGGCGGAGTGGCCATAGCCGCTATTATGAATATGCCAAGCAGAACAAATTTTCTTGACCTGCGCAATCCCTCGATTGATACTAAACCCGTTTTGTTTAAAAAGAAAATAGCTATCGGGGTTTGAAAGGCAATGCCAAAAACCAGCATCAGCATAGTAATAAAAGATATGTAGTTCGCGAAAGTAAAATTGGAGTCAACCCCGAGGACACTTTTGTTGAACTTCACAAGGAAACCAAGCGTGAGCGGTGCCACTACAAATACAAAGAACAAAGCCCCCGTCACAAATAGTGTCGCCGAAAAAGGCGTGGCGAGGTGAACATAGCGTTTCTCATGTGGATACAGTCCGGCGGCGACAAACATCCATATCTGATAAAAGACCCATGGTGATGATAGTATCAGACCCGAGATTAAAGCTATTTTTATGTAGCTTATAAATCCTTCGGCAGGAGCAAGTATTTGCAGGCGGGCCTGTTCACCCATAACGTCAATATATGGTCGTTCTATAAAGGCGATTATTTTTGAACACAAAACAAGGCAAATGACAGCACCGAGACCCAGCCCTAACAGGGCGCGAATCAGGCGCATCCGCAATTCTTCAAGGTGGTCACCCAGACTCATTGTGCTATCGAGGGGGTCTTGTTGCTTCTTCTTTTTGGTCTTGCCCATTTCAATCTGTTAGGCGAGTCTGAAGAAACTTTCAGCTCAGGCATGTTAGCTCATGGTCTCGGATTCGTCCAAACCGGCGGCGTCCTTGACCTCTTCTGCGACATCGTCCTTTATCTTCTTTACATCACTTACCAAATCATCCTTGGTTTCTTCTACTTCGCGAACTCCCTTCTTGAACTCTGTCAGACTCTTACCAAGACCGCGGGCAATCTCGGGCAGCCGTCTGCCGAACAGAAGTACCGCGATAATAAGAATAATGATAAGCTCAAACGGACCGGGCGTCCAAAACCCCAGATATTGCATATATTCAGTCATTTTATAGTCTCCTAAGTCATCTTTCGCAGTATTATAACACCACTTTAGTTGTTTCGTCAATAAAGATGATGCACAATAAATTTAATTGACAAAAATAACAACAAAAAGTATAAACCAAATCGGCCTCAGCGTCAAGTAAACCCTGTTAGAAATTTCCACTGGAGGATATGGGGCGATTTGGTATTGATACAACCACTGCAGGCCCATTAGATGAAAATGAATATCCGTTTAAAAAAGTCTAAGGAGAAGTTGCCATGAGTATCTCACGTTTAATCGCAGGCATTTCAGTTACAACCATATTAGCCGTAGCATCCTCTGTTACGGCCTTTGCACAGGAAACAGTTATCGTTCGTCCAAACGAAATTGACGATGTCCTGACAAATCCTGGGATCGGCTTTATGACGTTTCAGAGATTCAATGGCGATGAATTAAACGAAGGTAAAAGGTGGACCGAGGGTAAGCCCATTGTTTACCAGGAATTTGACGGCAACCTGGAAAACAAAGACCATCCTATGACAACGATAGCGTATTTTCGAGTTTACTGGAAGTTCATCGAACCGCAAATGCACAAATATCAATGGGACCTGATAGATAAAGCCCTTAAAACCGCACGGGAGCGAGGTCAGACCCTGATGCTGCGCATAGCACCATACGGAACAGGCACTGAAAATGATGTTCCAGACTGGTATCGTGCAATGGTCGGTAAAAGGAAAGATTTGCCGGAGAAGAAGTGGCAGGTTGACCCTGAAGACCCACGGTACGTCGAGTATTTCACAAATATGATAAGAATTCTCGGCAAACGCTATGACGGACACCCGGACCTCGAAAGCGTGGACATTGCGATTGTCGGAGCATGGGGAGAAGGTGCAGGCTCTGCTCTACTGACAGACAAAACAAGGCAGGCACTGGTCGATGCCTATATCGACTCTTTTAAGAAAACACATCTTGTTATGCTCCTGACCGATGAGAAAACAAACACCTACGCCCTTTCCAGGGCCGATGTCGGCTGGAGGGTCGATTGTCTCGGGGATATGGGAGGGTTCAGTCCCACTTGGTCGCATATGAACGATTATTATCCGCAGGCAATCATCAACTTTGGCGTGCGGGAGGCCTGGAAAAAGGCTCCGGTAACGCTTGAGGTATGCTGGGTAATTCAGCACTGGAAAGATATGGGCTGGGATGTTGACCACATTATCGATGAGTCGCTCAAGTGGCACATTTCCTCTTTCAACGCTAAATCCTCGCCCGTGCCGAACGAATGGTGGCCTTCGGTCAACAGGTGGCTCAGGAAAATGGGCTACAGATTTGTGCTTCGCAAGTTTACATACCCGGCCGTGCTGAATCCAAACAGTAAACTTACTTTCACTTCATGGTGGGAAAACAAGGGTGTTGCACCATGTTACAAGAAATTCGCTCTTGCTCTTCGTCTCAGAAATGATGAAAAAACTGAAATCTTAGTCACCAATGCCGATATCAGAACCTGGCTACCGGGTGACAATCTTTATGACGACACAGTTGTGGTTCCATCCAACATGCCTCGGGGAGAATATGACCTGCAAATCGGCATTCTCGACCCGCTGTCCAATAAGCCCAATGTGAAACTTGCCATATCTGGAAAGGAGCCGGACGGCTGGTACTATCTTGGAAAAATAAAGATTCGAAATTAGGGGCTCAACTTTCACAGCTCTGAAAGTGTGGTTATGAAAATTGTAAGAGTTAGACGTATCAGCCAGGTCTTCTTTTTCTCGATGTTTGTCTGGTTCTGTGCAGTAAGTACTATCGGTTCTATAAGGTAGGCAAAAAAATATCTTTTTTTGCAACGTAACTGCTGTATTAACAAATGCTTATAATTAATAATATATGATTTTTCTTGCTTTTTCTGCCCCTTTCTGTTATCATAACCACATCGTAAGAGAGTAATGATTTACCGATGTTTTCCGAGAGGGGGAAATAATGAGTAAATTTTATTACGAAACCTGGCTTCCATTTATTGTTAACAAAAGGCGGATTCTGTTTCTTGCTATTGTAAGCTATATCGCTTTGTGTTAAGCAGGTGTGGATTCTTCAATTTGTTAGCCGTTCAGTTTTGAACGGCTTTTTTTATGCGCTCGCAAAACTTAAACATTTGACATATCAGCGACACTAAATTACGCTTATAAAAACCAATACACAAATTATTGGACTTTGTGCTAAGATCGCAATCTAAGGTGGCACTCCCAAGCTCGTTTGGGGGTCTTTTTTGGCAGCAAAATCTGCGTTTTTTATGGACCTGTTTTTACATAGCTCAATTAGGGGACCTGCAAAATGATAATAGTTACAGGTGGGGCCGGTTTTATAGGCTCAGCACTAATCGCTGCCCTAAACAAAAGGCAAATCACTGACATCCTTGTCGTTGACGAGCTTGGCACAAACCGGAAATGGAAGAACTTGCGGAATCTGTCCTTCACTGATTATGTTGAGAAAGACGATTTCCTCGAAATGGTTATCGAAGACAAGCTCGATAGTTCTGTTAAGTCCGTCTTCCATCTCGGCGCCTGCTCGGACACCACCGAAACAAACGCCTCCTACCTAATAAAAAACAACTACGAATACAGCAA
>JBGVTO010000244.1:0-18435 GCA_041862635.1 Phycisphaerae bacterium | reverse complement strand
ACACTCTGTTGTTTTCTGTGATACCAAACGGGAAGTAGAGCCATTTGGTATCAGTAGACAATACTAATCCTTTCGCTCGACAATGGCATTCAAGGCTCTTTCTTAGGAGTTCTGATACAACGTTGTCCGCATCTATCCCTTCAATGTCATCTCTTTTTTTCCACAAGTGTGCATCCTGCACCTTGTAAGGCAACTTCCCTGGGGGCCTGTCAAATGCGAGAAAGGTCCTGTCGCTGATTTTTCGGCAAGCCCAAGTGTCGCGAAGTTCTCTTCGTTGTTGATAATTTAAATTGTATTCGAACCTGATAACGGATACGGCTTCGGGAATCTTTTTAATGGTAAGGAAATTCGATTGTATCGTTTCCGGTTCATCCTTAACGATTTCATTGGAGACAACGGAAGCTGAGATCATGTCTTTGCCATTTTCAAGTGGACATGGTGTTCCTGCCTTACGAAGCGCTTTTAGAAGACTTGCCAAGCCTTCTGCCCAGTTCACCGAAAAATCAACATAAGTCAGGTCTGATGTCATCCAATCCAGTTGTGTAGGTTTCAGACCAAGGTTTAGAGGGATGATAAAGTTGATTTGGCGTTCTTTGGAGATACTGTGGGCTATTGTTCTTTCTTTCCTGGGATTTGGCTTATTTATCGAATATTCTGACATTACGGCCAGTAAACGGTAAGTTCTGGTCTTGATCGCGTCATCAATATCTTTCGGATACGACTCTCCGCCAAATAGCTTGATCCCATCGCACCAAACCTTATAGCCTAGTGCTGTCAACTTGAATGTCAACCACTCCGCTAATGCGATATCCTCGCTTGCATAACTAATAAACAAATGGTCACGTTGTCCTTCTGGTGTGGCCTGCATTAAAGCGCCCTCTGAAGCACAGTTCGGCTCATTGTTTCTTAACATGTTCGGCTTGCTCAAAGATGAAGCAAATAGGATACAAAACTATCACTTAACAGTCAATAGTTGGTATCAATTCTGCACCAGTTTAAGGCAGATTCGTTGAGGATTTACCTATTGGAGGAGTCTTTTTACCTACAAACTACAGATGCATCCTATCTGTTTGGTCTATCCACTTTTACGTTGCACAAGAGTAACTCTTGCCTTTATAATGATATAGTTTGTCTTGTTGGCATAGAAAATAATATAGCAAGTTCCGCTAAGAGAATTCATTATTTAATTTTATATTTCCAAAAAAATTTTTGTAAGAAATATGCATCTCTTTCGTCTAATTAAGTATAGAGAGCACGATGTTGTAAGACAGTGTAAACAGATCATATTGAAGAAAATTTCTGAGTTCTAAGGGATTATGATGCTGAAGCCGATCGTCCGGCGTTGAGATCTCGGAGTATCTCAAGGATTCCAATTTCTTGAACAACACTTATTCCCTGCCATTAGTTGTAGTAAGAAAGAAGACTGCACTTTCCAAAAAAACGGAAGTTGACCGATGTAAGCCAAGATAAGCAAATATATGCTTTTTAGCTTAAAATAGCGAAATTTTGTAAATGAGCCCAAAAACCCATAGTATTTTTTGCGTTTTTTGGCCCTCGATGCAAACCGTAGAAAAATACTTCCGGGCTTCATTCGCCGTTAGAGGCCAAAAAACGCCATAATTTTCTTGGAAAGTGCAGAAAGAAGAGGAAAATATTTTTTTAATTTCTCCGATTTTTTATTTGAACTCTTATACTGCTATGATAGTATTAGTGCTATAGTTGAGCGATGAATAGGAGATTTAACATGGCCAAGAAAGGACGTTCCAAAATCAGACTCGGTCGGGTGGAATTACAAATCATGAATGTTGTTTGGGATAAAGGTACAGCCACCGTGTATGACGTGAAGGAATCACTATCCCGAGGTCGAAAGCCCGCGTACACAACAATACTCACCATGATGCGAAAGCTCGAAGCCAAGGGCTATCTTGAGCACGATGTCGATGAACGCACGTATGTTTACCGACCGACTATAAGCAAGAAAGAAGTGCGCCATAGCATGTTGGATGATATTCTGGACGGTCTCTTCGAGAACTCCCCCTCATTATTGTTCAATAGCCTGGTTGAGCAAGATCGTATCAGCGAGAAAGAGCTTCGAAAGATCAGGAAACTCATTAGGGAAAGGGGAAAAAATGAGTAACATTCTGACTCTATTCGCGGATGGAATTATAAATTACCTGTTCCTTGCCTCAATTGTTGCCATTGTGGTAACATCACTTTTGAGAGTAATTATCAAAGTCACAAGAATTCGAGCTCCCATTTATCATCATATGATCTGGCAATACGCGCTCATCGGCATAGTCGTATTTCCTGCTTTATGGCTTTATGGACCCATACTAACCTTTGAGATTCTTCCTACCAAGGATCAATCCGCCCAAACTATACTTCCAGAAACTGACATTATCTATGACGCCCCCATTACTCAGACCTTACTAAGAGAAATACATTCACCCAATCCCACATCTGCGGAAGCGACCGCTATAGATCATGCCATTCCGCCACGTTCTTTTCCGATTAAAGCGATGTTGGCTGGACTATGGTTTTATGGAACCATTCTCATGCTACTCCGGCTTTATGTCGGTTGGTACCGGTTGCGCCGAATCTGCCTTATCGGCGAACCCGTACCTGGAAAGATCCGGTTAGAGAATTGGTATGGTGGGAGATTAGGAATTTTGCTGACTTCTCAGGTGGATGGCCCCGTGTGTTTTGGAATTTGGCAGCCGGTCATCTTACTACCACGAGGAATGTATGAAAATAGCCTTCTGGAAGACCTTCAAATGGTTCTCAACCATGAACTCGCTCATATCGAGCGGAGAGATTACCTGGTCAACTTTTTTCAACGAATTATCGAGTCGATTTTCTTCTTTCATCCGTTCGTCTGGTATGCCAGTTTTCAACTCAGCCAGCAGCGCGAGCAAATCTGCGACAATTATGTTATCCAGAAGGGAGCACATATTATGAACTACAGTAAATTTCTCTCACGTATTGCTGAACAGAAGTTCGAAAAGATGCGATTTCAAGCCGTTGCCCTGTTCGAGGGCAGGCTCTTACAAAGAGTCCGCTCACTGCTGGATCCCAAACGAGACCATCAGATCCATGCCTCTCGATGGGTGACCCTGGCCGGTGCTGTCGCGCTTATAGTATGTCTGATCTTCGGGGCGGTTCGACTTGAAGCAAAGCCAAATGTCGTTAAGGGCTCGGTTGTATCACAGGATGAGATGATTTTAGGCACGCCTGAGTCTCGCCCCAAAGGGAATTGTTCTATTAGCGGCAAGGTTATCTCGGAAAAAACCGGTAAATCAGTAAAACATGCCAAAGTGATTTTATCAATGGAAGGGCACTCTTCCATAATGATAAATACTGCAAGTGACGGCACTTTTATATTTAAGGATATTCCCACCGGACCATTTTGCCTGAGTATGACAAACACTCTCGGTTTTCACGATGTTTTTTACAACCCGGAAAATAGGCCGGGCAGCCGCCCTCAATTCACATTGGCAGATGCAGAAAGAAGAGCGAATGTTGTACTTAGAGCCATACCCGCATGCAGTATTACAGGTAGAATACTCGACGAGAATGGCGAACCGCTAAGAGGCCAGAGACTTCGCGTACACGCCTATGAAGAATTAGCCGAGCCCAAGGGTGAGCTAAGATACAACCAAGCTATAAATAGAAGGATGGCCCCCGATGATGGCTCTTATTCTCTGAGCGGCCTGGATGGTCACCCGGTTTACGTCATGGTGATCGATTCAAGCTCCGAGTTCAAAGACGAATATTATCCACCCTGTTATTATCCCGGAACGGTTGATAGAAACAAGGCCAGGAAGGTGACTTTCGATGAAAAAATGTCTATGGAGGATATTGATATCCGCCTGCAGAAGAAGGGCGAATTTATTCTTGAGGGTGTTGTAACCGACCAGAGGACTGGCAATCCGGTTCCCAAGACCCTGGTCACCGTTCACCACAGAGACATGCTCTTTGACTATATAACAACATATACGAATGAACAAGGACGTTATCGAATCGAGAGCATTGGTACAGGAGAATTCTTCGTTCATGTTGACGCTAAACTGTGGGGATTCGTACGAACAATGAAACCCGTTGAGATTGAAGCGTCAATCAAAACAACCGTGTTGGATTTCAAACTGAGGCCGGGAGTGACGATCTCTGGTAAGTTAGTCGATGAGGATGGAAACCCGATAGAAATTGATAGAAGTGCCTGGGGTTCAGCGTATAGAAGATATGATCCGAATTCCACCAAAACCATATATACGTGGATTGGTGTTCGTAACAGATACAGCACCGCGGGACTCACCTCCGTTTACTTCCACGCCAGCGAGGGCGATTATGAGGATGAGCGTATGATCTTTCCGACGCCAAGCTCGTTCATTATCGAAGGGATGATACCAGGAAGAACTATCCTGTTTTTCAATCCGCGGATCAGAAGCCAGGCGGTCAAAGAAATCCTGTACAACGGCGAAAACATCAGTAAAGCCGGCATCGAAACCAGACCCGGCCAAGAGATCAAGGACGTGACGATTGTCATTAAAACTGTCCCTTAAGATGTTCGGTGAGGAAATATTCCAGACGCACGGCTGCAGAGACAATGCGTACCCTGATAGGGATTATTGACAAAGACAAAAGGTAATACCCATGAGAAACAAAGCGATTGCATGGACTACGATTGTTCTTATCGGCGTTGTGTTTGTGGGTTCGATTGTCTTTCTATCCAATCCGGCAGACCAGGAAGAGTCATCGCAGATAAAGAAAAAGCAGGAGCCATCGGAGATCGACTTCAAAGACGAACCTGCGGCGCGGACACTCTATGAAAAAATGATCGAAACGATGCGAAAGGCTGAGAGTCTATCCTACACAAGCAACTATCAATATGCAAGTTTTAATCCTTGCACCTATAAAATCTGGATGAAAAAGCCGAATTATTTTCGCGTGGAAACCATCGATATTCGTGGCGATCCGACTGGAATTCTTGTCGGTGATGGGGATAATCTCTGGATTTATTGGCCCTGGCCAAGTAAACGCTATTCGACATATATGAAAGAGGCGACTCCTCTCGGACGGCACTCCATCGGTCACAAGACGGGTCAGCTTGGTGGAGGAATGGTCATGCCGATCATCGATCCCAGCACTTTCCATGGGTACACGGATTCTCTCCAACCCTATCTAGAGGGAGTCAGAATGGTAGGCACAGAGAAGGTGGGAGATGAAGAATGCAATGTGATTGAAGTGAGTATTATGAAAGGCCAACGGATTTGGCAGTTATGGCTATCTGAACGGGATCATCTTCCTCGGAAACTAAAAGAGGTTATTCACTTATCTACTGATATCATCACAAATGAGCGGTGGACAGAAGTAGCTGTAAATACCGAAATACCCATGGAGAAGTTTATCTGGTCTCCGCCGGAAAGCTGGCAGCAGGTGCATCCGTCCAATCCGGAAGATAACCTTCTGAAGCCGGGCCAAGTGGCGCCTGATTTCGAGCTGGCTTCGGCGGATGGAAGCACCGTCAAGCTATCAGACTATCGTGGTAAAATCGTCTGGTTCTATATATGGCGGGCTGGGTGACCGGTATGCCGCGAGGAGATGTGTCATCTCCAAAAATTATACGAAAAGTTCAGAGCTCAAGGATTAGTAATTCTTGGATTCAATTATTCAGATGATAAACAGATTGCATTGGATTTTATGCGTGATAATGCGGCAACCTTTCCAACTATTCTGGATTCCTCAGTCGCTGCCCGAAGAACAGCAAATAACGGTTACAAGATAAGTGGATTTCCGACCACTTACATTATCGACGGAAAGGGAAAAGTAGTTGACGCCTGGTATGGTTACAATGAGGAAAGGCATAAACGAGGTATTAAGATTTTAGATAAATTAGGATTGAAAGATGAAAATCCATAACCTGATATGCTCTTTATAAACTGGTCCACTGTGGGAGGATATGGCGGGATTTAAAGTATACAAAATTAGAAACTATCCGAAATTACCCTTGCAGGCATTTGTCAACCTGAGTTGAAGTGATCTGGATTGAACATCACCTGTCTCGGCGAGATGCGTCTCTGCCTTCGGTATGACAGGAGATAGCAAAACGGTGTTCGGTTAGGTTTTGTTTTAAAGTGTTGCAAGACGACAAGAACGGAAAATATTGAAGCAAATTTTCGAGTTTTGAAGGATTCTTATGCTAACAGCGATTATCAAACGTGATATATTAGAATACATGATGTCCTCGAAGTTCCTCATCGGTCTTGGCCTAAGTGTTGTGCTGGCTGGCATGAGCACATTTATCAATATCGGAGATTACCTACAGAGGCAGCAAGATTACCTGGATGCCATAAATGATTTTGAAAACCGAGGCATCAGTGTTCAAATTTTTCGTGAACCGCAAGTACTTAGCACACTTGTCCAGGGTAAAGATCGGGTATTAGGAAATCGGATCGAGATTGACTATTGGAATTTACCCATTCAGACTTCCGGTTACATGGGACACACCAGCCAGCATCACCGCTATTTATCCGGCTTTATATCTGTAGATTTCGCTTTTGTAGTTCGCATCGTTTTAAGTCTTATGGTTATCTTTCTGGGCTATAACAGCATCTGCGAAGAGACAGTTCAGGGCACGCTCCGATTAACCCTGGCGAATTCTCTATCGAGAGGTCAACTACTTCTTGGAAAATTCATTGGTGGTCTCTTTGTCGTGCTAGGCTCGCTGACCATCGCTACTCTCGTTGCCGTGCTCGTTTTGGTTCTGCATCCGGCCATCTCCGTAAACTGGGACCTAGCGTTGCGTATCCTGACGATGTGGGGAATCTCCGCCCTTTACCTCGGCGCCTTTTTTACACTTAGCCTTATGATTTCCACGATCTTTAACCGTCCATCTGTTGCATTGTTAGTCCTTCTGCAAATCTGGATCGTCATCATCGTCGTTTATCCCAATGTTAGCGTCATTTTGTCCCAGCACGTGGTCAAAATACCGGGCTGGGAAGAGCTCAACGACCGCAAGCGCGCCATTTTCGAGCCGTATAAACGGCAATATGATGAGAATCAGAAGGCATTTATCAAGATGGCCCGATTCGGTCAATACGACATGGAATTGCGCAAGAAGCGTTTTGAACTCAGTGCTCACCGAACGGAACTGCACTACCGCATTGACAATGAATACAGCCAGGAACTCACGCGTCAGATGCACATTGCTCAGAATATCGCAATTTGTTCTCCTTCGATTTTACTGAATGGAGTCATGCAGCGGCTGGCCGGCACGGACATTAGAGAGTTTGACAGCTTTATGGAAGGCGTCAAACGACATTGGCTCAAATATTTAGAGCGACAGTCTCTGCAATACACGGATTATAAGGCATATAAAGAATCCGAACTTCCGGAATTTACCTATGTAAAACAGTCAGTTGCCGAATGTATCGCGCAGACACCGCACCATTGGATAATTCTGTTTCTGCTCAGTGTCATTTTCTTTGTCATGGCTCATATGGTTTTCATAAAAAAAGATATAGGATAAGCCCATGATTACCATTATAAAAAGAGAAATCTTAGAGCACCTTCAGAGCCTCCAATTCCTCATCCTTATCATCCTAAGCATATTGCTTTTTGTCATGAATGGATGGATCTCTGTGAGGAAGCACCGCGAGCAGATGACCCGATATAGTGACGGAGTGAAGGGGATTGCACAGAACCCGAGCACGGTACAGGCTTCCTTGTACATGCACCCCAATCCCTTAGTACTTCTGGCTGATGGAGGTTCGAAATACCAGCCTCCCGGCTACTCGCTTGCTCCAAAAGGTAAATTGACACCCTTACCGGCCGGACTGAAGAACTTCAAGATGCCGTTTGTCCCGGAACTGGATTGGGCGTTCATTATAATAGTCATCTTCAGCTTGTATGCCCTGTTGCTGGCATTTCGAGGAATCTCCGGAGAAAAGGAAGTCGGCACGCTGCGCTTGGTATTGTCCAATTCACTAAGGCGAAATCAGGTGTTGCTCGCAAAATACTTCTCGATTCTACTCACAGTCGGCATTCCTCTAATTCTGGGCGGATTGGTCAGCCTGTCCGTAGTGAGTATCTTCCTGCCCGAGGCATTAAGCCTGATGCTCGTCCCGCGTATCGGCCTGATGCTCCTGCTGACATTCTTCTATCTTTCCATCTTTGTATTTTTGGGTCTGTTCGTCTCGTCACTTGTCACACGTTCATCCGTAGTCCTTCTGATCCTGCTTGCGGCATGGATACTCTTTGTGTTTGTTGTTCCCAACCTATCGGGAATCCTGTCGGACAAGCTGACGGATGTTCCGAGCGAATACCAAAGCGCCAAGCAGGTCAGTTCCATTCTCAAGGAACAGGTCTGGGCCAGAATCGATAAAGTCAGAGAACGAGTTAAGCGTGGAGAATTGACTATGGAAGAGGTAATCAGGAGAGAAACGGACCGTGCCTATGAAGAAGGTCAAGAGGAAGTACGGAAACACTATGCAGGTTACGAGAACGCCATGAAGCATCGGGCCAATGTAGCAAGAAACCTCTCCCGAATTTCTCCCACGGCCCTGTTCCAGTTTGCCTCTGAGAGTCTGGCCGATACCGGTCCCAGACGTGAAGAACGATTTCTAAAGGATGCCAGAGTGTATTCCAGCGTCTATGACAACTATATCTTAGAGAAGGTCGGACGGCTTGTTGGGACTTCTGATTGGTCTTTTGGTGCAAGCATCACGGTTAATGGGAAATCCATTGACATCAGCTCACCCCATCCGCAAGAGTATGAGGGCGATAAATCCGACTTTCCCCACTTCGCCGAAAGCAGCCCCAACCTCGCTTACAACATGCAGCAGGCGGCTCTGGACTTGGCTGGTCTGGCAATTTGGAATCTGATCCTGTCCATACTGGCCTTTGCGGCAATTGCTCGTTGCGATGTCAGATAGGTGTTATCGTCAGTTAAAGAAAGAGGGCTTGCAATTTGAGTCAGAGAATATGTTGGAGTTGCTTGAGCATCTATGCCAGGAGCCTCTAGCCTTGAGATTGCCGGGGAAGATAGAGCATTTGGTGCGTCGTTACATTAATTGTGGCAAGGGCTTACATTGGAAGATTAACCAGTTGTTATAGCATATCAAACGGATATGGGATAAGGTAGGTTCTGATAAAGGTGATAGAACCAACAATGCTACTGAGCGGATTATAGGCTTGGATTACAAAATACGAGTTAAAACGAAACGATGCGTGGTTCTAAAAACGATGATAAGGTATTAGGCCATTGTAACTTCTGAGAATATTTACGAGGTGGAATATGTGATTTGCGAAAAGTTGTGTGATTACCAGAACTTAGAATCGACACTAAAAAATCCCTATATTCGCTGGGACAGTTATTATTTTCTTAGAAACTATTCCAATAGCGAATTACTCGTTAAAATATAGCGTTTGTCTGGAAGCGAAAGTTTAATATTAATAGCCTGGATACAGGCAATTATAGGGTTGCGAGAATCAGGAGATAAAATGATGTTTAACAAGAAAAGACAGGATGCTTCCGTGGAAAGAGCATTTCGCGTTTTAGTGCCTACGAGAAAATTTGAAATAATTGTGGCAGTGTTAATATGTTGCGATATCTATGCAGTCACTTGTCTCGCTGAATCACAAAAACCGCCAGAAAATAACTGCAAAAAGCAACAAGAAAAGATTGTAGTGGGGCAATTACCGAGAAAGGAATGTTTTGATGCAACTGAATGTTTTGACAAAGTATGGAATATTATAAATGATGAATTCTGGGACCCAAACTTCAATGGCGTGGATTGGGAAGATGCTCGAAGACGCTATAGACCAAAGGCTTTAGCCGCCAAAGATCATGAATTGTTCGCTGTGGTAGTCAACCAGATGTTAGGCGAACTTAAAACCTCTCATACGTGCTATTTAACCAAGTGGGATCCTGACTATTATACATTGCAAGCAGCTTTTGTTAGTGCGTCTTTGGCACATGCGAGCACCTTGGAAACGTCTGCCTTGGAGCAGTATCTATCGGATCTTCGCTCATCACAGCGAGATCCCCACAGGGGTGGAATTGGTGTGGTGACGAAAAAAATATCGGGTCGCCATTACGTCATCGCTGTTCTTAATTCATCCCCAGCAGAAAAGGCCGGTATATTGTCAGGGGACTGGCTGGTCGAGGTAAACGGTCAACCGTTTCATCCTGTCCGTTCGTTCGAAAATAAAGCCGGCCAAGAAATTAACATTATTATTCAACGTGGGCCATTTGAAACAACTCGCCACTTATTAAAAGTCATTCCTCTTGACAGGAAAGAAAGAGAACTGTTTGAAAAAGATTCGCACGATAGACCAAGGTTAATCGAACACAAAGATCATCGATTTGCTTACATCCGCCTTTGGTGGCTCAATGGACGGCCAATGCGGCAGGTGTTAGAATACGGAATTAATGCTGCAATAATGTCTGAGGGAATCATTATTGATATTCGAGACGGCTTTGGGGGTGGCCCACCGGTTGATTACATACAACCATTCTTAAAAAACGGTTTAGAAACTATAATTGAGGAATCAATAGGTCGTAGCCGAACATTTAAGTCCTATGCTGCGTTTAGTAAGCCGGTGGTCGTCCTGATTAACGGCGGCTCTCGCAGCGGCAAGGAATTACTGGCATATTATTTTAAAAAAACAGGAAGAGGCCTTTTAGTAGGAGAACGGACCGCAGGATATGTAACTGCTGGAAGAAGGAAACGCATTTCTAAGGACTCTTTTCTCTACTACTGTGTTCGCATGATATTTATTGATGGAAAGCGTTTAGAGGGTGTTGGTGTTGAGCCTGATATAGTAGTGCCTTTTGACGTGCGTTTTGCTGCAGGCAGGGATGTTCAGTTGGAGCGAGCAAAAGACGAGATGGTGAAATTAATTGAAGCCTCACGCTAATCATTAGGGAAATAAACAGACTGACAATAGAGAAGCTTTTATGTCCAAGCAGGATGTGCTGCAAGCTATTACGAAATGTTTAGTCCAAGAGATATAAACGGAAACAGTATTGGACGTCGTCCAGCACCGCCGAGCATTACGGACGAGGACCGCTTTCGGGGCATCCAGGCCGGGGCCCTATGGGAATACATCAAGGAAGTAGGAGCCTATCACTGCCCAGGGGATAATCGTAGAAGCACACAACAGCCACCACGGGATTGTTGGCGCAGCTATAGCATTAGTTATGCCTTCGGTCATATACCGCTGGACCAGTATAAAGGCAAGACGTATCAGAAAATGCACGAGATCAAGAATGGGGGATTGTATTATGTGTTTGTTGAAGAAGAGCACAACGGTAGCAACTATGGGGAAAATGAAGGGGGCTGGGCCTTGCGCGGAGTTGAGACACCTTTGAATCCCGGTAATTGGAGGTTTTACGATCCGTTGGCATCCTACCACTTGAAATCGAGCACGTTCGGCTTTGCCGATGGGCACGCTGATCGGCGCAAATGGATGGATAAGCGCACCCTTCAATTCATCCAGACGAACAAGGAAAATCCCGCAGCCCATTCCGGTATGGATACACCTTCTCCCAACAACGAAGACCTGCGATGGCTGGTCGAACATTTTTGGTCAAAGGAACGTGAACCGAGGTATACGAGTCGATACGACCTACCGGAGAGGTGGATCTTATCTGAAAGTACGTTTGTTCGCAAAGTAATTAACGTGTTACATTTTTGAGCCAGTCAAGGCATCATGGCGAGGAGATTTATGAAAAATCAATTTCTACTCAGACTGTTATTCATTGTTGCATTTGCTTGCACGGCTAGCGCCGAAGTATCGAAGCCATTGCCATCCACCCTAATCACCAATGCTCGCATTGTCGATGGCGCTGGTAATCCCTGGTACCGAGGTAGTCTGCTTATCCGAGGCGACCGCATCGAAGCCGTGGGCCCTGGAATACAGGCAGAAGCAGACCGGGTAGTAGATGCTAGCGGTATGGTCGTTTCTCCGGGTTTCATTGATGTTCATAATCATTGCGAAAAAGGCCTACTGAAATTTCCTGACGCAAAACAGGTCTTGTGCCAAGGTGTTACAACCCTGGTCGGAGGTCCCTGTGGAGGGAGCGTAGTGGACGTAGGTGCCACACTGAGACAACTGGATCGCCTGCCGTTGGGCCCGAACGTCTGCCTGCTGGCCGGTTTCAATTCCATGCGGAACCGTTGTATGAAGGGTCCCCGTACCCGCCCTGCGACCGAGAACGAAATCAGACAGATCTGTGACCTCATGGAAAAAGCCATGAAGGAAGGTGCAGTTGGTATGTCCACTGGTCTGAAATACGCCCCCTTCACGGAAACAGCGGAGGTCATCGCCGCGGCAAAAGTTGTCGCGCGGTATGGCGGTGTACACATGTCCCATATTCGCGAGGAGGGCCGCGGTGTTATCGAAGCGGTAGCCGAGCTGATTCTGATTTCCCAAGAAAGCGGCGTCCCAGGTAATATCTCCCACCACAAGGTTATGGGGCTGGATGTCCGTGGTGAGAGTGTTACAACTTTGCGTATGGTGGACGAGACGTGGGCCCGCGGATTGGATATTACGCTCGACCAATACCCATACACCGCCTCCAGCACAGGACTGAGCGTCTTGCTACCGGTATGGGCTAAATCAGAGGCCACCAAAATTATCACAGCCCGATATGCCGATGATCCGGTATACAGAAAGAAGCTGCGCCAGGCAATTGTTGATATCATGATCCATGACCGGGCGGCGGAAGATCCTGCAAAAATAGTTATCGCCGCATGTGCATTCGACCACTCACTAAACGGCAAAAGCCTGCGGCAGATTCTCGAAGAACGCCAAACGCCTCCGACCACCGCCCATGCTGCTGATCTCATCGTTGAATTACTGTCACTGGGAGGAGTCTCATGTGTATACCATAATATGGATGATGCCGACGTCGAGCGCATCATGCAGCACCCGGCCTGCATGGTCGGCTCTGACGGGACAGTACTCGAGTACGGCAAAGGCATGCCACATCCTCGCTGTTATGGCACTTTTCCCCGTATTCTAGGCGTTTATGTACGCCAGAAAGGTATCCTACAACTCGAGGAAGCAATCCGTAAGATGACGTCCCTTCCGGCCCAGAGAATGAACCTGCATGACCGGGGATTGCTGCGTCCCGGAATGGCTGCCGATATTGTTATATTTGACGCCGACCGAATCATTGACCGCGCAACTTTCACGGATCCTCATCAATATTCGGTTGGAATTGAATATGTCTTCGTAAACGGCAAGTTTGTGATCGAACATGGAGCAATGACGGATCAACGCCCTGGCCGGGCTTTACGAGGCCCCGGTATACAGGCAAATGAAAAGTTTCCTTTTTAGTATTCTGTTCTTCTCGATAGCTTTCATAAGATTTACAAAATATGACGTTCGTTAATGCAAAACCATTCAGAAATAAACGATTTTGAATTTAATAAGGAGACGACCCAAAAATGATTGAAATTTACGAATTGACAAAACGGTATGAGGACGGCGTTCTGGCCTTGGACCATGTCAGTTACAGCATCGAGCCAGGTGAGATTTTTTGCCTGCTCGGTGCCAATGGTGCGGGCAAAACAACTACCATCAACATCCTGCTGGATTTCATCCCGCCGACCAGCGGCTCGGCCACTATCAATGGATATGACTGCAATAAATTTCCGCTGGAGGCTAAAAAGTATGTTTCCTATGTTTCCGAGAATGTCCAGCTTTACGGGATGTTCACAGCACGGCAGAATCTGGCCTTTTTCGCAGAGTTGGCTGGTAAAACGGGCCTCAAAAAGAAAGATTATGACGATGTAATGCGCACCGTGGGCCTGCCGGAAAAAGCCTTGAGAATGCGGCTGAAGAATTTCTCCAAAGGTATGCGCCAAAAGCTGGGGATTGCTATTGCACTGCTGAAAGACCCCCCGGCTATCCTGATGGACGAGCCGACTAGTGGGCTCGACCCCACAAGTGCCCATGAGTTCCTCGAGCAACTGCGGCGATTACGAGAGCGGGGCAAGGCTATCTTAATGACTACCCACGACATATTCAGAGCCAAGATTATCGCAGATAGAGTAGGCATTATGAAGCAGGGACGCCTGGTTGCCATTCGAAAGAGGCAGGATTTCAAGCACGCCGACCTCGAGGAAATTTACATGTACGAAATGCAGACAGCCGAAACTGCATGATGGAAAAGGCTGTTTTATAAGCAGAGGTAACAATTGTGGAAACCGAGATGATTGTTGGAATTTTTAACAGTTGAGACTACCGGTCCGTTGGATTCGGAAATGAACGACGCTGCAGCAAGCTGCGTGGTACGTAAAAATTTCGATAAGGAAGAATACGGCGTAATTTTCCCTGTGCTAAACCACAGGATGTTGTCAAGTAAAAAAGTTTTGGGAAGGAAGACTATGCTTAAGTCAATAATCAGAAAAGAAGTGCTTATTAACCTTTTCAGTTACAAGTGTTCGATCATAATTATCCTCTCTACTATATTGGTTTTCGCCAGCATATTTGTTATGTATCGCGATTACTGTTTGGCCCTTGAGAATTATAAAATCCTGCAGCCAAAATCCAATGAGGCCATTGCGATTATTCCGCCAACACCATTATCAATTTTTGCCAAAGGACTTGATGAAAATTTATGTCGTTCCTATGAAGTAGTATCAGCCGGACAAATCAGAATGGGTAGTAAACAACAGTCGGTGAATAATCTTTTCAGGTTGTTTACAACACCGGACCTGCTGTATATTGTCAAGGTCATAATGTCTCTTTGCGCGATGCTCTTCGCTTTCGATATTGTCTCAGGAGAAAAAGAGGTAGGCACACTAAGGCTGTCGCTTAGCAATAATATGAAAAGACCCGTTCTGATTGTTGGAAAATGGATCGGTGGATTTACCAGCTTTATCCTACCATTTTTTATAGCTGTGCTTTTTGGCTCAATTTTCGTGACTCTATCGCCTATAGTAGATATGAGTCCGTACAATTTGTTAAAGCTGGGACTCTTCGTCTTAAACAGTGTGATTTATTTAGCCATTTTCTTCTCATTGGGCTTGTTGATTTCATGCCTCACACACCAATCATCTTCATCTCTGGTTATTTCGTTATTTGTTTGGGCAATGCTGGTCTTTCTCATCCCGAATCTTGGCAATATTTTAGCTCGTCAATTGGTGGAGATACCCACTGTTCAGCAGCTTGAAGATAAACGCTCGCAAATCTGGATTAGGGAGACTGTTGAATTAGGTAAGGGAATAATCGACTTCAAAACAAGGCAAGAACGAATTAATTCCCAAAATGATAAGCTTATTGCTGACTACCGTAATCGTTTCGACAGGTTGGTGAGGCTATCTCAAAATATTACCCGTTTTTCACCAGCTGCAACTTATACTTACCTGACAACAAACTTGATGGGAACAGGAATATTAGATGAGCACAGACTAAAAAGGGCTGTCCTGCAGTATAAGGATTTGATACGGGATAATTCATCGGATTCCGACGGTAACCTGGTAGGTAATTTTACTCCGTTTTCCTTTCAACGAAGTTCGATTAAAGAGATATTAAGTGTTGGAGGACTAAGTAATTTGGCAATACTCATCTTTTTCGACATACTGTTTTTCGTTTCTGCGTATGCAGCTTTTCTAAGGTACGATGTTCGGTAATTTTGTATTCGAAATAGTCAAAGGACAAGACTATGTTAAAAGCAATCATTTATAGAGAAATTTTTGGAAATATCCTCAATTTACGATTCACGGTAGGACTCATTCTGTGCGTTATTATTACTATTGCCTGCGTAATTATTTTAACACATGACTATCAACAGGAAATGACCGATTACAATCTTCGTATAAATCGACAGGATGAATTCTTAAGTAATTACGCCCATAGAAATCGTCTGGGTGGGATGATTACACAACATAAGCCTCCTGAACGTTTCCGTCCGTTGGTAATCGGTATCTCGAGAAGCAAATTTGGGATCTTTTGATGATAATCCATTGTCCATATTATTTCCTCCGCTGGACTTTCTTTTTATTGTGACAATTATTATGAGCTTACTGGCAATTTTATTTTCTTACGATACCGTAACCGGGGAGCGACAGAAAGGTACTCTAAGACTAGTAATATCGAATTCTGTCTCAAGAGTAAATATACTCTTGGGAAAATGGATTGGTGGGATGATAAGTTTGCTAATTCCGTTTATTTTATCACTCCTGACCGGGGCAATTTATATTTCCATAAATCCGTCTATTCAATGGGATGGTTCAGCATGGATTGAGTTTTGTTTACTGATAGCTGCTTCCATTACCTTCATTACGTTGTTTTATCTGCTTGGTCTTGGGATTTCTACATTTTCACGGTATTCATCCACGTCGATTCTGACCTGCCTTTTCCTCTGGGTATTGCTGATTCTGGTGATTCCTAATATGTGCCCATTTATTTCGGCCCAGTTATATCGTATCCCATCGGTAAACAAAATTGAAAGGCAGACCAATCGTCTTCAGGGCATTGAGCGTGATGAACTTGGTCGCAAGTTCTCTCGAGAAGTACGTGAGCAATTTCGTCAGAAATACAGCACCCTTTTTTCCGAATTTGAGTCGATGCAATATGGTGGACTCTGGGGTAGATGCACTCCTGCCAATCGAAAGGCCACACAGCAGCGAGCGGCTGCCGATCCTGAATTTAAGGCCATGATGAATGCATTTCGCGAGCAGCTAAATCAGGCATGGAGCAAAGCCAATCGTATTCAAGGAGAGAAAGCCGATAAGCTTCGAAAGGACTTGACTACAAAGGCTGCTGCTCAGACTAAACTTGCGAAAAGCATAGCATGTGTTTCTCCATACGCGAATTTTGTTTATCTTGCCACTGATTTAACTGGAACAGGCCTGCGGAGTTTAAACTACTTCGAGCAAGTTAAAAGCGAATATGGAAAACTTTTTTGGCCATATCTGAATAAGAAAGTTAAGGATGCGATGGAAAAAGATCCTACATATGATGCGGAATCTTTTCTGGATGTCAGTGATCGCCCACGTTTTATGTTCAAAGAGGAATCCTTAAGAGGGAAATTAAATGCGGTACTACCTTATTGGGGCATACTTGTCTTGTTTAATGTCGTGTTTTTTGTGTCGGCCTTTGCGGGATTTATGAGATATGACGTGCGATAAAGAAAGGAAACCCGCCATGATTTGGAAAATCGCCAAGAAAGAATTGTTACTGAACTTGGTGACATTCAAATTCACAGTGGGGACGATACTTTGCGTGGTTTTGATGGCTGTTTTTACGTTTATCCTGCTAAAGGACTATCAGCAAAGGTTGGAATACTATAACCAAGCAGTGGCTGATGATGCAGCTGAGCTTAGAAAAGCAAGAGTTTACAAGAACATCAGGCCAATTATCTACCGCCGTCCCGAAGTGTTATCGATTTTTAGCGAAGGTTTGGAAAAACGGTTAGGTAATTCGGTAAAAATTGATCTCGAAAATGTTCCTGAAATAAAAAGTAAGTACTTAGAAAAAAATCCTCTGCTTGTTATTTTTCCGACGTTGGATATTTCTTTGATTTTTGAGATAATGCTAAGCATTTTAGCCCTGATGATCGCCTACGATACTGTATCAGGCGAAAGGGAGCAGGGAACATTGAAGCTGATACTATCAGGCACAATATCTCGACATCAGATACTTATTGGCAAACTTTGGGCAGGAATGATAACTTTAGTCATACCAATCACGATAGCGTTTATGGTTGTCCTACTTATACTTTGCCTGCCTCCTAGTGTAAAACTAAAAGACTCAGATTGGGCAGCGATTACTATGATGTATGTTGTTTCATTGATTTACATCTCGGCGATTTATAACTTCGGTATATTTATCTCCTGCTCAACAAAGAAATCAGCCACTTCGCTAATGTTTGTTCTGTTGTTCTGGATAATCCTAGCGCTTCTTATTCCTAATATTAGTATATCCTTGGCCAGAGAATTTTGCGTCCCTGAGCCAATAGAAAAAACAGACAAACAAGTAGCTGCACGACACGAAGCGAAAAGGCCGTACGTGCGCTGCTGCTCGGTGAGAGGGTTCAAGGCAGGCTGGTCTATAAGGGTAAGGTCAGCAGCGGCCTTACCAGAAGGCAGAGGGGGGACTTCCTGGCTGAATTGGCCAAGGCACCAAAGCTGCAAGAGCCGTTAGGTTGTCCTTCCGGCTCTATATGCCGATTGGCCGGCTGGCGGTGCAGAGTTCGTTACTTCGGGCTGACTGAAATGGGTCATCTGCGGTCGCCGACCTTCGAGGGCTTGATTTGAGGGGAGCACCGAACCAGGACCACTCCCGGAACCCCCGCCAGGAACCCGAGCTCCCCTCTTTAATTCTGTTATTAATGGTTCCCGCTGGTTTGTCTTGGCACATTGACCGTTGTGGTATTAAAGAGAAAACCACAAAATATTTGATTAGGAGGGCCTTGTTTGT
>JBGVTO010000243.1:0-19095 GCA_041862635.1 Phycisphaerae bacterium | reverse complement strand
CAACATCTTTCGCCAGGTCAATGGCTGATCTTACGTACATTATTTCTTTTTCCTGCGAATACAAAAGCACGTGGTTGGCTTCCTGGAAGTTCGTACAACACACAACGCCACCGAAGTCAAGATCAAGTTCACCGGCCAAATCCACAAGTTTCTTACGACGATCCTCATCTATGTCCATCGGAAAACCTATCGGACGGTGGGCATAAATACAGATTGCATCATAACCGAATCTTGCAGCCCTTTTCATGGCCTCCTCAAGGTTCGCTTGTTCTCCGGGAGCGGTAAAATACCCTCCATATCCGATCGAGTCGAGACTTAATTTCATGTTTGAAATACCTCCTTTCTTACGTTCAATCTGAACAGATACCGGTAAGTGTCTACCTATCAAGCACTACTGTCATGGGAGCCACACTACCACAGCAATCCATTCAACTCACAACCTCTGTCTGCAGACCAAGCATATCACACAACTGTACCATGTCGTCCACATAATCACCATAGGTCCATATGAGATGGTTTCCATAGTCTTTCTGTTTGCGGACGAAGACCGCAGAGTCACCGGTGTCGACTGGCTTTACATGTGCCTCGACTGAACAGCCCAGCTTGTCTTCACCCCAGCCACTGGAGCCTACGAGCATGCCCTTCAACAGCAACACCTTTGTGGCGGTAGGATTCATCCGGGCAACCGTCACCCGCTTCTCCGCATTGTTCATGAAATCTACTACAGCTTTGGTTCCCCACCCCGAATGGACAAAGCGGCCGAGTTGATAGGGCAGGCCAGGTTCGCTAAAGCCATTCATCTTGATACCCGGTGCACTGTGGTTGATCACCAGTATGTTCGGTTGTCGGTGGAACATATTCCCCAAATGGGACGACTTCTTGGCGATGGACATTAGCAGACGCATAGAGAGCAAAGCCCCCAGGTCGGCCTCACACGCCGAGGCGATATCTTGGTCTTTTAACAAGGTGTGAATCACACACGGTGTGATGTCCCACTTGTCGGGGAGTCTGCTGGAACAAAACTCGAAGCACTCGATGGTGAATGTATTGCAGTGATGCCTCTGCATAAGGTTCCTGACCGTACTGTAGAACTCCATGCTTCTGACTACGTACTTGTCTTCCAGGTAGGTCTTATTCGCACCTTCGATCAACTGCCGGGCCAGTTGCCGGGCCGTGTCCGTCTCGGCCGCGCTACCCATCACGCGTTCCATTTCGTCGGCAAGTTCGCGGTAGGAGATCCTTATTACCTCGATACCAAATCGCTCTCGGAGCTTTTCCGGTTCGTTGATGCCAGTCAGAGAAGCAACCGCAGGCAGACCACGGTCGGTTGGCATCAGGACTCGGGTTTGTACAAAAGCCTTGCGGGCGCACAGCAAAGAGATTAGCTTACACAGTTCTTTGGTATTGTGCGGCACAAAGACCTCTATACCATTGCTCCGTGAGTAGGCGCAAATATCCACGGTCCGGCAGTTGAGTCCTTGCAGGATGATGGATTTGTGAAATTCTTTGCCGATGTCGAAGCTAGCAATCGACGAACCGTGCGGTGCAATAAAAAACACGTCTGTCTCCGAGCTGTCTTTCTTTAGTTTATTCAACTCTTGTGGTTTCAGTACGAAATCTTCTGAGAAGGTAATGTGCACCGGTTCGAGGATACTCACGTCTTCAGCATCAAGCCCCAGACCGTTGGTTTTGATGTCGGCCGCCCATTCGTTGAACGACTTTTGTGCCGCAGCCATTTCCTCACCAGGGGAATGCACGTTGAATCGGCATGGCCCTTCCCACACGCCGGTGTGGATTATATTAGTCATCACTGGTTTAAGGTTAATCCGGATCTGGCTCGCGAGGGTCTGGCTCCATGCGGTCGAGGCAGTGGACAGGGCGGATCGTGACGGCGCATCCGATGTCGTCCGGCATCCCTGAAGAGCAGCATTGCCCACAACGAGGGTGCCGATACTGGTTTGGAGAAAACTGCGTCGATTCATTGGTACTCTCCTTACTTTATGTTGACATTCACAAGGGTAGTGATTTCTGGCACCGCATAAGGATCACACCATCAGGTGCTGTGCGGTGCCCTAAGACCTATAGTAGTGGGCTAAATCGCAGTCGGCAATAAATTTCTCTAACGCATGAGATATGTGGGATAGTACCAAATATGGCTCCATTTTCTTGAGTCGGTGACTACGACCAACATATAACCGTAAAACCCGTTATCTCCCAATTTGACAAATAATACGCCATAAGCTCCATTTTTTCAAGACTTTATAAAAATCGCAAGAAATGTAAACGTTCTCAATGTCCTTGCCAGGTTGTTGCTGAATGTAAGTAGTGCACATTGGCTGAAATGTCATAACGAGAATGCCTCAAAAAAATTATGGGAACAGGGATTTTAGTATTTGAGTTTATGGTCTTCATAGGCGGCCATTGCTTGCACATAATACTTGACGCTATCCTGAATCGCAGAACATTGCACGATTCAGGAGGATAAGGTAGAATATACTAATACATATACGGAGCATAGCAGGAGATGATATGGGATTGAACAAATTAACCCGGCAAGGAAAGTTAACATCAGTCCACTACAGATTCGACTGCTCCGAGCATTTAACCAACGCAGCCATAGTTATGTTAGCTATGTACTGCGGATTTTGGTTTAAATAAAGTTGTCCGGTGATTAATGCAAAGTAGTAGGAATTCCTATGACATCTACTACAAGAACTATCTCTTTCATTGTCTTATTTCTTGCGTTGGCTATATCCTCAGTTTTGGGCACTGACATCAAAACCTCTATAGTTCCCAAGGGCCATCCACGAGTTTATGTAAGGCCAAATGATATACCAGAGATAAAGGCAAAACTACATTCGCCGGAATTTACAGTTTCCTGGGCAATTGTTAGAGAGAGCAGGCACCCACTTTGTCAGGCATTTGTCTATCTCACCACTGGCCAGAAGGAAAAGGGTCGTTCCGCTATTGTAAATGCTTTACGTGAGCTTAAGAAGTGTACTGATGCTCGAACACCCAATAATGCTATGCATTGGGGGGCCTGTGTATATGATTGGTGCTATGACCTGCTATTACCAAAGGAGAAGAATCGGTTCATCTTAGAATTTAAGCGTATCGCTGCTTCTCATCATCCTGGGTACCCAGCTAATCCAAACGGCCACGCCGTAGTTGGTCATGGTACCGAAGGTTGGCTGCTTACGGACCAGTTACCGGCAGGTTTGGCAATTTATGATGAGTCACCTCAGATGTTTGATGCTGCAGCGCAATTGTTTTTTACCAAATTTGTACCCGTTCGTAATTTTCTATACTCCGCCCACATGCATCACCAAGGTGATTCCTACATCGCCACCAGGTTCCAGCACGACCTGCTGGCGAGCTGGTTGTTTCGGCGAATCCGTGCAGGAGATGTGTTCACACGACAGCAGCAATTTGTGGCCTATCAACTTCTGTATCACCTGCGACCGGATGGTCAGCAGTTCAGAAGCGGAGATACCTATGACTGCAGCGGCAGGAGCAATTCCAAGCGACGTCTGATGCTTTTGGCCGGTACGTACTACGAGGATCCTTATTTGCTTGAGATGGCTGATTCGGATTCTTATGGTCGGCCATCATTTTTCGATCTGATATTCGCACTACTGTTTCGAAGAGCCGGCTTAGAGAAACGCCCACTTAGAGAATTACCTCTATCAAAATACTTCGCTGAGCCTATGGGCGAGATGGTTGCTCGTACCGGGTGGCGGATGGGCTTAGATCCTGAAAGCAGAGACGCGGTTATCCACATGCGAATCGGTGAGTACTTCTTTGGAAATCACCAGCGCAAGGATTTTGGCACCTTCCAGATTTATTATCGCGGCCCCTTGGCAATAGCCTCAGGTCTTTATCAGGGACAGGACCAGCCTTACGGCAGCCCTCACTGGCTCAACTACCATCATCAGACAGTCGCCCATAATGGACTGCTGATATATGATCCATCAGAGAAGATGGCAAAAGATTCGGTTAATGATGGTGGCCAGCGATGGCCGAATAACGGGGCTGACCACCCCAGGGATTTGGATACTCTTCTTGGAAATGACTATAGGATGGGCAGAGTAACCGCCCACGAATTCGGCCCCAATCCCACGACACCAGTTTACAGCTACATCGCAGGGGACATTACTCAAGCATATTCCTCATCTAAGGTCGATAGTGTCACACGCAGCATGGTTACATTCAACACACTTGACTCGGTATGGCCTTGTATGCTTGTCATTTTTGATCGGGTTGTTTCTACGAAGGCTTCGTTCAAAAAAACCTGGCTGTTGCATTCCATTCAAGAGCCAATGATACAGGGACGAACGGTAACCATAGTCCGAAACAGCAAAAACTACACAGGCAAAGACACATATGCAGGCAAGCTCGTCTTCGAAAGCCTGGTCCCGGAGAAAGTTAATATCACGAAAGTAGGTGGTCCTGGTAAAGAGTTTTGGATCGAAAGCATCGGAAGGAACTTCGCTACAAGCAAGGGCGGAGCTGCTGAGCCTGGTAATTGGAGAATTGAGATATCACCCGAACAACCTGCCAAGTCTGATACCTTCCTGCACGTATCGACTATGATGGATGACACTGTATCTAAGGGGCCGTCCGTCCATAAAATCAAAAGTGAAAGTCTAATCGGCGTCCAAGTTCTTAATATTGCGGTTCTTTTTGGGAGCGCCGACGAATTACTTAGAAGAGCTGAATTTGTTCTCGATGGAACTGCTTTGACCAAGATGCTTATTTGTGGCCTCAAATCTGGATTATGGTCAGTTACGAGAAATGGCAAACATGTTACAATGGTCCGAGCAACAGATGAGGGCAAATGTATCTACTTTGAGGCTATGCCAGGTTCCTATTGTCTTGAATTACATACTGCACAATCTACTACACAGGTAACAGGTATGGAGTATAACCAACCTGTACAATTAGACTCATATAGTGCGTCTCTATCTGGTAAAAAGATAACGATCGACAAGGTGTGTCTTGGGGAAGATGTCTATAAAGTCCGGTGGCTTGCACATGAAACTTTTGATGAGGAGGAATCCCTACTTCACTGGTTTGTCGAAGGCAACAGTGATGTCAAAATTAACCAAGGCAGACTCTGGGTGCAAAATCCTAATACCGAAAAGCCGAACATAGCAACAATTTGGTACTGTCCTGAATTACCTGCTGACCTGATCGTACGCTTTCGTGCTCAAGCAGTACAACCAGTTGAGAACAACGCGTCCAATCTGAATATCTTCTTGCACGCGCGCGAGCTAAATGGCTCGTTAGCTTGCTTTGGTCGCTCAGGAGAGTATAAGGACTATCATGATTTTCTAAACTACATTATTACTTTCGTCGGTGGATGCCGTCCCGGATGGAGTCGGTTACGCCGGAATCCAGGATTTCAACTGTTGCACGAGTCCGATATCCGTTCTGAGGTGAACCAGGAATATTCAGTTGCTGCCACTATCTGGAAGGGACGGTTGCGATACTATATAAACAATAATCTCGTACATGATATACGAGATCCACAGCCCCTTCCCGGCGGTAGATTCGCAATACGAACTTGGAGTACTAATGCCTGGTGGGATGATGTTGAATTTGGTCATTTGACCGCCGTAGGTGACAATAGGAAAGTCTGGAAATCATCTGAGGATATCGTCAGAACAGATTGAAATCTGTAGTGGTCTTCGTATATCATTAGCAGGCCAGAGCCTTACCCTTGCTTGTAAAAAATAGTATTCTTATCAGATGGAATGAGTTGAACGAATAGTTAAAAGTATTGATAGTATCTATTTTGACAAAACAAAAGATAACAGACTGTATACTTGTTTTTTCACTCTTGTTTATAACGTCCATTTCTGAAGCTAACTTCAGCACAGTCAGACAATTTCCAAGTGGAGTCACCTTTCATAACGACCGCTGTATAGTCCGGCGGCAGAGGAGACCCGCCAGCGGCGGGTATCGATCAAAACCCAGCGTTGCTGGGTGGTGCATCACATGGGCTGGGGATGACTCACAAATAACATCGATGTGCGATGGTAACTGGTTGAAAGGCAAGCAAAGTTATCATAGTCATCTATATCGTATTGTCGGTGGCCCTGATAATTTACAGAAGGAAGATATCAGCAATTATCCACAGTTTGTCTGGGGAACCGGAAGCTGGTTCGGATACGGCATTGTTTCGGTCGATGGCGTTCTCTACTCAGTTGTTTTTAAAATCCCGCCAATCAATGGTCAGGGCCATTTAGGAGGAATTAAATTGTTGAAATCTGATGACAATGGAAAAACATGGCACCGAGTGAATCGCTATGGGAACGAACGAAAGATTGGCCCATTGGATGATGCCAGAAATGAAGTGAATACCAGTGAAATGTTCTTCTTGGAGGAATTTGGGCTGCCCCATCAAGAGAAAGAGGCTTATCCATTTTCCTATGTAGACTTTGTGAAGGACGGAAAAGACAACTCAGCCGCAAAAGATGATTACGTATACATTTATTCTCCTGAGGGGGCATACGCTCACAAGCTGTTATTAGCCAGAGTTCATAAGAATAAGATTGGTATTCGAAGTGCCTGGGACTATTTTCAGAAGTATGACAACAACCAGCCAATTTGGACTACCGATATCAGAAATCGGGGCTATGTGCATGTTTTTCCTGAAAAGAGCCGGGACGGTAATTATTTCGGATGGTACTCATGGCTACCGTCAGTGGTATGGAATCCAGGCCTTCGGTTTTACATCATGGCCAACGGTGGTACGTATGCAGGACGAGGAATGACCTCTTCGGATAAGGACTACTATGATTCATGGATGCACACTAGAACAGGCAGTCTTAGCTTCTGGTATTCTGAAAATCCGTATGGTCCATGGCATCAGTTCTACTATACAAACTACTGGATAGTTGATCATCCCAAGAACCTGACCTATCAACCCAAGCTATCACCCAAGTGGATCAGCAAGAACGGAAGAGAGATGGTGTTGATTTGGTCTGATGCGATGAAAGATAGTTCAGGAAAGTCCCATACCGTCAATTACAGATGGAACCATATGAAGATAACAATACAAATCAGGTAGTATCCGCTGACGATAAACACTGCCGAGATTCCAAATACTTGTCGTCCTTGACGGCTGCGTGTGACGGGCATAGACTCCCGTAACAGGTGGCATTATAGGCTTGGTGACTGCATCATATAGAAATAGTCAGAGACTATGCTTATTTCTTGTAGTAAGGCTGGTAACAGACAGAAAGGTAATGGTAGGGCAATGAAGGATCGACATTTCTTCCGAATGCGGATCGTGTGTTTGTATATGGCGGGCTTCTGTTTATGCGCCAGAGTGGAGGGCAAGGCGTGGCATGTTTCGCAAAAGGAGCTGACCGGCATTGGGAAAGAACAGCAGGTACAGACAATCGGCGAAGCTGTGTCACTGGTTAAGCCGGGGGATAAAGTTATTATCCACAACGGCATCTATCGTGAAAAAGTTGTTATCGAGAAAAGCGGTCTGCCGGATAGACCGATCAAATTTTACGCTGCGGTAGGGGCAAACGTGATCGTGACGGGAGCAGACCGCATAACCGATTGGCATAAAGAAGATTCCGACGTCAACATCTTCAGCACTGACTGGCCTCACAGGTTTGTGACACATCCAAACGACGACTTTCATCGCCTCATTGGTCGCTGCGAGCAGGTTTTTGTTGATGGGTATGCGTTGCGACAGATTCTCAGTTTCAACAAGCTGAGCAGGGGAACCTTCTTCGTCGATCTGGATGCAAAGCGCCTGTACGCTTGGGCGGCAAATAACAGGGAGCTTTCAGATAGAAAGAATTTCGTTGAGGTATCTGTGCGTAGTCAGATTTGGATGTGCAAAGGAGCTCACGTGCACATTAAAGGAATCCGTTTCCGATACGCGACTAATCCTGCTCAGAAGGCCGCGGTAGTCTTCTCCGGCAATCATGACGTGGTTGAAGACTGCCTGTTTGAGTATTTTAATGCGAGCGGTGCGCAGTTTGCCGGAGAGAATATAACTGTTCGTAACTGCATATTCCAGTATAACGGTCAAATGGGTTTTGGAGCAGGACGCGCCCATAACCTTCTTATGACCGGCTGCATAATACACAACAATAACATAAAAGGATATATGCGAGGTTGGGAAGCCGGAGGGAACAAAATTGTATTGACTCGCGGAGCTGTCATAGAAAACTCGGTTATTGTTGAAAACAGGGGAAACGGAATCTGGTTTGATATTGGTAATGAAAATAACGTAGTTCGAAATTGCCTGATCGCCAACAATGAGGACTCTGGCATATACTACGAGATATCCTACGGGCTTCACGCGCACGACAATGTCATCATCGGAAATGGATTTGCCCACCACCCTGATGCCTGGGGAGCGAGAGCCGGGATAAGTATATCCAGCTCGCCGAATTGTGTCATTGAGCGCAACTTAATTCTCGGCAATAAGGAAGGCTTCAACTTCCGTGAGCAAACTCGTTCGACGCCCCGAATCGACAAGAAGAGTGAGCCAGTATGGAACCATGATCACATAATCCGCAACAACGTGATAGCCTATAATCGCGATGCACAGACCTGGGGTTGGTTCGACATTCGGGATAGTCGCCACTGGCCTGCCCGGGATGGCAAAGCCAAGCCTGGTGGACTGACTCTGGAAAAACTCTCACTCGCTTTCAACCATAACCTCTATTCCACAGGCCCGGATCAGGGACTGTTCAATTGGGGAGTTCCATGGCAAAAGCATAAGAAGTATCGGCAACTCGATGATGTGCGCGATGGACTCAATCTTGAGCAGGGGAGTAAGTTGGTAGAAATAATCTTCAAGGATTTTTCAAACCTGGATTTCCGCGTGCCGGTAGACAGTCTGGCAATCAAGATGCACTGTTATCCACGAGGAGAGGTGCCAGGCGTGAAACTCGGAACATATCATCAATAGTGTTCTTAGATTGTGTTATGTGCTCAGCAGGCAAGAATTGGCGTACAAAGATATCCTTCGGACAAAAGAAAAAAGCAGTTAAGGCCTGATGAAATTGTCGAGGTCAGAGAATTGCAAAATGCCAGAATTCTTCAAAAAGTCACCCCTTTCAGGAGCTGGAAAACACCACAATTTTTAGGTGACATTATGTCTCTAAAATGTCTCCACATATGTCAAATTTGATGATTGATGGAAGCACTAAATCCCGAATTTTTGCCAAAAAAACAAATATTTTAAAGATAAAATCGGATTAATTAATTAAGTAGACGGTGCAGGGTATGGGATGGAAAAGCTGATCCGATATCAGTGGAATTTCCCCACAAGAACACAAAACATCCGAGAAAATTGAATGTGTTGGCTATTCCCGCTATATAAGATGATAGTGGAACAGCGCCTTCTGTGTGCGGCTATTTCCTACGGAGGGAACACGGCGCCTTTTGTTTCCTGCTGCTGTTCTTCTTCTCGTAGGATGCGCCAAAGATTCCTCATGTTGCGTTCGTGCATGCCGTGGGCCCAATCGCCAGGAGGTGGTATACGGAAGGCGGGGAACTTCCTCCTCACGGCGAGTCGCTCAGTGGCTTGATCCAAGGTAAGTCCTTCCTGCTGGGCCGCGCGCACCTCCTTGAGCATTCTCTGGTAATAGTCCAGAACTGGCCGAAGATCGTTCTGCCGTAGCGGTGGGCTGTGCGACGGGACCACATGATCGATCTTCACTCCTTCGGCGAGAAACTTGTTTAGAACCTCCAGGAAGCGATGCACGTCTTGGAGTTCCGACTCTTCGCCAATCTCGGGAAGGTGACGGCGCTGGTACACAATCGCTCCCGTTACCAGTAGCCGCTCCTCCGGAACGTAAACCAGAATATCGGACAGACTATGCCCCTTACCGAAGAACACCAATTCCAACTGAAGGTCACCCAGGTCCAACGTGTGCCGGTCGGCAAACGTTAGCGACGGCGGGACCACTTCATAACCCTCCTCCATGTCCTGCACATAGAGCTTCCAGAACTCAATCTCGCCCCGAATCTGTCTTACCTGTCGACGATTTCGTGCAACTTGAGGCAGGACGGCCGACAGGTTTCGAAGGGTCTGACCTGCACGATCGAGGTCTTTGCGTTTCCAGGCAGGATCCGCCTGCTTATGCACCAACCACTCCATGTCCCTGGGCAGATTGTCGTGCCCGACAACCACGGCACCCTTGAAGAGACTGTTGCCGCTGGCGTGGTGCATGTGCGCGTGTGTATTGATGACGTACGCCCAGTCTTTGCGCCCGAACTCCTTCTCAATCCTCTCCTTGATCGGGGCCATTATCCGCGGGGACATTTCTGTATCGACGATGGCCAGGCCTTTCTCGGACTGGATCGCAGTCAAGTTGCACCGGCCGGTCCCCAACCAGTATGCAAGCAGCACACGCTCGGAAAGCCGTTCGATGCGGACATACTCCCCGGGACCGCGCCCCGAGCTGGCCAGCACCATTTGAATAAGTAAACCGATATGTAAAGCCCTGATCATATTCGCTCTCCACTGGCAGCCGACAAATCCTTGTTGAATGATTTGCCTGCACGGTCCTGGTGCAGGCCGCGCCAGCATGTTATTCTATCATATCTTTTTTGTGAAAGCAATCTGCCGCAAACAGAAGCTGTAGAAGAGTGACACAGTACCTCTTTCAGGAGCTGAAAAATACCCTGATTTCCAGGTGACATTATGACACCAAAATGTCTCCGCAAATGTTGATTTTGCCTATATCGAGTCCGAATAAATGTCGATTTTTTGCGAGAATACAAAGATTTTTTGAGAATTTTTCATTTTTTCCAGATTAAGTAGACAGTGAGAAATAAATGTATCAATAATATAATTCTTTTGAGAGTGTCCACAGCTGTCATACAGAAGTTATTGGAGCATTCTTCGTCAGATCTAACAAGTAAGGTATATACTAATGTTGATCCTGTCCTGCGGCATAAGACGTCTCACAACTAAAACCTTGTAGTTGTGTCAATCGAGGAGATTTGGTAACTTAGTCAAATATAAAAGTCTGGCAGTATTGCTGTCTTCACCGAAAATCTAGGCTTAATTAGGAGGGCGTCAGCCATGCAAAACGGTGAACTACAACACAACTCAAAATTCTGTGCGCTCTGTTGTTCATGCGGTAGACATGCTGAAACATCCACAAGGGGCATAAGCCGCCGTGGGTTTCTTGGTGGCTTTGCTAGCGTGGCCGCACTGGGTGGTCTAACATTTGCAATAACGTCGCAGACTCGTGCCGTTTCCACAAAACCGGTTTCATCAGGAACAATTTTGCCCCGGGGTGCTGCGTTGCGAATCAAGCCGGTTCTTATCTATCAAATTGAGAAACGGCAAGAGAAAAGTAGTTGGCGGAGTTACGGTGGGCTCACAACGCGAGAGAAGGTAAAGGAAGAGGCCAGGAGAATTAAAGCTGAATTGAAGAAACTGGCATCCGAAGCAGAGTTTCCCATCGAGGTCTTGCCTATGGCACTGGTGAATAGCGATCAAAAAGCAGATGAGGTGGTAGGCACCGACTGTGACATATTCTTGGTGTATCCGTCTGGCGGTTGGCAAGTATATAGAGTTGTTGACTCCAAGACGCCAAAAATAATGTTTTTAAGGCATAAGTCCGATCATCACTACCTCTGGTACGAAATCGCCCATTGGCGGCTCTTGCGCAGAAATGGTGACACCTTTGAAGAATCCAATATGGATGTTGACGACATTGTGGTCGACGACTATAAAGAGGTTCTTTGGCGGTTACGGGCGCTGTACGGGCTGAAGAATGCCAAGGGAACGAAGATGCTTGCCATCGGAGGGTTAGTTGCCTATAGCGAACCTGGCCAAAGGCTTGGACCCGTTCATGCAAAAGAAGTCTGGGATTACGACTTCGAAATCGTTTCTGAGGTGGAATTCGCCAAGCGGTTAGGAAAAGCCCGGACGAATAAGGACGTCATGAATGATGTCGAGCGACAGACGAACGAACTACTCGCTCTGCGCAATATCACCCTCGAGACCGATCGGAAGTTCGTGGTTAACTCTTTTCTGGCCTTGGAGGTTTGCAAAAAGCTGATGAGCGAGTCGGGCGCGACAAACTTCGGATTTGCCCACTGTATGGGAAGATCGGTTATCGAGATGCTCGACACGCCACCTTGTTTAGTACTGAGCATGGCAAATGACGAAGGATATACAGCTTACTGTCACACTGATCTCACGCACACTTTGCCCGGTGTGCTGATGCGTTGGATCGCCAGCAAGCCAACCTTTGTGTGCAATTCGCATTTTCCGCACCATGGCATCTTCACGGTGGCCCATTGTTCCGCCCCCAGGAAAATGAATGGCAAGGATTACGAGCCAGCCAAGATTATGACCCATTTCGAATCAGACTACGGTGCAGCGACTAAGGTCCAGTATACGAAAGGGCAGATCGTCACGGTCATAATCCCGAATCTAAGATGTACGAAGTGGCAAGGATTCCGTGGAAAGGTGCTTGACTCACCTTCTCATCCAGCCTGTCGGTCCCAGATCGACATAGAGATCGACGGTGATTGCCACAAGTTGCTTACCGAAATGCAGGGATTCCATGTACAAGTGTGCTATGGTGATTATCTTCGCGAGGTAGGCTATGCACTAAAGAACATAGGGAAGATTGAATGGCAGGATTTCAGCATGCATACGTAATCAGGATCGTTTCTTAATTGGTTATTCGAGCTGCCAGCGGTCGTTCCATATCGGCCTGTTACCACGGATGATTACAAAGGTCTATCAGTGCCAAAATGCCAAAGTGTTTGATTGAAAGTGTCTTATTCGTTAGACTACTCTGATTACTCGTTTGAGTGTTACCGCCGTTATTATCAATCATTCTGGAGGTAGTCTATGTCAACAATCACAAAAAGAGAACTTATCGAGAGAATTGCTGAAAGTACTCAGACTAAGCATACGTTTGTTAAAGTTACAGTTCAGAATTTCTTAGATGAAATAATCTCCGAACTTGCCAAGGGCAACCGCTTAGAGTTCCGCGACTTTGGCGTTTTTGAACCTCGTGACTGCGCACCAAGGACGTCACAAAATCCGAAGACTCTCGAACGAATCCATGTTCCAGCCAAGAGAGTAGTGAAATTCAAAATGGGTCGGCTAATGAAGCAAGAGCTAAATGGTCGCAGGGCAAGAGCATAGCTGTCACTCCGAGACGTTCCCTCAAATATAGTAGACCAGTCCCACCAGCCGACAAGGAGAGCACCGAGCCGTGTACATATGCCCCGAAAATGCCCCCATTTTCGCGAGTTGTAGAATTTTTTGGCTTCACAAAGATTTATTGCGGAAAAGCTTAGGAGAAAACCCCTAAGAATGAAAAATTTCCAGTTTAACATATTCGGCCTGACTTAATATAATACAGACCATAAGTCCAAGACGTAAAGAAAATATCGAATCAACAGGACACAACACCGCTTTGGCGCATCTTTTTTTGAGAGTACATATAATAAGGAGTGCCAGTGTTAATTTTTTTCTCGAAGTCTCTTGAGGTATTCTTTAATGGGAAGGAAAGATACAAATGAAAACAAGAGCTTTTACACTAATCGAGCTGTTAGTTGTGATCGCAATCATAGCTGTTCTGATGGCAATTTTGATGCCTTCACTACGCATTGCCAGAGAGCAAGCCCGTAGCATTAACTGTCGCAGCAACGTAAGGACCCTGACGCTTGGTTGGCTCATGTACAAGGATGAGAATGACGCCAAACTGGTCAACGCCCAAACCCCAGGAGGTAGCTATGACGAGAAAACACTGGCACCATGGGTTGTCATGCCGCCAAATACAGGAGATTCCAGTGTTGAAGAGAAGAAGGAGTACATAAAGAAAGGTGTGCTGTGGCCTTATGTGAAGGATATAGGAGTCTACCGCTGTCCCTCCGATCGGCGCAAGAATATTTCATACCACAAGTATGCCTATCGGACCTATTCCATCGTCGGCGGCTTGAATGGGGTCAATCCCAACGGCGGTTGGGAGATCATACCTTGCCTCAAGTATACCGACATCAAGCAGCCGGCCGCCAAGTGGGTCTTTCTGGCCGAATGTGACACCCGGGGATACAACATGAATTCCTGGGTTATGTATCCAAAGTTAAAACAGTGGGTCGACCCGTTCGGAATCTGGCACCGAAGCAACACCAGCACGATTGGCTATGCCGACGGCCGTGTTGGTATGCAGCAATGGCGAAGCAAAGGACTCATCGAGTGGAACCTGATGGCCTTGCACGAACCGCAACTCTTCAGCTTCTACAGAACACCCGCTGACGACGAGGAGCGGGAAGACTTCGAGGTCGCGCTGAAGGCGTATCCCTACAGGGCGCTTCAGTAGAGTCTCTCAGCGGGAAAAGGCTGAAGAATGGCGAGCAAAGCTATCGAAAACAGAAGCTATGGACGAGTGACATAACGGACGCAAAGCCACCTCTTTCAAGAATTGGAAAACACCACAATTTTTAGGTGACATTATGACACCAAAATGTCTCCACAAATGTTGATTTTGCCTATATCGAGTCCGAATAAATGTCAATTTTTTGTGAAAATACATATATTTCTTGATAATTTTTCATTTTTTTCGGATTAGTAGACGGTGAGAAATAAATGTATCGATCATATAATTCTTTTGGGGATATTGCATATTCCAGCATCGGCAAGTAGTCTAATCGAACTGAGAGTGGTTCTATCGATCTGGCTTGAGAAAGTATTCAAGGAAAGCGTAAATCTGTTCGTTCGACTCAGGTGTCGGGCTGTGACTTTTCCGATTCGTCATGGCTATGCGATTGTTGTATCCCAGAAGCTTATTGGCTGCGAGCGTGTGATTGAGAGCCTTCCAGCGCTCGGGCGGGTCTTCGGCGCCGCCTGAGACGAGAAAGGCTCTCGGCGCCATAAGAGCGTGCAATTCATGCAGGTCATGGCCTTTGCGAACGAGCTCTTTGTAGGCCCCTGTTCGAGGATTTGCACTACTTGGAATGCCTCTCTGGCGTTGCCGGCCTGGCTCATAGCCGAGATACCAAGGCTCCCAGTAATTGATATTGGCTCGGCTCTCATCGAATACGATCCCCGGGTCAGACCACACGGCACAGGCGAATTTCTCGTAGAGACAGGCCGCGAACATGGCCCATTTGCCCCCATAAGAGTGGCCAATGATACCGATCCGTTCAGCGTTAACGTTGGGCATATTCGCCAGAGCATTGTGACAATTGGCTGCGACATACGCTAATGCCGAAAGCGGTTGAAGTGGGGGCTCTTCTTCGCTCTGCTTGCAGAGAGGCTTGTAAGGAGGCTTTAGGCTGCAGAACTCCGGCGTCCCGATGGATAGAGCGACGAATCCACGTTTGGCCAATTGATACCCAAAGTCGCGCAACTCCTTGCCCAAGCCTGCTCCAGTCTCAGCATCATAGTACACAACGAGTACGGCAGGAAACGGGCCATCACCGTCAGGAACAAGCAGATAACCCTCTACAGTTTGATCATCCGGTGCAATTTCAACAGATATATGATGCTGGGTGAAGTAGTCCCTGCGTTTTTGCTCGGAGTATTGGACTTTAGGCTTCTCAATAAGCGCAGGCCAGGAGCCTGTCACGCTCCGCCATGTAGCGAGTATTTCCTTCCTTCGTCTTTGCCAGTCTGCCGCTGTCTTTACAGGACTTCCATCCTGGAAGGTGAGTAAGGACCTATACGTCCCGAAGTCTTCCGCGAACTCCGGCGGAGGTGCGAAAGATGATTTGACTTCCTCCGGGATCTGTTCCGCAGGGCAAGGTAACATGGGGCTCAGGTCAACGGACCCACCGTTCGCAAAACTTACGAGGATCTTTTCTCCTTGCTCGGTAATGCTCGAGACACGCTTTTGGTTTGAATCTCGAAGCGGCTGCAGCACCGTCAGAAAGTGAACCGGCTTTGCCGAGCGGCGCTCATAGACAATAGTGGGAATCGGTTTAACACCGCGAACTCCATGACCACGCGGCAGCCAGCCCTGGACAACAGGAATTTCTTGTCCGCATACAACGCTGGTTTTTAGGTCCCCACCTCGCGATGGGACAATTCTGATGTTCGCACTGCCCGCATCCTGCGTTTCGACTACGCCATTGTTTCTGTCAACATTCACATTCTGGGCATCGAGGTGGAAGAGGGCCTGGTAAGAGTGCGACTTGCCGTCGAGAGGCTCCAAAGTGTCTCGGATGAAAAAAATACCTGGTTTCTTAGGAAAAACGACTTCGCGTGAGTGACGCGCGGGCCATTGATCTCTTCTGCCAAAGCCCACATCGTATGTCCCACGCGCATAGTCGTACTGTTTGTCCGAATGAAAAGCGACATCGACCGGTTCCCTGCTGACATACTGTTGACGAGGTAGGCCGCGTCGCACCTGGCCTTGGCCATCCACTAAGACAACGTTGTGGGCATAGGAGGAAAGAACGTACCGGCGCCACTTCGATGCATCGTAAGCGTAGCTGCCTCCCTCGACAAGAAGCTCTTTACCGTATGCGCAGATAACGATGCCGAGCTTGTCCTCATGCTGGTGACCATAACCAAATGGTCCGGCCTCAAAGCCTAAGAACAGTGCATCGGATTCCCACCCAGAGCGCATGACGACCTGGCCGGCGTATGGAAAGAAACGTGAATTGTGGTCAGGCGGTGTTCCTTCTTGGCCGTTCGTCGCGATCCACTGGAAGTCCTTGCGATGATCAAACAAGGCGAAGCCCTTCTTCAGCATACCAGGGACGTCCACATGCCACGAGTCATTCCAGCGGGGAGCATCCCGATCGGGACGCATCACCCACATATTGTAGGCGAACATCCGCTCGAGCTTTGTCAAGTAACCATCCGGCAGACGATATCCATAAGGCCCGGCGATTTCCACCGGCCCAAGAAAGCTGCGCAGAGCAACGTTATGGTAGCCGGGTGTCAGCTCTATCTGGGCGCCATCCGGATAGACTTGTGTATCGAGTTCCGCCAGTAGGCGTTTCGCGGCAAAGTCACGCCAGTCTTTGGATTCCTTGACAAATGGAAGAAGAACGCCGACGTGGAAAAGGCCGTTCATTTCCATTGTGACCCAATTGCCGCCTGTCTGGTATAAGCGCAGGTATCGTCCGTGCTCGATCATGGACTTGAGCATGGAGATAAGCGTGCTGTCTTTCACCGACGGCGATCTGCGGAAAATGGTGAACACAGACGGCCAGGTCCAGGACATTCTGATGCCTGCCTCGATGGTGCGCCACTTCGAATACGGCCGCTGGTTCGCCCCGTTGATAGGCACCGGGCACTCGGCGACCCAATCGGAGAACTGTGAATCAAATTCCTTTGCAAAGCGTTCGTCGCCTGTAGCCTGATACGCGCGAGCGAGCGTAACCCAGGCGCCATGACGATTGAGCTGCCAGGTCCATTCGTTGTCGCGGTCAAGCCTCGACCCCGGCGCCGTTGTTGGATTGAAACTCCAATCGATGTCTTCGCCGAAAGTGTGCGGTATGCCGACCACGACAAACCGGTGGCTAAGGACACTCTCGGCCCGTGATGTATCAGCATTCTGATCTCGCTTAGCCTTCTGTCCGAAGTCGGCTGGTTCCTCTCGGGCCCTAACAAATGCTGCCAGGGCCGAAAGAGCACCTAAGATATCACCGCGTTTCTGAAGGGCGGTGACCTGGCTCAAGGCGGGAAAACCGGGATCAAGCGAATCGAACAGGTCATCATCCCACAGGTGAGGACCCTGGTAGGTCGCGGATGCCGGCTCTGTTGCGACCAAAACGGCGCCAGAGGCCACTATAGCACCAATTAAGATTCTCAAAAACATTTTAGCCTCCTGCTGTCTCGATTAGCACACGTGCTTCCCGGACACGAAACCGGAATACTGCAGTTGATCCTGCTGCATCCAGGACAGCTGACTCCCATTTTACTTGCTACTGCGAACGGGTCAAGATTGGCTGTGGTTACGTCGGCCTCGATCAGCTAAACGCCGGGATCCTGATCTTAGTAGTTTTACTGCCTAATGTCATTTTAATTCTTTATCCAAAGCTGTCACACATAAGTTATTGGAGCATTCTTCACCAGATCTGACAAATAGCAGTGTTACCGTCCTTCCGGGCACTATCACCGCAAATGATTGACCGGTAGTTCTGGTTATGGTGCTGGTTCCGGCGGTGGAGGATAAAGCCGAATATCATCAAAGTACATCGTACCTGAACCGCCAGCCAACGGATTGTTCTTGTTACCAAGGCCAAGGGAAATCGTATCGACATTAGTCAGGTTCACACCCTGGTCGGCAAAAGTCTGCAGGTCGATATTCCATTCGGTCCAGGCGGCCGCCTGCGCCGCATTAGGATTATCATGATTGACCACAGCGTTGCCGTTGAGAGCTACGTACAAATTCTCAGCAGCGTTATCCGAATCGCCCCTGAACCAAATCGTTAATGTGCTAACACCATTCTCGGTCCAGTCACGCGGATAAGTCAATGTCAAAGTTGCCTCAGAGTACCCAACACTGTTATCGTAGAAATACGGCATTGACTGGACGCCGCCGTGAACAATACTTTGCTCGGCATAAGGAGGAAGCTCATTACCGACGAGAGCTCCATTTGTCGGGATTTCATAACCGTCCAGCCACGCTTCAAATATCCTGTTGCTCTCTGGGTCAGGGGGGTCAATGTCGTTGTAGGACTCGAAATCGTCCACGACAAGGAAGTTGGCTGTCGTAAAGCTCCAGAGGATGCCTGTCCACGGACTGTCTGGATTGACGTTATTGACCTCGTCAATACGCCAGTAGTAGGTGGTATCCCACTCAAGCATTCCGGGGTCGTAGCTCTCAGAGCCAAGGTCCCTGGTGCCTTTATACTCCGGCGAGCCGGTATCGGCATTTTTCACGGCATCTTTATCAGTACCAAAGTATAACTCATGCGAAGCAGCAAAGACACTCGGCGACCAGGTTACAATCTGTGTTTGCTTTACATCCACAGCACCATTAGCCGGGTTCGGGTTCCCGACGGCGCCCTGAGTGGTAAAGCTCCAGACGTCGCCTTTAAATGTATCGACGGCATCAAATTCATCTACACGCCAGTAATAAGTCTTAGCCAGTTCAAGCGGGCCTGGATTATAGTGCG